>JANQUV010000001.1 GCA_030730585.1 Haliea sp.
ATCGCCGATGGTAGTGTGGGGTCTCCCCATGTGAGAGTAGGTCATCGCCAGGCTTCAAACAGACAACCCCCAGCCGTTTGGCTGGGGGTTTTTTGTTTGGATTGCGTGATTCTCTCCCACTACAAGGGCTCATGTGACCGCACCTGTTCACCGCAGGTGAACGGTAAGGAGGCGCCAGCGGCGTCCCGTAGGGATGGCGAGTGGAAACTCGTCACCTGTAGTAGGTCACACCCGATACCGCGGGGTGGGCTCTCGCCAGGCTTTAATACCCACCCCGAGGTGCTTACGCGCCTCGGGGTTTTTTATGCGGAAAAGGTTATGATGCGTGGCTTGGTATGGCCTGTGCGCAAGACAGATTTCGCTTCGAGGGGAGTTCGATGTTTCGTTGGTTCGCGTATACCACCTCCGTCATGTTGGTAACGATGGGTGTGTTCTTGGCAACTGCCTGTGACGGCGGTTCGTCGTCAGATAGCAGCGCTTTGACGCAAGGCAACAACATTAGTGAGGTTCAGCCTGCAGCTGATGCGCTCAATGTGTTGTTGATTGTGGCCGATGATCTTGGGCCCCAACTAGGTGTCTATGGCGACAGCCAAGCGCAGACCCCTAATATTGATCAGCTCGCAGCGGCCGGCGTACTTTTTGAACAAGCCTATGTAACTCAGGCCTCCTGCAGTTCTTCACGGAGTTCGATTTTAAGTGGGCTCTATCCGATGCAAAATGGGCAGCTAGGGCTTGCGGCTAGCCTCCCGGAATATCAACTCAAACCGGGCATCGAGACCATGCCGTCATTGTTGCACGGGGCCGGCTATTTCACAGGCATTCTGGGCAAGCTCCATGTTGGCCCCGACGAGCCGTTCCCGTTTGATTATGAGTGGGCGCGTAGCAACAATGCCATGGCTTCTCGCGACGTCGGTGAGGTGGCCAGGTTGGCTGACGAGTTTCTTGGCAAAGCCGGCAACAGTCCGTTTTTTCTTTACGTAAACCTCTTTGACCCGCACAGGCCGTTTGACGACAGTGCGAATCAGCTCTTGGGCCTTCCCCCGCAGCCGCGTAGCCGCGAGGAGATTGAGCCCTTCCCCTATCTCGGCCTTGACGGCCCGTTAATCCGCGAAGAAGTTGCTATTTATTACAACGCGGTCAGTCGCCTGGATGCAGGAGTGGGTATGCTGCTCGATGTATTGTCGGCGCGCGGTGTGCGCGACAACACAGTCATTATTTTTTTGGGTGATCATGGCCCCCCTTTCACGCGGGCCAAGGGGACCAGTTACGAAGCGGGGGTTAGAATTCCGCTCATCATAAGTTGGCCCGAAGTGGGGACTCCGAGTTCTCGTAGCCGAGCTCTTGTGTCGACAGTCGACCTGCTGCCTACGGTGCTGGACGCGGTGAAGTTGAAGTCGGCACCGATGGCTGGAGCATCGTTACGTGAGGTCATGCGGGGCAATCTGCCCGGCGATTGGCGACGGTGGTTGTTCACCGAGTACACCAGTCATGCTAAAGAGCATTTCTATCCACGCAGGTCCGTCCGCGGTGACCGCTTTAAGCTAATTCACAACCTTGATGCAGGGCGCCGCAACCCGCTTCCCTATGAGGGCCGGACCAGGCCAGGTAATGCGTTAGTAGTGAGCGAAGGCGCAGCGCGTGCCTACCAAACTCAAGAGTTTCCGCCAGCTCTGGAACTCTATGATTTGCAGCTGGACCCTTACGAAATGAGGAACCTTGCAGATGACCCCGCATACTTGGGCATTCGGGAGGAGCTGCATCGCACTCTGCAGCAGTGGCGCGAGTCTATGGGCGACCCGCTATTGGATCCCGCTGAGCTGCGCCGCCTGCGGTCGGTACACGGCATTAACACGCCGTAAATGATGCGGAGTGTGCCATCCCCTTAAGACGGTATGACTATGTGCAGTCAGAGTAGCAGCGTCAGGGGGCTATCGACGAAGAATTCCGTGCTTTCGCCACTTTGGCGACCATAAAGTCGACTGCGGCGCGAATCTCGTCGTCAGTACAATTTTCGCAGAGGCCCTTTGCGGGCATATCGCCTATGCCGAGCAACGTGTTCTTATAGAGAACGCCAATATCTTGGGCGAGAGCAGTTTCCCAATCCTGGGGGCGATCGATTTGCGGCACATCGGGCTGGCCAGAGCTATGACAGGTGCTGCACAGCTGCGTGTATAAGGTCACCCCCTCACGCTCCTTTGACGCTTCCGCATCGTTCCCGTTGGGATTGCGGTGCAGGCGCATGATCCTCCCTCCATTTTGGACCAAGAGGTATAGGGACCCGTCTGATGCCACTTTGAGGTCCCGTATACGGCCTTTGGCTTCGCTGAGAATGGCGCGTGCGGAGCGCACTTGTCCATCCACCAACGCGAGCTTGCTGACATGCGCACCTTTGAGTGCACCAACCAGCAGATGGCCCTCCCACTCGGGGAACATCGTGCCACGGTAAATGGTGATTGGGGATGCTGCGATAGACGGCAAATAAAAGTACAACGGTTGCTCCATGCCAGCCAGGTGGGTGCCAAGCCCTATGTTCTCGGTGGTGTAGTTGGCGCCGTAGGTTATCGTGGGCCAGCCATAGTTGCGGCCGGCCTCAATAATGTTGACCTCGTCGCCTCCCATGGGGCCGTGCTCTGCTTCAAAAAGCAGCTCTGAAATGGTATCAAACACCAATCCTTGTGCATTTCGAACACCCATGGCGTAAATACGTGGATCAACCTCTGAGCTGCCGATAAACGGGTTGTCGGCGGGGGTGGAACCGTCCGCGGTCAGGCGTAAAATCTTGCCGTGCAACAGTCTTGGGTCTTGTGCACGTGTGTTAATGGTGCGGTCACCAATGCTGACATACAGGTAGCCAGCGCTGTCGAAAGCGATAGCGCCGCCGAAGTTGGCAGCTGCGCGTGTATACGGTTCAGCCACCAGCAAAAGTTCAACGTTCAGCAATTCATCGTCGACAAGCTGCGCGCGGCTGAGGGCTGTTGCGTAGTGAGCAGGTTTGTTTGGGCTTTCCATGGCGTGTGTGAAATAGACCAGGTGATTGGAGCCGAATTGCGGGTGCAATGCGATGTCCATAAGGCCCACTTGCCCCTTCCCTGATGGAACGGCCGGCAGCCCCGATATCGCTGTCTTGCTGCCGTCACGCAAATTGACGCGCTGCAGTGTGCCGCCGTGTTCACTGACAAGGGCTTCAGTGGGTGAAAGCAGCTCCATGGCCCAAGGGTATTGCAGCCCCTCAGCGACGGGGTCCAATGCGGCATCACGAACATTCACGGCCGCGAGTGACCGCAAGTCACCGTAGTAGGGCGCCGGCTCACCGGGCCGCCGTGCACGCTCTTTGTCCGGCTTGGGTTTCTGTTGGCCTGCGGTGCTTTGGTTTGGCAGAGCAACTCTGGTGCCCAATAGATCCGATAGTGTACCGCGCAGTGCCAAGCCGGCTCCTGTCGCGAAGGCCAGGGTGGCTACAGCGACCAGCACCAGCGCGGCTTTGACAAAATTGCCCTTCGACATCAGGCCCGTTTCTCCACTATCGTTGTTGGTACGAGAGGCCAAGATACCACGTGCTTGGCCTCTATGGCCGCGCTAACGCTCCGCTTTAAACCCTTCTGCCCTGCCGTCCCAGGTGGCTACTGTAATGCCGGCCTCGCGGAGCTTGAACTTTTGCACTTTATTGGTGGGTGTATACGGTAAAGCGCTCACGTGCTCAAGATAGCGCGGGACAAAGAAATAGGGCGCGTTATCGTTGATAAAGCGGGCTAGTTGCTCATGCGTAAGGTCTTGACCGGGCTTCAAAATGTAGTTCAATTTGAGCTCTGTTTCGGACTCGAGAATGTCGCTGGGAACGCCAAACGCGGCGCAGTCGGCCAGCGCCGGATGGCGTCGCGCCACCATTTCCACTTCGAATGTAGAGATATTGCGGCCTTTGAGCCGTACGGCGTCTTTTTTACGGTCAGAAAAAAAGTAATAGCCATCTTCTCGACGCTTGAGCATGTCACCGGTCTTGTACCAGTCGCCCTCATAGGCCGCCGCGGTCGCTTCCGGGTCATCGAAATAGCCATTGAAGATTACATGCGCCTGTTTCGGCCGCACCCAAAGTTCACCGGGTTCTCCGTCGGCAACGTCCTGGCCTGCCTCGTCCACCAGGCGTGCTTCGAGGGCTTTCGCGGGCTTGCCGCAGCTGCCCGGCGGGAGGCTTGTCTCCTCCGGTGTCACAATCACCAGCTGCATGGCCTCACTTTGGCCCAGGCCCTGTGGCAGAAGTTCTACTGCGAAGCGCTTGCTGAACGGGCCGGCAACGTCTGCAGGCATCGGCACAGCCATAAGCTTGCGCAACGTATGTGAGGCGTCGTCTTCCTGTTCCGGTGAGTTCCAAAGGAACATGTGCATGGCGCCAAGCGTAAAGCTCTGTGTGGCTTTGTAGTAATCCACACGCTCCCAAAAGTTGCTGACGGAAAAGGAAGTATCAACAGCCAGTGGAATACCCACAATCAGAGCCCGGAGTACTGAGGTTACCCACGCAGCTGAATTGTACATGGGCAGAACGCTATAGATGATGTCGCCGCTGCGAGTGCCGTAGAGCGCATCGCCGGACGCCACCGCGTTAAACCACACGTTGTGACTTTGCATGACGCCCTTGGATCGTCCGGTAGTGCCGGAAGTCCACAAAACCGCGCAGGTGTCGCCGTAGGTTTGCCCTGACATGTCAGGCTCGGTAGCACCGGTTACATAAAGGCTTTGGAAGTCCATGGCATCAGGCAGAGTGTTACTGTTGCCTAGGTTGACGAAATGAACCACCTCAAGGTCGTCGTGTACTTCATGCAGGCGGCCGGCGTGTGCATCGTCCGTCACCACGATATGTGCGCGGGTTCGATTGATGGTCTCGCTGAGCCAGGTGCCTTTGTAGTCTGAGTTGACAGGGCTCCAGACAGCGCCCAGCTTGTTGGTTGCCAGCGCAAGGAAAATTACCTCTGGCGCACTGCCCATGTAGAACGCAACACGGTCGCCTTTGCCTAGCCCGAGGGCGGCAAGCCCGGCAGCCAGTTCATTCACGCGCTGGTCTGTCTGGGCAAAGGTGTAGTGATCTTCTCCGAACATGAGAAACAGGGCGTCGGGCTGCTGGCTGGCTTGCAGGCTCAGCGCACGCCCAAGGTGGCGATCTTCAATGCGATCAAAGTGCAGTACGTTCATGCGGTGCTCCAGAAACACGAAAATGTGAGGCGAGGAGTAGTCACAGCGTTACGCCAGACTGAGGGTTGCTGGCCAGATATTTGCCCATATCAGCGAGTTGGTGTGCAGCACCTCCAAGATCAAACTCAAGTTGCTTGGACCAGAGAAAGAATCGATGAATAGGGTACTCGATATCGGCACCTATGCCGCCATGCAGGTGCTGCGCCGTGTGTGAGACGCGATGTGATGTCTCCGCAGCCCACCAGCGAGCGGCCCCTGCTTGCAGCGTGGCATCCAGCCCCTGGTCAATACGCCACATGGCACTGTCGACGACACCTCTGAGTGCTTCTATGTCCATGTAGCCATCTGCCGCGCGGTGGGCCACGGCCTGAAAGCCGGCTAGTGCCTTGCCGAATTGTTTGCGTTCACTGGTGTATAGGGCGGTGCGCGCCAGCGCTTCGCTGGCCACCCCCAGCTGTATTGACGCGGTGAGGACCTGCTGCCGCTGCCGCAGGCTGGCGATGCTGTCGCGGCCACCTAGATCGATAGCGGTTGCCCGTCGGATTTGCAGCAGATGGGTGGGACGACCATTGCTGACTTTCTGCGGCACCACAGTCATGTCTGCTTCTGCGGTTGCGAAGGCGATGAGGCGGTCTCCCACGCAGGCGACGATGTAGAGGGCGCCCTCTGCCCATGGCACCATGCTCAATTCCCCGCTAAGGGCTTGCCCTTCGAGGTGTAAACCTGTCGCCAGTGAAATCGTCAGATGGGTGCTTCCATCGGCTACTTTGGCCAGCCCTTCGTTTACGCCACCCTGCTCCAGTGCATAAGCGGCAAGCAGGGTTTCCGCTAGCGGAATCTGTGCCAGCACCCCGCCTTGGGCTTGTGCCACAAGGCATTGAGCAATGAACCCCATGGCTGAGCCGCCATTGGCTTCGCTCAAGCCCAGGCCCGTAAGCCCCGAGCTGGCGAGTTTGTGCCAGAGATCATGGTCGAAGCTGCTCTGATGCCGTACACGTGCCGCGTCGTCTACCTGATCGCGGAATATCCGCGTGGCTAACTCGGCGATGGCGGCCTGATCTTCACTTAGCGAAAAATCCATGGTCTGTCTCCCGTTGGGCAGCGTTTCGCACGCTGCATGTTCTTGTGATCCTATCTAATATTCAGAGTGTAGCTTGAGGGCGCCTGAATGACGCTTAACTCGCGCTCAACATTGTGCACGTTCCTGTTCTTCGCTCTGCCGATGTCCCGCTGCCGCATTATCTTTTCAGGCAGAGAATTTTGTCGGCATGGCGCAGCAGGCGCCGGGGCGGGTTGCAGGCGAACAAGCCGCGATAAAACAGCGCCGCCAGCCATTCAGCGAGCTCCTCTTCTTGCAGGCCCAGCGCGACCAGGTCCGGCTGGCGCTCGATGTAGTAGGCGCGCAACACGTCCTGCCCAATGCCGCTGAGCGCATAGACCAGCAGGTTCACCTCATTCTCACTCAGGTCACTGGCCGGAAACACATAAGGAAACACGGCGGTCAGCAGCTTCAGGCGGCGGTTGTAAGATGCCTGCCAGCGCGCACGGAATGCAGGGTCATCGACACAAAACTGGTCGATACAGCGCATGATGCCGGGATGTGCGGCATGTGCCTGCACCGCGACCCGGTAGTGGGAGCGCAGTCGGCTGAACCAGTCGCCCTTGCTGACATCGCGCTCAATTTGCTCGGTCGCCTCAAAGGCGGCGATATGGTCTTCCAGAATTTCCTTGATCAGGGCGTCAAGGCCGCTGTAATAATGATGAAACAGACCCGCTGCTACACCGGCTTCTGTCGTAATATCTTTAACTCTGAGTTGGTGATAACCGACACCGTCGAGCAGGGTTACTGCGGCACTTTTCAGGCGCTCACGTGCAAGCTCGCCTTTTTGGCGTCGTAGGGGAGATGTGTCACCTCGTGTAGTCATTGAGTTCGTACGATCAGAGTGTGCAATGATTATTATTGATATTGAATCCAAATTCAATAATAATCATCGCAATGCAATTCAGCTTCGGAGATGAATGACCGTGCATATTGAATATACAGCCGAGCAGCAAGCTCTGCGCAAAGAACTGCGAACCTACTTCCAGTCGCTGATGACACCGGAGCTGATTGATGCAACCCGCGGCAACGAGGGCGGTGATGCGTACAAGTCTGTGATTCGCCAGATTGGCAAGGATGGCTGGTTAGCCCTCGGCTGGCCTGAGGAATACGGCGGGCAGGGCCGCGGTCCAATGGATCAAATGATTTTCTTCGAGGAGGCACAACTGGCCAGGGCTCCTTTGCCCTTTGTGACCATTTCAACAGTTGCCCCTGCGATCATGGCGCACGGTTCAGCGGCGCACAAAGATTTTTTTCTGCCCAAGATAGCGGCCGGTGAACTGCATTTTGCAATCGGGTATACCGAGTCAGATGCGGGTTCGGATCTGGCCGCCCTGAAGACCACAGCCGTGCTTGAAGGGGATGACTGGGTGATTAACGGCACCAAGGTGTACACATCAAGTGCCGAGGCTGCAGACTACATTTGGCTTGCGGCGCGCAGTGACACCGCTGCGGCTCGCCCACATGCGGGCATCAGCATTTTTATGGTGGATGCACACCAGGCCGGGTTTACGTTCGCGCCTATTCACACGGTGGGTGGGGTGCGCACCAACATCAGCTATTACAATGATGTGCGCTGCCCTAACGATATGATCTGCGGCGCCGTGAATGGAGGCTGGAAGCTGATCACCTCTCAGTTGAACCATGAGCGCGTTGGCCTGGCGGCAATCGGAATTTATGCATACGGGCTGTATCAGGATGTGCTGGCGTGGGCGCGGGAGGCGAATGCGGCAGGTGATCGGCCAATTGATGACCCGACCGTGCAGCGTTTGCTCGCCGAGTGTTATGCCCGCCTGGAGGCGATGCGCCTGATGACTTGGCGTATGGCATGGAGCATGGAGCATGGCGAGCCAGAAGTCGCTTATGCGTCGGCCATGAAAGCCTTTAGTACAGAAGGTCTGATTGATGTATATCGTTTGTTGATGGATGCGATGGGGCCTGCAAGTACGCTGCATCGTAGCAGTCCGGGGGCGGCCCTGCGGGGTGATTTGGAAGAAGAGTTCCGTAAGTGCCAAATCAACACTTTTGGCGGCGGCGTGGTGGAACTGATGCGGGATCTGGTTGCGGCCTTTGGATTGAATATGCGTGCCTACAGCCGCTGATGGTGCAAGTTTTTCGCTTAAGAGCATGGTAATAGGCTGTCTTTAACGTTACATTGCCGTCGAAGGTAAAATAATAGACGGCAGTTAAGGTCATGAATATAGCAATCGAGGGCGAAGGCCGCCGGGAGCGCAAAAAGCGCGAAACCCGAGAGCGTATATTGCGAACAGCGCGCAGCTTGTTTACTCGCCAAGGGTACGATGCGGTCACGGTCGAAGCTTTGGCGGATGCAGCGGACATCTCCAAGCCCACGTTGTTCAACTATTTTCCCAGTAAAATGGCGATTCTGCAGGCGCTGGTGCCGGGCGTGGATGACAGATTCTCTGCGGCTATTGAGCGCTTTCGCACTGAGGGCGGGACATGCTGTGAGCAGCTGGCCCGTTTCTTCGCCTATAGCGCTGACATGACTCGGAAAACCCCTACGCTCACCCGTGCCCTGCTCATACTCGCCCTACGTGCCTACGAAGACCCTGTTTATAGCGTAGACCAACACCGTTGGCCACTGCTTCACAGCAGTTTTTGCAGCCTCCTGAGCGATGGCGTGGCACGTGGTGAAGTGCGCACGGATATCAGTGTCGAGCGCATCACGCATTACATCACCGGTATCTATGTCTACGGCTTGCTGAGCTGGCTATCCGACCCCAAGTACAGTGTTGATGCAGAGCTGGCGGTTGCGGCGGCCTTTTTGGGCGGCGGCTTCTCAGTCAAAGCCGAAGGCGCCATGGCCTGAAGTGAAGTTACCAGGGCCCGAGGCGAAATAGTTCCGCTGTGTGACAGGCCGCATGGTATTGCTATTTGCACCACCTCCTGAACTTTTGGTAACTGATCACTTTTCTGTGTCAGTTTCGCAGTGTAAAGTTGCCCACCGTCTAAAACATAACCGCAGAAAAGTTTTGGCGTGGTGAGAATCAACCCGGTGATTGCCGGTTTGCCCACCAGAATATAAGAGCCCGCATTGCTACCGAGCCATGTAGGGATAATTGTCCGACCCGCATGAGAGGATCCCCATGAAGAAATTATCCAGTTTCGCCCCGCGCCCAATGGCTTTGGCTCTGTCCTCAATAGCCTTGAGCATGAGCGTGGCGGCACAGGCACAGGTTACTGCGCTTGAAGAGGTGATTGTTACCGCGCAGAAACGCGCTGAAAGCACACAGGAAACTCCAATCTCTATTACGGCACTCACAGCCGGTGCGCTTGAGCAGCGCGGCATTGAGAATACAGAAAGCCTGATTGGCCAGGTGCCGGGTTTGAGCGGATTTAATGCCCCCGGTTCACGCGGCGCGACCAGCCTCGCCATCCGCGGTTTCGCGGGCGGTAGCCCTGCGAACCTGTCGCTAGATCCAGCGGTAGCGGTTTATCTGGACGGCGTTTACGTGGGCAAAATGCAAGGTTCAGCGCTCGACGTCGCGGAACTGGAGCGTATAGAAGTTTTGCGCGGCCCCCAGGGCACCCTGTACGGCCGCAACTCAACCGCGGGCGCAGTGAATTTTATCTCACGCAAGCCTACGGGCGAGCTGGGTATTCGTGTCAAGGGCACGCTGGGTAAATATGACGAACAGGCGCTCAAGCTGAACATGGACCTGCCCTCGGTGGGTGAAGTCGGTGAGGGCCTGGGTAAACTGTCTGGGGCGTTTGGCTTCCAGACCCGCGAGCGCGATCCGCTTTATGACAGCCTTAACGGTGGCCCCGGTTACGATAGCATTGACCGCGAAGCTTACCGCATCTCGCTGATGTGGGAGCCGACCGATGCACTGACTGTCAATTACAGCTATGACAGCAGCGAGCTTGACGAACAAGGTGGCTTGCAAAAGGTGACTGGCTTCACTGCGCTGGATCCTGCCGGTAACGTTAGCCGTATTTCTGCCATGCAGGGTGTTTTGCAGGGTGCACAGTTCTGGGCCAGCATTCCCGGTAGCGATCCGCGAATTGCGTCACGCTGGATCCCTTCCTTGCAGGAAACTATTGGTGTTTACCAAGGCATTGAAGCTGACGGCCAGGGCCGCGTCAGCGCGGCGGTATCCGACTTTACCCCAAGGTCTGAAAGTGAGGTTGAGGGACATACGCTCACCTTGAACTGGGAACTCGGTGATATGGGTGCCCTGGGTGATGTGACTTTCCGTTCAATTACTGCCTATCGTGAGCTGGAAACCTACGTATTTGGTGACCTTGAGAATATCGACAGCACGCTGGACGAAAACGGTGTGGGCGTTTACTCCGACCTCGTGCACCTCACCCTGGCACAGCTGTACGGCCCTTCTTCAGGGTTCTCCTATCCCTTCGTGGACGGCCTTTGGGCGGGCATCGATAGCCTGGGAGTGAACCACTCCAAGCAAGACACGCGTTCGAAGTACGAGCAGACCTCTCAGGAATTCAACATCATCGGTGCCACTGACCGCGTCGACTATGTAGTAGGCCTCTACTACTTTGAGGATGAAGGGAAGTTTGACCGTGCGGCCATTTTCAGTGCGCCATTGGCGGGTGCGGGCACTCAGTATTACGAAAATGGAACAGACTCGATTGCAGCATTCACTCAAGCCACATGGCGTCCCAATGTTCTTGAAGATCGTCTCTCGTTGACGGCCGGTATCCGTTATACCGAGGAAACCAAGGATATTTTCTACGACTATTCGCAGGTGGTATCGCCGTTTGGTGTCACGCCTGCGCGCTCAATCAGCCGTGAAGAGGATTTCTCCAACGTTAGCGGTAACCTTACGGCGGCGTACCAGTTGACCGATGACATGAACGGTTTCCTTCGCTACGCAACGGGCTATCGCAGTGGCGGTTTTAACGGAGAGGTGTTTGACAACCCCTACGAAGAAGAAACCATGGAGCAGTGGGAGCTGGGCCTGAAGAGTGAATGGTGGGATAACCGCCTGCGCATCAACGGCTCTGTGTACACCTACGTGTATGAAGACCTGCAAGTTAGTCAGATCAAGACTGATGGCGGCCAGGCAACCAGCGTGATTACCAACGCCGGTGAGGCGGACCGTTGGGGTGGCGAACTGGAAATTCAGGTGGCGCCTGCGGAAGATCTGCTGCTGAGTGTTGCGTACTCCTACGTAACCGGTGACTTTGATCAGTTCCCGGAGTTGTGTGGTACCTCTGGCACCTGTGTTGAAACCAAGGATGCCGCTAAGCGTGGCTTCCCTGACAACCAGATCAACGCCTCTGCAGACTACGTGTTCGCCCGTACCTCTTTCGGCGATATCCGCGGCTATGTGCAGGTGAACTGGCAGGATGAGTGGTACGAGTCCGCCCTGTGGACGGGCAACGTCAGTGGCCAGCCGGTCATTTATGATCACGCGATCATGGACGAGCGAACTCTGGTCGACGCTCGCTTGAGCCTGGAAAGCATCAAGGTGGGTGACGGCATGATGTCTGTTGCACTGTGGGGCCGCAACCTGACAGATGACGACTATCCTACCTTTGGCATTAACTTCGGTGCCCTGGGTTTGACCACAGAAGAATATGGCCCGCCGCGCACCTACGGCTTGGACATCACCTACGAGTACTGATTGTAAAGTTTGAGCGATATCGCTTGCAGGGGTGCCCTTTAGGGGGTGCCCCTTTTTTTATTGATTGCGGGGTAGGCCTGTGTTGAGCCGGTTGTTATGCAGGGTCGTCTGCGTGGGGACTTTGGCTTCCGTGGCCACGTTTGCAGCGGAGGAACCAGCTGATATCGTCGCATGGGAAGCTTTTATGAATGCGGCTCGAGATACGGGCACTGCTTTCTTACGTGAGCACCCCCAGGGAAACGAAAAAGATCGCGCCGAGGCGCTTCTGTATCTCACGCAACAGTTATCTAGTGGTGTGCAACAGACGCTAGCTGCAGCTGATACGGCCCTGCCTTTGCTGCGTGTTGGTGCCACGAATATTAATAAATGGGGATTGGACAGTGCCGATGCGCGCTACCTGGGCGCAGCCTTGCAAGATGATGCGAGCTACCGTTTGTCGGGAACACTCGGCAGTGCAAAGCTAACTGCTGTGCAGGTTGTTACCGACTACCCGCAATATCGTGCTCATGCTTCACTCAGTGGTAGAGATCTTCAGGCCGATTCGGCGGGTCGTTTCGAAGTTCATTTGGGACGGACGCCGTCAGAAGGGTGGAATGGGCCGTGGCTGCCACTGCCTGAGGGCGCTAATAGGCTTGT
>JANQUV010000002.1:0-6546 GCA_030730585.1 Haliea sp.
GCACTGCCGCCGTGTGTACCCGCCACCTCAAGCACCGTCACGGATGCGCCGGTGCTCGCGGCTTCGATTGCCGCGCAGGCACCGGCAATGCCGAAGCCCACAACCACAACATCGGTTTCAATGTCCCAGGCGGGCACCTGATCAAGGCGGCAGGGTGTTGCTGCTGAATAATTCGCGGTCACAACTGAATCTCCTCTGTGCGGGCTCACTGCAGGGGCGGCCTGAATAATGGACTGCGCCCGTCATTTTTTTCAATGGCGATACTACCCTGAACTCCACACAGTTCAGCGCCACAGCGCGCAGAAAGCCGTATCCGGTTAAACTCTGCAGACTCAGAACACTACACTAAGCTCGCGCTGCGGCGCCTGCCACCGCGGCTGCACCGTCAAAAACTCCAGAAGCCGAGAAGCCGCCCATGCAGAATGCTTTCGATGCAAACGCGCTGCCAGCACTGAATTTGCGGCAGCCTCAAGTCCGAGACCTGGCGTGGGCCTGCTTTGCGCCGCCAATGCTGCAACCCTGCTCAAATACGGTAACCACCGCCAGCTTTCCGCTTACCAGCGAGCGTAAACAATGGCTACTGTCGCTGGAGCATAACCCCCGGCCCCTGCTCGACTGGCTGCAAGCACACCCCTCAACGCGGCTCGGCGTTTACTTCGAGCGGCTGTGGCAGTTTTTTCTGCATGCAGACAGCGAAACAGACCTCGTTGCACGCAATCTCGCAGTGCGCGATGGCGGCCGGACACTGGGCGAGTTTGACTGCCTGTACTGGTGCCACCGGCGCGAAACCGCTGTTCACTTGGAGCTGGCTGTGAAGTTCTACCTCGGCTGTGGTGAGTCACCCACCGGGGCAAACCACAGTAACGCCCATCAGTGGCTGGGACCGAATGCCATCGATCGCCTCGACCTCAAACTGCAGCGCCTGCTGGAACATCAAGTTCAACTGTCGCGCCACCCCGCAGCGCACGCTGTGCTCGCTGCTGTGCATACGGTAGCACCCATCCGCGAGATCGTCTTAGCCGGCAGCCTGTTTGCGCCTTGTGATCACACCCTGTTGCCGCCCGTTGGTTACAACACACAACGACCACTGCGACGCTGGTACCCTTTGCAGGAATGGCTTACGCAAACCACGGGTGAACAGCTGGTTGTGCCGCGGCTGCAGTGGCTGGCACCCCTGCGCGCGGCAGGGCCGGGGGTGTCGCCCAGCGAGCTGGCAGCCCATCTTCGGCCGCACTTTGAGCGTGGTGGTAAGCCCCAGTTGCTCGCCACATTGGATGCGCACGGCAACGAGCGCGAGCGCTTTTTTGTCACCCAAGACGAATGGCCGAATTTCCCTACATAAGTCAAGCGTATACAAAGCGAACCTGCTAGAGTCATTATACGATTGGCCGGTTTACCTTCACGGACATGAAAATGCGCATCCATCCCATCAGTTTCCCGGCGCTCCTCACCTTGAGTCTCCTGCAACTCCTGCCATCAAGTGTGCAGGCGGAGGATGTGGATAATATTGAAGGTCGTACCGAAGGTAGCACCCAAGAGAGTGCCGAAGGGAATACCGGAGATAAGCCATGGCTTGATGAAAGCCATGACTATGTCTCAACCAAGGCCGATGACCTGGCGAGCTGGATGGACAGCTTTTTTGGCGTTACCCGTGTCGATACTGAAGCCGCATACTCCACCCTGCGCCTGCGCCCCTCGCTGGGGTGGGACGAAGCCGACGGCTGGGACCCCGGCGTCAGCCTGCGCGGTAAAGTGAACCTGCCCAACCTCAATGAACGCGTCAGCTTGCTGTTTTCTGACGACGACAGCGGAAGTGTGGGTGACGAACTTCTGCGCGACCAGGAAAACCGCTCCGATGATGTTGCCCTGCAAATTACCGGCCGCGAAGGCGACCGCGATAGAGTCGATTTTCGCCTCGGCTTCAACTCCGGGCTCAACCCAAAACTGGCCGCCCGCTACCGCTACCAGATGCCATTTTCAGAGACTATATCAGGGCGCTTTCGCCAAGAACTCCTCTACCGTACCGACGACCGGTTTGGCACCGATACCAGGCTTGACCTCGACGTGGCCGTCAGCAGTAATCGACTGTTGCAGTGGTACAACCGCATGCGTTGGGACGAAAAACGTGATGGCGTGGGTTGGAATACCGGAGTCACCCTCAACCAGCGCCTGAGCAACAACAGGGTTATTGGCGTGTACAGTACTGTCAACGGCAGAACGCAGCCAACCCATCTCACCGAGTCCTACGGTTTCGGTATGCGCTACCGGCAGAACCTCAACCGTAAATGGTTGTTTCTCGAAGTGCAGCCCGGCTACTTCTGGCGCCGCGACACATTTGAAGACGAACGGCGCGGCACCGCTGAAATTGTATTTCGGCTTGAGGCTGTTTTCACCGGTGATGTTGAGGAAGCTTTAACGCGCTAGCTAGCGCAGCAAGGCCACCGATTTGATTTGCACCCAGAACCGTTTCCCTGGAAAAATATGAATACGCGCCTGCGACTGGCGCGTGATACGCGACAGGATAATTGTGCCGCCGGCATCGAGCTTGACCAAAAGATGCGCAGGGAAATCAGCCGCCGCAACCTCAACCACCTCAGCTTGCAGCAAATTGACTATGCTGCTGTTTTCATTGCGCTCAAGCGCCAGGCTGACATCGCGCGCCAGCACCCGACAGCGCACTGCGGCCCCCAACGGCTCCGAGCTTCGCGTCACCCATAAACTGCCGCCGGAAAACTCCAGACGCGACAAATGCCACTGCGCATCGTGCTCTGCCACTACCGCCTCTATCACCACTCCGGCGTCTTCCACCAAAGCCAGCGGCAAGTCTAGCCGGCTTAACATCGCCTGCAGTGGGCCGTGCGCCCGCACCTTTCCCGCCTCCAGTAAAACGAGAGAGTCCGCAAGCCGAGCCACTTCTCGCAGGCTGTGGGTCACATACAACATGGGCACCGAAAAGTGATCGCGCAGCTGCTCCAGGAAAGGCAAAATTTCCGCTTTGCGAGCGTCATCCAGTGCAGCCAGAGGCTCATCAAGCAGCAACAGCCTGGGGCTGGCCAGCAGGGCTCGCCCCAGCGCAATCCGCTGCCTCTCCCCGCCCGACATGGTGTGCGGGTACTGCTGCAGCACAG
Organism: Haliea sp.; assembly: GCA_030730585.1. Classification (GTDB taxonomy): domain Bacteria; phylum Pseudomonadota; class Gammaproteobacteria; order Pseudomonadales; family Halieaceae; genus Haliea. The sequence goes on from JANQUV010000002.1 coordinate 3,129, forward strand.
GCCCGATGCCTAATAGCTGAACCACGTCGTCCCAGCTAATGCGTCGCTCATGCACGGGGGTCCGCTTCAGCCCATAGCGCAGGTTTCCCGCGCCATTCAAGTGCGGAAACAAACTGGGTTCCTGGAACACAACGCCGAGCGCACGCTGGTGAACGGGTAAAAAAAATGCCTCGCGCTGCCACACGACCCCGTTGACGCTCAGCGCTCCCGCTGTCGCCTGTTCCAGCCCTGCCACGCAGCGTAAAAGGGTGCTTTTGCCGGCACCGGATGCGCCGAAAATCACGGTCACACCCTCTCCGGGCAGCGACAGATCAACATCGAGCAAGAACTCGCCCTGCCGTAGCCGAAAGCGCGCATCAATACTCACTCAACAGCTCCGAACGCCTTTAGCCAAACCACCTTCAACCTGTAACCCCCACAATCCGCAAACGGCGATTTAGCGCATACACCAGCGTCAGCAGCGATAAGGACAGCACCACAAGAATCAGCGCCAAGGCGTGCGCAGCAGCATAGTCCATGGCTTCTACATGGTTATAAATCGCTATTGAAGCCACTCGCGTTTCGCCGGGAATATTGCCACCCAGCATAATGATGACGCCAAATTCGCCGAGGGTATGCGCAAAAGCCAACACCGCCGCTGTCAGGTAGCCGCGGCGCGCCAACGGGAGAGAGATCGTCAGGAAACGGTCCAAAGACGCGGCACGCAGTGTTGCCGCCGCTTCCAACACGCGCGAACCGGTCGCAGCGAAGGCATTGTGCAAAGGCTGCACGACAAAGGGCAGGGAATAAACCATCGAACCCACCACCAGCCCACTGAAACTGAAGGCCAGATGCCCCACGCCGATGCGTTCCAAGAATCCACCGACTGCACCTTGCGGGCCCAGCAGCAGCAGCAAGTAAAAACCGAGCACCGTTGGCGGCAACACCAGTGGCAAGGTTACCAATGCTTCAATCAGCGCACGCCCGCGCCAACGCGTGTGCGCAAGCCACCAGGCCAACGGAGTCGCCAACAGCAGTAGCAAGCCGGTACTGACCGCCGCCAACTGCACAGTCACCCACAGGGCCGTCATGTCGTCCGCAGACAGCATCATCCGCTGCCAGCCTCAAGCACGCCGGTAACCCGCCGCTTCAATAATGCGCTGGGCCTGCGGGTCGTGCTGCAACCAGTGCAAAAAATGCCGCGCCTGCGAATTCGCAGATGCCCTGCGCAGTAGCACAGCAGCCTGCGCGAGCGGCGCATAAAGCGCCGGATCCGGTAGCCAATAGGAGCCACTGATGCCCTGCCCGGTTCGCACCTGCGACAGCGCCACAAAACCCAGCTCCGCCGCACCACTGGCAATTTGGCTGTGCGTTTGAGCCACCGAGCTGCCTCGCACAAGTTGGCCCTGGCGCTCAAGCGTGTCCCACAGCCCCAGGGCCTGCAAAATCTCCTGTGCAGCGGCCCCATAAGGCGCCGTGCGCGGTTCAGCGATGGCCAGGTGGCGAAACTGCCCCTGCGTCAATACCGCGCCCTGGTCATCAACTCGCCCGGCCACAGGGCTCCACAGAACCGGTACGCCCAATGCATAGACAAACACGCTGCCCACAACCGCCAGCCCTTGTTCCTCAAGCTTCTGTGGGCGCAACTTATCTGCGGCCAAAAACACATCGAAGGGCGCACCGTTCACTATTTGACTGTAAAGCGCCCCAGTAGCACCGGGGCTAACAATCAGCTGGTAACCCGTGGCTGCCTTGTAGGGCACAGCCAGCGCGTGTAATGTGGCGCTAAAGTTCGCCGCCACCGCCACACGAATGTCTGCCACAGCACTAAGCGACCGCGCAAAGAGCGCAAGGCAGCAAAACACAAAGAACAAACAGCGCATGGGCTTTTTCATCCATTTTCCAAGCCGAAAGGATACGTGCTGAAGGCCATTGTGGGAATCCTGCCTGCGCAGCGCCATTTGGGCGTGGGTGTTGCCGGGCTCGCCATGATGCTGTTCGCTATGCTTTAGCCGGTTTGCGGCGCCGCGGCCGCGCTGCTGGGGCCGGTGCGGCCGCTTTCGCTGCTCGTTGCACCGTGCACAGCACTTCGGCATGGCGCATCAGCCGCTCTACGTACTCGGGTGACACCGATTGCAGCTTGGCCAAGGCACGAATCACTAGCGTTTCGGGGTTAAGGGGCCCCGGGGCCTCCGGCAAAGCTGCACGGAACTCTAACAAGAGCTGCGCAACCACCTGGGCCGCATGCGACTCCCGGTAACGCCGGGCAGCCACCAAACCCTCCGTAGCCACCTCCGCCTGTGGCGTATCTACCCCACCAAAGGCTTCCAACTCCTGCAACCGCAGCCTGGCCTCCAACGCGCGCCGGGGAGAAGGCGGCGACATCGCCTGCACCCCGCGCTGCAGCGCAGGTGGCAGCGCCGCCAACGCCGTTCTGCCAGGCCATGGATCGCTACCGCGCGCCGCGCCTTCAACATGCTCATCCAAGGCCTGCTGTAAGGCATCCAACTGACGCATCAATGGCGCCTGAAGCCGCAACACATGCGGCGGCAAAGGCTCGCGCTCAATGTATTCAAGCAGCGCCTGCGCTCGCGCAAAGCGCGCAGGCGCACAGGTTTTGGCCCCGGCCTCTGCCAGCGCGTACAGCCGCTGCTTAAGCACGGTGCTCACCCCGCAGGCTCGGCACGAGGGGTTCTTGGCACGGGGGCAATCTCCACCCGCCGGTTCAGCGCTCGGCTGTCCGCGTCTGTATTGGGCGCAATCGGCTGTTGCTCGGCAAACGCCGACGCAAAAACCAGATCCCGGGAAAGGCCAGCGTCCACAAGGGCTCGCGTGACGGTTAAGGCACGCTGTGCAGAAAGCTCCCAATTGTCCGCAAACGCTTGATTGTCTGAGTGAATCGGCAAGTCGTCGGTAAAGCCACTGACCATCAACAGGTGGTCACTCTGCCCCAAATAGACCGCCAGCGGCGCGACCAGGCTGGCAATCAGCGCTTGGCCCTCAGGCTGCAGGTCGGCGGAATTGAGAGCAAACAGCAGCTGGCCGCTAATACCGATACGGCCATCACGCAGGGTAATACGGTTACTGGTTAACGGGTCAGCCAGCGCTTCCTCCAGTGCCATGCGCCGCTGTACTTCCGCTTCGCGCAGCGCCACCTCATCCTGCAAAGAGCGCGACAGCTCAACCTGCAGGCCCAAGGTCCACACCAGCAACAGCACAAAAATGCCTACCAACGCCGCCATCAGGTCGCCGAAAATCGCCCAGACCGGTGTCTCCTGCTCGATCTCTTCGTATTCAGACACCGGCGCTGTACCCCACACTACACACTGCGGCTAATTTCCCGCAGTTGATCGAGCAGCTTTTGCTGGGCCAAGGCACTGTGATCAATCACTTCACGCGCCTGTGCCACGTAATAGGCCAGTTGCTCATCGCTGCGCCC
>JANQUV010000002.1:6646-12489 GCA_030730585.1 Haliea sp.
GGGCCTAGCGTATCGGCTGTGAGCTTGGCGTTCGCCGTCAATGCCTGGGTAAGCGCAGCCTGCACAGTAGCGGACAGCGATTCATGGCGCGCCAGTTGCCGCTCATCAAACTGCGCTCGCTCACCCAACCACTGCGCTTCCAGCTGCTGCTGCTGGCTGACGAACCGCTCGCTAAGCTGCTGCAGCAGTGCGCTCGCCTCGCTGCTCTGCGCGCCGAGCAGCGCGCGGCTATCGCTAACCGTTTTCGCAAGCTCCGCACGCAGGCTATCCTGCGCGGCCACCGCGGCTGCCTGCGCCGTCACCACCGCCTGCGTGTTCTGCACCGACTGGGCGGCCTGCTGATGAACCACAGCCAGCGCATCGGCTTGCACCACCGCGCTGTCACGCAGGGCTATTTGCGTCGCCTGTACGTCAGCGGTAAGAGTACGCATCGCCTCTTGCAGTACCGGCGCTAGGCTCTCACCCGCCTGCCGGCCACTGTCCGCAAAACTCTCCCGCAGGGACTGGCCCACGTGCGTCATAAGCCCCGAATGCAACTCCAACAGCTTCTGTTGCAGGCCCTGCTGGTCGTCCAACAGGCGCGCATGCAAACGCTCGGTTGAATTGTCCACCTGCGCCACCAAAGCCGCCATGTGCTCTGCCACCGCCGGCAATTGGCGAGTGTGCTCACGGGCCTGCTGGAGCATTTCCTGACGGTAATACAGGGGCGAATGCCCGGGAAACAGAAGGCCTGCCTGCGTATCCAGCAGGCGCGACACAGCCAAGCGCTGGCGCCGGGCCAGCGCCGACAGTAACCCCAGTGCGGCAGAAGCCGCAACGCCGGCAACCGAGGTACCAAACGCCATACTCAGGCCCTTGATCGGCGCCGTTAACCCCGCGCGGATGGCCGCCAGCTCGGTACTGCCCTCAAGCGCACCCACCGCTCCCTGCAGCGCGATCATCATGCCAATGAACGTGCCCAATAAGCCCAGCATCACCAGCAGGCCGGTAAGGTAAGGCGTCAACAGGGGCGCAGGCAGTGCCACCGGCTCGCCCTGAACGCGCTTGCCGGCGGCACTGCGCAGCGCCGGTGGCAGCGACATCAGCCATGCGTCCAGCGCGAGCGGCTCACCACCTGCGGGCTGCAATGCCTGCTGCAAGCCGCGCGTGTCACGCTGAAACACCCACAATTCGACAAAGCCAATCACGTAGGCCACCGCAATGGCCAATGTGACGACGAGCGCCAGCGTGCTGGTCGCCGCAAAGCCCGCCGCAAGCCACGCAATGAGTGCAGCACCCAGAAGAAATACCAACCCTGCAAACAACCGTTCCATCAATCTCTTTCCCTATGCGCTACACACGCCTCCACCAGCCCGAGTGCGGGCTGCAAGCGTTGTTCCAATTCAGCCAGCAGCAGCTCCTTGAGCTCAGCCACCAGTAATGCACTGTTTTCGGCGAAGGCATCGGTGCCCAGCAAAGCCTGCCAGCGCGGCAGCATCAGTAAGGGCAGGCTCGCCAAAGCACCCTCTCCCGCGCGCAACACATGACGCTCGAAAGCTTCGTCCAGTGCAGCCAAGCCGGCCAACTCGGCGGACATTCCGCGCAGGCTGTCACGCAGGCTGCGGCGCAGTGCCTGCACCCGTAACTCCATTTCACGCTGCCAAGCAGAATAAAAGCGCCGCAGCCGTTCGGCTCCGGTGAGCCCATCCAAGCCGCTGGGCAAATCAAAGCGTGGCAACGGGATCAATACCTCCTCTACGCCACCCTCAAACGCAGCAAAACTGCGGGCCAGCTCAGCGAGTACTCGCCCGCGTGTTGCGAGCAACAGCTCCTCATAGGCGCCACCGGTGCCTGGTGGATCCGGCGCTCGACTGCCGCCTGGTGTGCCCTGCATATCAGGGCCTAGGTCAGCACGCGCTGCGAACGCATCGGCAAAGTCACTGGCGCTCTGCAGGTCGAGTGGCTGGCCCAGCCAAGCCAACAATTCGCCACCGCCTACCGCTGCCAAGGCCATCGGAGCAGAAGCCAGGGCACGCTGCAGCCGGGAGTTCATCGCGGAGCGTTCGGAGGTGGGCGGTGGGGAGCGAGACATGGAAACCGGGGCTGCAAAGGGCGTGCATTCTAGCGGAGATCAGTGCCGCCGTCCTCCCCGGCTTTACTCCCTGCCGCAGAGCCAAATGTCATGATTGCAACCCTACCGCAACCCCCTTCTCAGGCTATGATGTATCAACTTGGGAAACAGGAGAAAAACAATGGCTGCCCCTCTCTACAGCGATATGCAAGGCAACGTGGCTCTGATAACCGGCGCTGCCTCAGGCATTGGCGAAGCCTGCGCGCGGCAGTTCGCCGCACAGGGCTGCCGTTTGGTCCTGATGGACAGAGATGAGAGCCGGCTGCTGGCATTAACCGCCGAGCTGGGCGCGATTGCCCTGTGCGGCAGCGTCACCGAAGAAGCATCCTGCATGGCTGCCGTTGACGCCTGTCTACGTCACTTTGGCAAGCTGGACTACGCCGTTAACAGTGCAGGTATCGCGGGTAAACCCGCTACGGTGACCGATACCTCGCTGGAGGCCTGGCAAGAGGTGATTAACGTGAACTTGACGGGGGTTTTCCTCTGCCTTAAACACCAGTTGCAGCCAATGCGCAGCGCGGGCCGCGGCGCGATTGTCAATATCGCCTCCGGAGCCGGGCTGATCGGAACTCCGCAGCTGTCGCCCTACTGCGCCAGCAAACACGGCGTGCTGGGGCTCACCCGCACTGCGGCGATGGAGTGCGCCACCAGTGGGGTGCGCGTGAATTCAATACTGCCAGGCTCAACACGTACACCCATGCTGGAGGCTTCGCTACAGCAGGGCCCTGCACTGGAGCAGATGATCCTCAACAGTATCCCCTGCGGGCGCTTGGGCACCGCAGACGAGATCGCCGCAGCGGCGCTCTGGCTATGCAGCAGCCAGGCGAGCTACGTTAACGGGCACTCGATGGTAGTAGATGGTGGCACGCTGGCCTGATGCATGATTGACCACGGCAACCGGGCACAGTACGGCCAAAGCGACCCTGCAGCGGATTGCCACATTGAGGCTTGCAACAGACAGCGTTAGATCTCAATCGCCATCGGCTACGCCATCACCATCGCGGTCGAGCGCCATTTGCTCACCCATGCCCAGTGGCACACAGGTAAACGTCAACTCCTGCCCTGCCCTGGAAGCGACGCTAATCAGTTGCTGCAAACCGAAGCCGCTCTCACTACTGCGATCCGTCCGAAACTGCCTACTGGCTTGCATTAATGCGCCGCGCTGCACACCGTCAATAACACCATGAACGACGAGGTCGCACTCGGCTGGCGCCCTGGCAGCACGAGCAACCAGCAGATCCAGACGCGCTTGAGTAGCCGCATCCGGAACAGCACCCACCGTCACCTGCTGGCCGACGATAGGCGCCAGATTGCCGTCGAACGCAAACATGAAATCCACCACACTCTCACGCTGTGCATCACTGGAAAAACCGAACACGCTGCTAGCCAGGAAATTGCTAATGGTGTCGATACCTCCATCGTGTAACAAACCGAACCCACGCACCTGATCACCCATATGCAACGCCTGTTGACCAGGGCGAGGCACGCTCGCACCGAACATGCCGACCTTGTGGTACAGATTGCGCAAGTGCACTACTTTGAAATCCTCAGTGATACCCGGGCCTTCGTTCGTCATCAAACCGGCCGTACCGAATTGCCGATCCTCAACGCTCAACACATGGCAGTGGTTACAGGTGAGCACACCCCCCGTCGTATTGTCCTCAAAGAAAACCCGGCGCCCCTCGGCTTGATCGGGCGTCAGGCTGTTGTCCAGGTTGCGAATAGCGTTGGGTGGCGGGGTAATGGCGAGCGCGAAGTCGGTGAAGTCTTGCAGCATTTCTGCGGGCAAAACCTCTTCTCGGCCCAGCAATTCCACAAACGCAGGGTTGAACTCTTTGAACGCAGCGGCCTCCAGGCTCTCTCTCGCTCCGCGCACCATCGCCCGGTTCTGCCCACCGCGGTCGCCGCGCCAGTGCATCGGGCCACTATCCGTCATGCCACGGAAAGTCTGGGTTGTCATCGGGCCTTTCATCGGATGGAACACGCCCTGAGTTGGGCCGCGCAGAGGCACGAATTCGTTGCGATTTTCCAGCAGGTCTGCATCGGGATTACCAAGATCCCACGCCAAGCCGTCAACATCGCCGAAAATATGGCAGCTCGCACAGGATGCTGTGCCATTAGCGGAGGTCAAGTCAGCATCGTATAGCAGACGGCGGCCGCGACGAAGGCTATCGGCTTCCGGGTGAAACAACTGCTGTGTCGCAACAACGTCACCGCTGGTGGTGTTAATCGCACTGAGCGTATTGCTGTAGCGTGACAACGTATAGAGCGTGCTCCCTGAAGGGCTCAGCACCAAGCCACTGGGCCCTCCCCCGGGCACAGCAAAATGCCGCGTTGCGCTGGGGTCATAACGGCCCCCCTCCAGTGATGCAGTGGCAATTGCAGCAATTCGGTTAGAACCAAACGCGGCGAGATAGAGCGTCTTGCCATCTGTGCTAACAGCCATATCTTGTGGCTGAGCTAGGCTCATACGCTTGTCGTTCGACGCCAGAGCAGCGCCTTCAGGCAAACTGAAATCGACATGCGGGTTGAGATGATTGGTCACCATCGCATTGCCTTGCAGCACGCTGATACGATGCTCTGTGATATGGCCCCTTACTGAACTGGCTGACTTGCCGGGCCCCTCAAAGCGGACACGGTTGCGCGCCTCGGTGTTACTGACATAAACAGCACCCGTCACAGGATTGCTGGCCACATTGAATAGCACTGTGCCCAACCCCTGCTGGCGACCGAGTAACTGCGGCACATCTGCCATTGCATCCAGCGTGAACAGGTCATCGTCCGGCAGGTTAAAACGTACCTTCTCCGACCAATCATTGCCGGCTTCATCAACCCAGCGACCACCGTCAAAACCGACGATCAGCCCTGTATCTGGCTGGCGAACCCCTTGCTGGTTCTGCACAGGCGCTGGCTTCGCATTCGCCACTGGTGCTTCATTGAGCAGGATTGTGGTTTGGTTACCGGAAAGAAATGCTGCGGCATAAACTCGGCTACCATCCGCATTGCGCGCCAGGCCGCGCACACTGTCAGCAAACAAATTGACGATAGCCAAAGGCTCTCCGCCGGGGTTATCGCCCAGCGCGTCCGTATCAAAAACCCACACATCGGCTCGTCCTAAACCGGGCGTCTTGAGATCAGCCGGGCTAAATACCGGGTGATTTTGGCCTCTGTAGGCTGCACTGATAAACGCGCGCCGGTTACCCGGGCCAGCAAACACGATGTCGCGTGGCTCATCGCCCACCCACAACGTTCGGGCTACGCGGGGCGCTACACCATCAAGACGAACAATGCTGACGCTGTCCGATAGATGGTTGACGACCCAAACCTCATCAGCGCTCACCGCGGCTACAGCCACAGGCTCCAGGCCCACTGCCACAGTCCCAACCGGCGTCAATTGTTCGCCGTTGATATCGAAAATCTCCAGGCGATGCGCAGGCGTATTGACCACAAACAAGCGTGAGCCGTCTGGCGACAGCGCAATCGCACGCACCTGGCCCGTTTCGAACAGGGTGCGCGCGCCAGCGCCGGGAGGCTCCGGGAGCGGGATGGGGTCTGGATCGGGGTCTGGATCGGGGTCTGGACTAGGTGTCGGTGTTAACGGAGACTGCGGCACATTGGGTTGCGGCATAGCGTCATCCCCCGAGCCACCACCGCCGCAACCGGCCAAAAACATGAGCACAAAGAGTGCCGAGGTTGATATTAGAGGTCGTATCGATGTTTTTATTTGCATTTT
>JANQUV010000003.1 GCA_030730585.1 Haliea sp.
CTGGCGAATTGATCGCCATCAGCACAGCGTTCAGGTTGCCCGCTTTTGCCCTGCTGAACTCGCTACGCCTGTTTACGATGTGCACGTCGTTATGCGGCGCCAAGGCAAGCGCATTTTCGATAGCGGAGTCCCCTGCACCGATGACAACCACGACTTTGTCTGAAAACGCTGAGGCATCCCGCAATGAGTACTGAACAAACGCCGACGGGCGGTCGTTTTCGACTCCGATGAGACGCAAGTTGCCCTGCGTACCACAGGCCAATATCACTGATGCACAGCGCAAGGGCTCAGAACCGCGCAGCGTTACCGTAAATGAGCCACTGGCGCCGCTTATACCAGTCACCTCACTGTCATACTGGATACTCAGCCCATGCCGCTGTGCATCCAGTCCCCAGTTACCCAGGACGTCTTCCCGTGTACCCAAGGCAAAGCGCATCGGGCTGCGCAAGTCGAGGAAACTTGGCTCATCCATCACATGCTTGCCTTTCTGGTAGCCCTGGATGGTCGCGGCAATTTCAGAGGTGCTCTCAAGAAGTACATAGGAAGGTGAGGTCAAACCATTCTCGACATCAAGCTGCGCAGCACGCGCAGCAGCGCTGAGGCCAGCAGGCCCTGCACCAATGATAATCAAGCGATAATCAGTAACGTGGACGTTTTGCATACAAGAAGCAGGGAGCTCAAGCGGCTCTGTTCAACGAATCAGGCGAGTATTTTACATATTTTTCTGCGGAGAAACAGCCGCAAAATTTTGCGGCGGCCCGTTAGTCTACGACTCGAAAGCGTTTGTTTTACTGCACGTAGCCCGGTAGTCCGCTGATTTCCTGTGACCACCCTGCCATGGGCCTCACTCAGGGGGCCAACCCATCCTGGTCCGCACCCTCGCGCACAGGCAGCATCAAGTCGTCTTTGGTCACACCCAGCATGAGCAAAATGTTAGAGGCCATGTAAATTGACGAGTAGGTGCCCACGGTGACGCCCACCAGCAGCGCAACCGCAAAGCCGAAAATCATATCGCCACCGAAAATCGCCAGCGACACTAGCACCAGAACCGTGGTCAAGGAGGTGACCACGGTGCGGCTGAGTGTTTCCGTGAGTGACCGGTTAACGACTTCAACGGGCGATAGTCCGCGCAACTTGCGAAAATTTTCACGAATGCGGTCGTAGACCACGATGGTGTCGTTGAGCGAGTAACCAATCACTGCGAGTATCGCTGCCAGTACCGTGAGATCGAATTCCAGGCCGGTAAGCGAAAAGAAGCCCAAGGTAATCACAATATCGTGCACCAAAGCGATAACGGCGCTCAAGGCAAACTTGAGCTGAAAACGGAAGGCGATGTAGAGCATGATCAGGCCCAATGCCAGCAGCATGGCAAGGCCGCCCTGCTCGCGTAGCTCGTCTCCTACCTGAGGGCCCACAAACTCCGCGCGGCGCAGCTCAACGCCGCCTGCTGCTTCCTTGTTCAGTAATTGCAGTACGTCGTCTCCTGCGGCCTGCGAGTGCCCCTGAGGTAAGCGAATCAACACATCCTTTTCAGTGCCGAAAGCCACCACAATGGCCCCGGCGAATCCGCCCTGGTTCAACGCGGCGCGAATTGCGGGGAGATCCGCTTCCTCACCAAAGTGCACTTCAACCAGAGTGCCGCCGGTAAAATCCAGCCCCCACTCCAGCTGGCGCATAACGAGGGAACCAATGGATGCAATAAGAAGCACTACAGAAAAAGCCAGCGCGAGTTTGCGCCAGCCCATAAAATCGATAATTTTCATGTTGATAGACTCGTCACCAGAGCTTTACTACACACAGCCTGAGCGCCCACGGATTCAGTTGCTATCTAGAACCGTTGAACGCACACACTGCGCACCGGACAAACCATTCAAGCAAGGCTTGGGGGCGCCTGCGGCAATACCGGGTAACGGGTAACGTGGAGACGAACGTTAGGAGATGTGGAGGGGAAGACAATCGCGTGATGGTTCCATTGGCCGATAAGCGCTGGCACAGCAGATTGAATGAGCGCAGGGCCATCAGCGCCGGATGTATCCGCACCCAACCCACCGGTACCGCCCAACGCTCTAAACTCTAAGGACTCGGAAAGCACCGAGCTGGGGAGACCAGCGGCGTGATCGAAGAGTGGGGCAAGCTGCGAGTTAGCCTGCCCCGCAAGAGACCCCGTCGCCGACCAGAACAACACGGTAGCCACCAGCAGCAGGTAGGACACCAGCCGGGCGGCAGTATTGGTAAAAACAGCTTTGGTCATGCTGAATCCGAAGGAATCCGCAGGCGGGTGTACATTATATACCTGCCGATGCGCACTATTAGTAGAGGGAATGATACCGAAACATGTTGAATCAATGTGGACGGAATGGCTTTGTTACACGAGTTTAGTGAA
>JANQUV010000004.1:0-48944 GCA_030730585.1 Haliea sp.
GGTAACTGAACGCGTGCACCCGTGGCATAAACCGGCGGTGGCTCAGGGTGCCTTGGTAGAGCCTGGATTTCACGCTGCGGCCTTACCCACCTGGTCGATGCCCTCGGCAACGCGTAGCGCGCTTACCACGCCATCTTCATGGAAACCGTTGTGCCAATAGGCTCCGCAGTACCAGGTGTTGCGGTTGCCGTTGATCTCTTGCCACCGTTGTTGAGCTTTGATGCCGTCGAGGGAAAACACGGGATGGGCGTAGTTAAAGGTGCCGAGTATCCGGTTGGGGTTGATTGCAGCGGTGTCGTTGAGTGTGACACAAAACGTCTCGGGTGCCTTGATGCCCTGCAAGATATTCATGTTGTAGGTCACCACCGCTCGTTTTGCATCCACGCCAAGGCGATAATTCCAGCTCGACCACGTGTTGCGGTTTTGCGGCAGTAAGCGCACGTCGGTATGCAAGACCACCTCGTTACTCTGGTAGGGGAGTGCGCCTAGAATAGCTGTTTCCTCCGCTGATGGGTCGGCAAGCATGCCTAACGCCTGGTCTGAATGGGTGGCAACCACAACCTGGTCAAAACGGAAGCTGCGGCCATCCTGGAGCACGAGGCTGACGCCGCGTGCGTCGCGGCTGATGTGTGTCACGGTGCTGGAGGTGTGTATGCGATCGTCAAATCGCTGGCACAGCGGGCGCAGATATTCCCGAGAGCCACCTTCTACAACGCGCCACTGCGGCCGGTCACTGACTGACAGTAAGCCGTGGTTACGGAAAAAACGCAGGAAGAACTCCAGTGGAAATTCGGTAATGCTGGCGCAATCTGCTGACCAAATTGCCGATGCCATGGGCACTAAGTAATGGCTACTGAAGGTGGCGCCATAGCGCTTGCGTGCAAGGTAGTGGCCAAGTGTTTCACCGGCCTCCAGCAGGCCCGCCTCAAGGTCGGCAACCGACTCCCGATTGAAGCGCAAAATGTCCCTGACCATGCCCAGAAAACGGGGCGACACCAGATTGCGGCGTTGTGCAAACAGGGTATTTATGCTGCTGCCTGAATATTCCAGCCGGCTGTCGTTGTCGCTGACGCTGAAACCCATTTCGGTCGCCCGGCTGCTCACACCAAGTTCTTTCAGCAAAGCAATGAAATTCGGGTAAGTCCAATCATTATAAACAATGAAGCCCGTGTCTACCGCGTAGCGCCTGGTGCCCAGCTTCACATCCACTGTGGCGGTGTGGCCACCGACCTGCGTGCCTGCCTCGAAAACCGTAACCTGATGTTTGCGGCTTAAGTAGTGGGCACAGGACAGGCCGGAAATCCCGGAACCGATGACTGCGATATCCAATGTAGTGAATCCTCCCGGCGTAATCGCAGCAGTTAGTGGTAAAACCGCAGACGTTGTCGCCCAAAAACAGTAATTATATGGCCAAATTACGCCACCGGGGGGGCTCTGGATCATTGGCGCTTATTTATAGGAATCATTTGATCTGCCAATCAGGCTTACGCGTATACTACCCCGAAACACATTTAGAGAAGCAGGTGTAGCGGTGGAAGAAAGGGATGGCAGTGCGACGGACGGCTGGCAGGTACCGACAGGGCGACGCACTGATGAGTGGAGCGAGTGCCTTGTTCAAATTGCCGCAACGGGTGACCGAGCGGCTTTCACACGTTTTTTTCGCCATTTTGCTCCACTGATCAAGGCGTTCGCGCTGTCCGGGTCGGCGATGTCTGCGGCCCACTGCGATGAACTAGTGCAAGAAGTCATGTTAAAAGCCTGGCAAAAGGCGGACGCGTTTAATCCAGAAAAGGCCGCGGCGAGTACATGGGTATACACGATAGCGCGAAACTGTCGCACCGACATGTTTCGCCGTTTGCAGAAATTCGATACGCCCTTGGCGTCAGACGACTTTATGCCGGATCAGGAACCCAGTGAACCCTTTGCGATGTTGCAGAGCCGCCGCAGCCGCGACACGATCCACGAGCTTATGGGCACTTTGCCACCGGATCAGGCACAGATATTGGCCAAGGTGTATATGGAAGGAAAGTCGCACGCTGAGGCGGCGGCAGAGTTGGATCTGCCACTGGGCACCGTGAAGTCTCGGGTGCGGTTGGCAATCCAGAAATTGCAAATTCAGATAGACAGGTAAGCAATAGAATCTCATGGCAAAGTTTCATCCAAGCGTAGACCTACTGACTGAGTATGTAGCAGGCATTTTGCCTCTGGCACAATCTGCCTGTATCTCGGCTCACTTGAATTACTGTCCCCAGTGCCAGCAGCAGAGTGCTCGCTTGCAAGACTTGGGCGCGGTGTTGTTCGACAGATTGACACCGGTGCCGGTGGGTGATGCGCTGTTGAATACCGTGCTGGCCCGCCTTGATGAGGAGCCTCCACTGAGTTACAAGCGCTCGGAAGACGCGGTAGTCGGGCGTCTGCCGGCTTTGTTGCAGCGCCTTATGAAGGGCGACTTTTCGGAGCTGGCGTGGAACAAGGTGACATCGGCCTTGCGCATCAGTTACCTGAAAACTGGCGACCCTGGCTACGAGTTTGCGCTCTATCACATTAAAGCCGGTGGCAAGATTCCCGAGCACAAGCACCGCGGCTCTGAAATGACGCTGGTTCTGCAGGGTGGGTTTTCTGACGCGGCGGGCAGTTACCATGAAGGCGATTTTTTGTTCCGCGAGGCCGATGACACCCATGCGCCGACCGCCCTGCAGTCCGAAGATTGTATTTGTTTGGCGGTGCTGGATGCGCCACTGCACTTTACTGAGTGGAAGTACCGGTGGATGAACCCCTTCCTGCAGCTCAGAGCAGGCTAAATTTATTGCCCCCTTCCTGGGGGCTTTTTCGAGCCCCTCAAGGCGTCTCGAAGTCGAACAAAGCGGCCTGAATGATTATAGTCAGCGCCTCCGACGCTATAGGTAAGAACCCCATGACCTTACACATTACTTGCTCGGGGCAGGCTTGCGGAGCCGAAGTCAGTGGTGTTGATCTCGGCATGGCCCTCGCTGCTGAAGATGTCCTGCGCATTCGCGCTGCGTGGCTGCAACACCACGTCCTTGCTTTTCCTCAACAAACTATGAGCAATGGCGACCTGCTACGTTTTACCCGCTACTTTGGTGGCTTTGGTGATGACCCCTTTATTGCGAGCATCCCGGGGCAGGAGCATATTATCGCGGTAGAGCGGCGCGCCAACGAGCAGGCCCCTTTGTTTGCTGAAAACTGGCATACCGACTGGAGTTTCCAGGCAGTGCCTCCTGCGGGTACCTGTTTGTTTAGTATCACCGTCCCCCCCCAGGGCGGTGACACTTTGTTCGCAAATCAACACAAAGCGCTTACTGAGATGCCTGCAGCGCTGCGTGAAAAGCTCGAAGGTAAAATTGCTATCCACTCGGCAAAAGCAGCGTATTCGCCAGAAGGCATGTACGGTCAGGAAGATCAAGCGACTGACCGTAGCATGGTTATTCGTCCATCCGCAGAGGCGTTGGCCACTCAGCGGCATCCCCTCATCAGGCTGCATCCGGAAACCGGTGAACTGGGTGTGTTTGGCTGTTTGGGTTACATTGTGGGCATCGAGGGTATGGACGATCATGCAGCGTTTGCGTTGTTGTTGGAGCTGCTCGAGTGGCAGACGCAGCCTGAGTTCGTCTATCAGCACCGGTGGCAGCCCGACATGCTGATTATGTGGGATAACCGCTCCCTGCTGCACAAGGCCACCGGGGGGTATGAAGCGTATGATCGATTGCTGCATCGCACTACTATTGCACAATAATTCCTTGCGCTAAGGCTATGTGCTAGAATCGCTGGCCGAAAAACAAGATGCAAGACAGAGAGTTACCTGAAGTTACATAATAAAACGTCAGATCTGTTGTTTTTGCTGTTACACACAAAAGTTCATAACCGACACGCTTAAAAACGGGGTAGGAAGTACTATGCGCATCGCAATTCCGAGGGAGACGCATCCGGGCGAAAACCGGGTGCCGGTCACACCTGAGACGGCCAAGAAGTTGTGTCGTTTGGGCGCTGACCTGGTAATTGAAAACGGGATGGGTTTGGGTTCCGGTTTTACCGATGAAGAATATGTTGAGGCGGGTGCTACGTTAAGCGCCGATCGCGAGGCCTTATTCCGCGATGCGGATATGCTGCTGCGTTTGCGCAAGCCCGAAAAAGCTGACATCGCCTTGATGAAGGCCGGCTGCATACACATTAGCTACCTCGACCCCTTCAATGAGCACGACCTGGTGCGTACTCTGCAGCAGCAGGGTGTTACCGCTATCAGTATGGAAATGATTCCGCGCACCACCCGCAGCCAGAAAATGGATGCCTTGAGTTCACAGGCAAACCTGGCCGGTTATGTGATGGTGCTGCAGGCAGCGACGCATTTGCCGCGCATTTTCCCCATGATGATGACTCCGGCGGGCACCCTGAAGCCAGCCAAGGTGTTCGTGATCGGTGCAGGGGTAGCCGGTTTGCAGGCGATTGCAACGGCGAAGCGTTTGGGCGCCCGAGTGACGGCGTTTGACACCCGTCCGGTGGTGGCGGAGCAGGTTCATTCGCTGGGCGCTACCTTTCTGGATATCGACCTGGGGCAAACCGGTGAAACGGCAGGTGGTTATGCCACTGAGCTGACCCCGGAGCAGATCCAAAAGCAGCGCGATGCGCAGAAAGCGACCATCGCCGACTCTGATGTGGTGATTACCACGGCGCAGGTGTTTGGGCGCAAGCCTCCGGTCATTGTGACCCGCGATATGGTGGAGGGTATGAAGCCAGGGTCGGTAGTGGTCGATATGGCCGCAGAAACAGGCGGTAATGTTGAAGGCTCTGTGCCCAACGAGGTGGTTACCGTGAATGGAGTCACCATCATTGGCAAGGGCAACCTGCCCAACGAAGTGTGCCGCGACGCCAGCCTTATGTATGCCAACAATCTGTTTAACCTGGTAGATGACGCCTGGGACAAAGAAAGCAACGGGTTCAAAGTCGATTTCGACCACGACATCCTGCCCGGCTGCATCATTACGCACGGTGGCGAAGTCACCAACGTTACGATCAAAAATATCCTGGAGGGGGGCAACTGATATGGACGCCGTATTCCTGACCTTTATTCTCATGCTGTCGATTTTTCTGGGCTTCGAACTCATCTACAAAGTACCGGCGACCTTGCACACGCCGCTGATGTCTGGCGCTAACGCGATTTCGGGTATCACTGTTGTGGGTGCGATTGGCCTTGCAGGCACCGGCCAGCACGATATCGCCCAGTGGCTGGGTGCAGGCGCAGTCGCCTTGGCGACGATTAACGTAGTCGGTGGCTACATGGTGACTGATCGCATGCTTGCGATGTTCAAGAAGAGGGGTAAATAATCATGGGTGCAACCGCATTGGGCATTCAGTTGGCGTATGTCATCTCGGCGGCGCTGTTTATTTTCGGCCTCAAGCTTCTGGGCTCTGCGGATACCGCGCGTAAGGGCAACCTGCTTTCTGCTGTCGGCATGCTGCTGGCAATCGTTGCTGCCTTGCTGGATCAGGGTATCGTCGAATTTCAGTGGATTATGGCGGGCATGTTACTGGGTGGTGTGATTGGTGCAGGCGCAGCGCGCCTGGTACAAATGACCTCCATGCCAGAGATGGTGGCTTTGTTTAACGGCTTCGGCGGTATGGCGAGCTTGCTCGTTGGCGCAGCAGCCTTGGGTGCGGGCGACAACAATACCTTCATCCTGGTCACCATCGTTTTGTCGATTTTGATTGGTGGGCTTACCTTCACCGGCTCGCTGGTCGCCTACGGCAAACTGAGTGAGCGCATTGGCAGCGGTGCAGTCACCTTCCGTGGCCAGCAGGTTGTTAACAGCCTGTTGGTGATGGCGATTCTGGGCAGCGCCGTGATGTTTTGCCTGCAGCCCGAAAATAGCCAGTGGCTGTATGCCATTATCGCCCTGTCGCTGCTTTTTGGGGTGATGGCGGTGATCCCTATCGGCGGTGCAGATATGCCGGTGGTGATCTCCCTGTTGAACTCCTACTCGGGCTTGGCGGCTTGCGCCGCGGGTTTCGCAATTCACAACAACATCCTGATTGTGGCCGGTTCGCTGGTAGGTGCCTCGGGCATCATCCTCACGCAAATCATGTGTAAGGCGATGAACCGCTCCTTGAGCAACGTGTTGTTCAGTGGCTTTGGCGGCGTGACCAGCTCCGAAACCGTGGTAGAGGGCGAAATCAAGCCAATCTCGGTTGAGGACGCGTTCTACATCCTGGAAGCTGCCAGTAGCGTGGTGATTGTACCTGGCTACGGCATGGCGGTTGCTCAGGCGCAGCACGTGGTGAAGGAATTTGCCCTGTTGCTGGAGAAGAATGGCTGCGAAGTGAACTTTGGTATTCACCCCGTCGCGGGACGTATGCCCGGGCACATGAACGTACTGTTGGCTGAAGCGGACGTGCCCTACGACCAGCTGTTGGAAATGGACGAAGTGAATCCGCGGATGGAAAACGTCGATGTGGCAATTGTAATTGGCGCCAACGACGTGGTGAACCCGGCGGCACGTGAAGTTGAGTCCAGCCCCATTTACGGTATGCCCGTGATCAACGTGGACAAGGCGCGCACGGTGTTCGTGCTCAAGCGCTCTATGGCTTCAGGCTTTGCCGGTATCGAGAACCCCTTGTTCTATAAGGAAAACACTCGCATGCTGTTTGGTGATGCGAAGGAAAGCATTGCTGGGCTGGTTCGCGAGCTGAGCTGATTGATAGCGACCCTGAGGGCGTCCGCGTCCGCAGGGTCCTCCCCTGATACTCCTTCTTTACCCCCGGTTAAGTCCCTCGTTGGTCCGGTACCGGCAGGCGTCCAGCTTTATACTCTAGGTCGTTTCACTGTCCGGGGGAGGCTCCCGAAACTGCAAACTAGCTAACCGCGCATACAGCGGCGAATCCTCTAGTAGCGTGTCGTGGGTGCCTGTTGCGACCAGTATTCCCTTATCCAGTACCGCGATGCGATCAGCATGGCGTATGGTTGACAAGCGATGTGCAATAACAATAGTGGTACGGTTGCGCATCAATTCCTGTAGCGCCAGCTGCACCTGATGTTCGCTTTCGCTGTCCAAAGCGCTGGTGGCTTCATCGAGCAATAGTACCCGTGGATTGGCCAGTATGGCGCGCGCCAAAGCAATGCGCTGGCGCTGTCCACCCGAGAGTCGCACGCCCTGCTCCCCTAGTTCACTGTCGTAGCCGTGCGGCAGGCGTTGAATGAATTCGTGGGCGAAGGCTGCCTGCGCCGCGGCGGTGACCTCAGCTGCCGTCGCGTCGGGTTTGCCGTAGGCGATGTTGTAGCGCACGGTGCCGGTGAACAGGGCGGGTTGCTGGGGCACCAGGGCCATTTGTTGTCGCAGGTTGCTCAGGCTCAGCTCGCGCAGGTCAACCCCATCAAATAGCACGGCACCCGATTGGGGGTCGTAGAAGCGCAGCAGCAATTGGAACAGGGTTGATTTACCGCCGCCGGAGGGGCCGACCAGGGCCAGGCTCTTGCCCTCCGCGATATCCAGCGACAGGCCCTTGAGTGCGGGGTCTTCGGACCGGGCCGGATAGGCGAAGGTGACGTCACGCAATGTGAGGCATGCAGATGCAGGCGGCGTAGCGCTTGCACCGTCGACAATTTCGCTGTGCGTGCCGAGCAATTCCAACAGCCGTTCGGAAGCACCCGCTGCCCGCTGTAGTTCCCCCCACACCTCGGAGATAGTCGCGAAGCCGGAGCCTACCATCAGTGCATAAAAAACAAACGCGCCCAGCTCTCCGCCACTCATCTCGCCGCTGATCACCGACTGGCCGCCGCTCCAGAGCATGGCTCCCATGCCCCCAAACAGCAGAATCATCGCGACACAGACCAGCAGTGCCCGCTGCCGAATGCGCCGCCGGGCTATGTCAAACGCCCGTTCAACTTCACTACCGAAAGCAGCGCTTTCGCGGCTCTCGCTGGTGTAACTCTGTACGGTACGAATATGCTGGATGATTTCTCCGGCGTAGCTACCCACGTTGGCGATGCTGTCCTGGCTCAGGTTGGACAGCCGCCGTACCCTGCGGCCGAAAACCAAAATGGGCAGCAGTACCAGCGGCACCCCCGCCGTAATGATCAGGCTCAGCTGAATGTTGGTAATAAACATCAACACCAGCCCGCCGACCAGGGTGAGGCTGCTACGCAAGGCCATGCTCATCGACGAGCCAATAATGGTTTGCAGCAGCGTGGTGTCGGTGGTCAGCCGCGACATGATTTCACCGCTGCGGTTGAGTTCGAAGTAGCCGGGGTTCAAATGGATGATGTTGTCGAAAACGGCCTTGCGGATATCCGCGCTCACCCGTTCACCTAGCCAGGACACCATGTAAAAGCGTACAAAAGTGCCCACCGCCATGGCAGCGGCGATCACCATAATGACGCTGATGGCGCCGCTCAGGTCGGCACTGGTGCCGCCACTGAAACCTTCGTCGATCAGCACCTGAATGCCGCGCCCCAGAAACAGTGTTGCACCGGCAGTAAAAGCCAGTGCGCAGCCCGCGGCCCATAAGCGCGCTTTGTAGGGCAGCAAAAAACGCAGAATGGTGAGCAACGGCGACAGGCCGCGCGCGCGTTTTTCCGCCGTCACTTCGGGTCCGCCGGATCTGCCGAGGCAGCCTTGCGCCGCATGATGATGCGCCCGAACACAATGCCAAGCTCAAACAGTAGCCACATGGGCACGGCCAGTAGAGCCTGAGAAATTACGTCCGGAGGTGTCAGCAGCATGCCGAACACAAAACAGCCGACGATGACGTAGGGCCTTTTACGCGTGAGGTCGTCCGGGGTGGTAATACCCGCCCAGATCATGATGACCACTGCGATGGGAATTTCAAAGGCGAGGCCGAAGGCAAAAAAGAGTTTCAAAACGAAGTTCAGGTAGCTGTTGATATCCGTCATCATGGCGATATCTTCGGGGCCAACGCTGGTAAAGAAGCCGAAAACGAGGGGGAACACCACGTAATAGGCAAAAGCCGCACCGGCATAAAACAGCGCAACGCTGGACGCGAGTAACGGTATCGCCAGGCGTTTCTCGTGCCGATACATGCCCGGTGCAATAAAGCTCCAGGCTTGGTAGAGCACATACGGTATGGCGATGAAAACTGCCGCCACCAGAGTCAGCTTGAACGGGGTGAGGAAGGGTGATGCTACATCGGTGGCGATCATGGTGGCGCCAGCCGGCAGCAGGGCGCGCAGCGGTTCGGAGACGAAACTGTAGATTTCATTGGCAAACGGGAACAGGCCAATAAACACTATGAGCACTGCGAGCAGGGCGCGCAGCAGGCGGTCGCGAAGCTCGGTCAGGTGCGCGACCAAGGGCAGTGGCTGGTCTTCGGGCTCTTCACTCATCGCACGGGTGGCTCGCCGCCGATACTTTCTGCAGCAATTGATTCCGGCTCCGCTTTTGGTAAAGGTCTTGGCTCTCGTTCCGGTTTTGGTCCCGGTTCTGTTGCTGTGGCCTTTTGCGCCGCAGTGGTGACCGAGTCGCTGACACGTTGGGCATCGTTGCGCAGGTCTCTGCCTGTTTTGCGCAACTCCTGCAACACCTCATCGTTGTGCAGTTCCTGCTCCACCTCGGTGCGTATCTGGTTAAAGCCCCGGCGAATTTGCTGTATCCACACGCTTACCGTGCGAATGGTTGCTGGCAAGCGCTCCGGCCCAATCACCAGCAGGCCCACCACGCCAATCAGCAGCAACTCGGCAAAGCCAATATCAAACATGGTTGTGCGTCACGGCTTGCTGTTGTCGCTCCGAGTGTCGCTGCTGGCATCGCCGGTGGAGTCCTTGGCCTCGGTGTCGTTTGTAACTTGGTCGTCATCAGCGATACTTTTACGAAACCCCTTCACTGCGCTACCCAGGTCTGTACCCAGCGTACGCAGGCGCTTGGTACCGAATAACATAATGACGATGGCCAGAATGATTAACAATTGCCAAATACTGATGCCGCCGATGCCCATGAGTTTCTCCGTCAGTAAAATTAAGTACGCGCCTAGACGCGTGCGGCTTTTTCGTCCAACCCGGACATACCGAAGCGTTCTCCCAGGCAGTCCAGTACCGCTGCCGAATCCAGCTCCAGGTGGGAGAGCATGACCAAGGTGTGAAACCAGAGGTCTGCCACTTCCCCAATCACTTCACTGCGGTCTCCGCTGGCATCCTTGGCTGCGAGAATGACCTCAGTGGCTTCTTCACCCACCTTCTCGAGAATCTTGTTCAGGCCCCGATGATGCAGACTGGCCACATAAGAACTGTCCGGGCTGGCACTACGACGCGCCGCCAATATCACATCAAGTTGTTGCAAAACATCGTTCACGGCGTTTTTCCGTACATCGATTCGGGTGTTTTCAGCACGGCCTCGGTGACTTGCCAACCGGTTCCGTCCCAGCGTTGATAAAAGCAGTGGCGGCGGCCAGTGTGGCAGGCCACGCCGCCCAGTTGTTCAACTTTTAGCAGCACGGTGTCGCCATCGCAATCCAGGCGCAGCTCCTGTAGCAGCTGTACGTTGCCCGAGCTTTCACCCTTGCTCCACAATGACTGCCGCGACCGTGACCAGTAAACGGCGCGCCCGCTCTCGGCGGTGTGCTGCAGCGCTTCGGCGTTCATCCAAGCCAGCATTAACACCTCACCGCTTGCAGCGTCTTGCGCAATGGCCGGCACTAGGCCCTGATCATTCCAGCGTACGGCCTGCAGCAGAGTTTCTGTATTCATAGGCGTTGTGGTTTCCATAGCGAAGTATTATGGCACAGGGGGCCAGAGCCCGCCTATTCGCTGTTACAGGTGCCCCACCACAACAACAGGGCGGCGGCCCCTACCAGCAACCAACTCGCCGCCGGCGCCTGCGCCAGAAAGTCCCAGCCACCGGGAACGGCCAGTATGAGCCCCGTGCCGCCCAGTGCAGTAGCCAATAGCCTGCGGCGCCCTCTGCGTTGACGCTGCTCCCGCTGCAACGCGACCAGCCGGGCCTGTTGCTGCTGATGCGAGCCGCCAGGGTTGGGGGTGAGGTGCTTGCGTTGCAGGTTGTCCAATACTGCATCTGGCACCTGTGGCAGTTGCTCCAGCCAGGAGGGAATGTGCCGCTGCAGGCGTCGGAAGACAGACTGCGGTGAGTAGCGTTCCTGCACCCAGCGCTCAAGGAAGGGCTGCGCGGTATCCCATAGGTTGAGCTGCGGGTAGAGCTGGCGACCCAGGCCTTCAATATTCAGCAAGGTCTTTTGCAGAAGGACGAGTGCCGGCTGCACCTCCATGTCGAAACGGCGCGCGGTGCTGAACAGATAGATCAACAGCTGGCCAAAGGAAATATCACTGATGGGGCGCTCGAACACCGGTTCACAAACGGCGCGCATGGCCGATTCGAAATCTGCGATACGCGTGCCCGGCGGCACCCAGCCACATTCCACATGCAGCTCGGCCACAGCCCGGTAGTCGCGCTGAAACACGGCGAGCAGGTTGCGCGCCAGATAGTATTGGTCGGCCTCGCTGAGGCTGCCGACAATGGCACAGTCCACGGCGATATAGCGTGGATTGGCCGGGTCTGTCGCATTGACGAAGATATTGCCAGGGTGCATATCGGCGTGGAAAAAGTTGTCCCGGAACACCTGGGTAAAGAAGATCTCAACGCCGCGCTCTGCCAGTAGCTTGAGGTCTGTGCCCAGCGAGGTCAGCGTCGCCATGTCGGTGACTGGAATGCCGCTGATGCGTTCGGCGACCATCACGTTGCTGCGGGTATAGTCCCAATGTACCTGGGGCACGTACACCAGGTCGCTGTCGGCAAAGTTACGCCGCAGCTGAGAGGCGTTGGCCGCCTCGCGGCGCAAATCCAGCTCGTCCAAGATGGTCAACTCATAGTCGGCAACCACCTCTAGTGGGCGCAACCGACGCCCATCCGGCAAATAACGTTGTACCAAACGCGCCAGGGTATAAAGCAGTGCCAGGTCTTGGCGAATCACCGGCTCTATCTCGGGCCGCAGCACCTTTACCACCACTTCTTCGCCGCTGTGTAGCGTTGCGCCGTGCACCTGCGCCACGGAGGCCGAGGCAATAGGCAGTGGTTCAAAGCATGCAAACAAGGTCTCTACCGGCTTCCCCAGCGCGGCTTCGATAATGTCAGCGGCCAGTTGTTCGTCAAAGGCCGGTACTTTGTCTTGCAGGCGCGCGAGTTCGTCGGCGATATCGGTGGGCAGCAGGTCACGGCGGGTAGAAAGGAGCTGTCCAAACTTGATAAACACCGGGCCCAGCTCTTCCAGGGCTCGGCGCAGGCGCTCTCCCCGGCTCATATTTTTGTGGCTGTTGCGCCAGGGTGACAGGCGTAGCAGCAGCCTCGCACTGGATGGCAGCGTATCGGCGGCCACGAATTCTTGTAGGCGGTAGCGCCCGGCGACGCGCAATATTAGCAGCAGCCGCCGGCTGCGAGAAAACAGCCCGGCGCTCATGTGTGGGAAGCCTGCATGCGTTTGCGCAGGCGGTCCAGGCGCGATTGCAGCCGGTCCACACGCTGCTGCAATGATTGCAGGTCGGTGTAGAAGTCCTCCACCTCCAGCCGCGGCGGTGTCAGGCGTGCTTCTTCGTGGATGAATTCGTCGAGTTGACGCCGCAGGCTGCCGGACACCGCGTTGCCCGCGTTAAAACTGCTGCGCAGGAACTCCGCGAGCTGGTGCCCGGCAACGTCCCCCAGCACTGTCACCAGTGGTGCCTCCCAGTCCAGGTCTAACTGCCCAATAATGCGCTGTAGTTCAATCAGTGGCGCACTGTCACCCTGTAAGGCGACGTTGCCATTGATTAGGGCGGCCGCGGGGTCACTGGCGCCTGCCAGCTCGGCAAAGTCGGCGGCGGCGCCACGGACCCGCGTTGTGACGGGGCCGTCGTAGTAGCCGAGCAGCCGGGTTTTGTCTGCGGCGGGTTGCAGGTAAACATTGACCTTGGGGGCGGTGCACTCAATGGCAAAGGTGCTGCCTGCCAGGCGCCCCAGCTGTTGTTGCCCCGCCGGGTCAAGTGCCAGTGCGCTATTGAGTGCGGCCTCCAGCGCGGCGAGCGCCGCTGTGGTCAGTGTGGGGTCGAGGCCGGCGGCCATGTCAGGCCTTGAAACCCCGGTGCAGGGCGACAACGCCGCCGGTGAGGTTATGGTACTCGCAATTCACGAAGCCAGCATCTTCCAGCATGCCGAGCAGTGTTTCCTGATCGGGATGCATGCGAATCGACTCGGCCAGGTATTGGTAGCTGTCGCTGTCGCCTGCCACCAGTTTGCCCATGACCGGCAGTACCCGGAAAGAGTAACCGTCGTAAGCCTTGCCCAGCAGGGGGTTCACTGGCTTGGAGAACTCCAGAACCAACAATCGGCCGCCGGGCTTCAGGACCCGCAGCATGGAGCGCAGCGCGAGATCTTTGTCTGTGACATTGCGCAGGCCAAAAGCAATGCTGACACAGTCGAAGCTGTCATCAGGGAAAGGCAGATACTGAGCATCGGCCTGCACGAACTCTACGTTGCCTTGAAAACCAGTGTCCAGCAGTTTGTCGCGGCCTACGTTCAACATCGACTCATTGATGTCCGCCAGCACGACGCGGCCGGTTGGGCCTACGATATTGGCGAACTTTGCCGCCAAGTCGCCGGTGCCGCCGGCAATATCGAGTACCGATTGGCCCGCCCGCACGGCGCTGAGCTCAATGGTGAAACGCTTCCAAATCCGGTGTATACCGCCGGACATCAGGTCGTTCATCAGGTCGTAGCGCGCCGCCACCGAATGAAAGACGTTGGCTACCAGCCCGGCTTTGGCTTCTTCATCCACTTCCCGATAACCGAAATGGGTGCTGCGTTTTTCGCTCATGTGGCCTCCGCTAGCGCACAACAGGGCAGCTATTGTAGCGCGATGTCGGGGCTCGGGTCAGGGTTGGGGTCACGGTTGAAACTGGATGACTTGTACCTGTGGGTCGCGGGCTGCACCGGCGGCGGACATTCGGTCGAGGTAATCTTGCCAGAGCGCCTCGCGACGGCAGCACAGGTCGTACAAAAAGTCCCAAGAGTAGAGTCCGGTATCGTGCCCGTCATCAAACACCAGTTGCAGGGCATAGTGGCCGACGGGCTTGATATCGGTGATGCCGACGTGGAGCTTGCCGGTTTGCAGCACCTCTTGGCCGGGGCCGTGGCCCTTCACCTCTGCAGAGGGGGAGTGCACTCGCAGGTATTCACAGGGCAAGCGGTAGCGTTCGTCCGCCCCATAGGCCAGCTCCAGCTCCCGTGATTTGCGGTGCAAATGGATGTCGGTGGGGCGCGGTGCTCGCTCGGTCATGTGTTCACCTTACAATATGAAGCGGGAGAGATCTTCGTCTTCGCTGAGTGCCAGCAGCTGACTGTTAACGTAGTCGGCATCAATGGTCAGCACCTGCGTTTGCAGGCCCGCGTCCGCCGCGCCAAAGGAGGCCTGCTCCAACAGCCGCTCCATCACGGTATGCAGGCGACGGGCGCCAATGTTCTCCGTTTTCTCGTTCACTTTCCAGGCCGTCTCGGCAATACGCTGCAGGCCGTCGGGAGTGAACTCTAGCTGCAGCCCTTCGGTGGCCAGCAGTGCCTGATACTGTTCCGTCAGCGAAGCATCTGGCTCGGTAAGAATGCGCTCGAAGTCGCTTGCCGTCAGTGAATCCAGCTCTACACGGATGGGCAGCCGACCCTGCAGTTCGGGGATAAGATCCGAAGGCTTGGCCAAGTGGAAGGCGCCCGAGGCGATGAACAGGATGTGGTCGGTCTTGAGGGTGCCGTGTTTAGTGGTGACCGTGGAGCCTTCGATCAGCGGCAGCAGGTCACGCTGTACGCCTTCCCGGGAGACATCGGCACCCGCGGTTTCGCCACGTTTGGCCACCTTGTCGAGCTCATCGATAAACACAATGCCGTTTTGCTCGGCCTCGTGAATGGCGCGCTGTTTCAGGTCGTCTTCGTTAACCAGCTTGGCTGCTTCTTCATCGCGCAGAGCTTTCAGCGCGGCCTTCACTGGCATGCGTCGCGCTTTGCTCTGTTGGCGTGAAATATTGGAGAACATGCTCTGCAGCTGGTTGGTCATCTCCTCCATGCCCGGCGGTGCCATGATTTCCATGCCGGGGCCGCTGCTGGCGATGTTCACCTCCACTTCTTTGTCGTCGAGGTCGCCTTCGCGTAATTTTTTTCGCAGCATTTGCCGCGTGCCGCTGCTGCTGTCGGCCGTGTCGCCGCGTGCAGGCGGCAGCAATATATCGAGCAGCCGTTCTTCTGCGGCCTCTTCGGCGCGGAACTGCACCCGCTCCATTTCCTGCTCGCGATACAGTTTCACCGCTACATCAGCCAAATCGCGAATGATCGACTCGACGTCCCGGCCAACGTAGCCGACTTCAGTGAATTTGGTGGCCTCAACCTTAACGAAGGGGGCATTGGCCAGTTTTGCGAGCCGGCGGGCTATCTCGGTTTTGCCTACGCCAGTGGGGCCGATCATGAGGATATTTTTCGGGGTGATTTCTGCGCGCAGTGCTTCGGGCAGCTGCATACGCCGCCAGCGATTGCGCAGCGCGATGGCCACGGCGCGCTTCGCGTCCTGCTGGCCGATAATGTGTTTGTCCAGCTCGTGGACAATCTCCCGGGGCGTCATGTTGGACATGCAAAAGGCCTAATAGTCGAGTTGTTCGATGGTCTGATTGTGGTTAGTGTAAATGCAGATGTCGCCGGCGATATTCAGCCCCTTCTCCACAATGCTGCGAGCATCGAGATCCGTGTTATCGAGCAGAGCGCGCGCGGCCGACTGGGCGAAAGGCCCGCCGGAGCCAATGGCAATCAGGTTGTCTTCGGGTTCGATAACATCGCCGTTGCCCGTTATAACCAGTGACGTTTCTTTGTCCGCCACGGCCAGCAGTGCTTCAAGGCGGCGCAGGGAGCGTTCGGTGCGCCATGCCTTGGCCAGCTCTACCGCGGCGCGCACCAGGTGCCCCTGATGCTTATCCAGCTGCGCTTCGAACAATTCAAACAGGGTAAAAGCATCCGCAGTGCCGCCTGCAAAACCGGCCAGCACGTTGTTCTTGTGCAGCCGTCGCACTTTGCGGGCATTGCCTTTCATCACGGTATTGCCCAGCGATACTTGTCCGTCGCCGCCAATCACAACGCTGTTGCCGCGACGGACGGAAAGGATGGTTGTACCTCGATACTGTTCCACGATGAATCTCCTGATAGTCCCGATATGGGGGGCGGTGGCTGGAATTCAAGCCTGTGTGCTGGGTGCGCCTGGCAGGCGCAGCGGGACTGCTAGGGAGTACCCCGCTTTAACAGCAACGTGTCTATATTCTGTGCGGCCGTGAGTCCGCGCGCCCTGCTCATCTGCGCATGGGTGGAAAATGGCCCCAGATAAACTCGGAACCAGCGCCCGTTGTTGCCGGTGGACTCTTCCACGTTGGGGTCGAGGCCTAGCAGCAGCAGTTCTGCTCGACGCCGATCGGCGTCTTCGCGCTGTCGGAATGAGCCCGCCTGCAGTACGAAGCTTTCGGTGACTTGCGGGCTGGCGCTCGGCAGCGGCGCAGTCATCGCTGACGGTTCCACTTCCACATCGATGGTTTGTTCCGGCAGCAGGGTATAAAAGTCAAAACGCGGTTTTGGGGGCGCCTGTGCTTCAGCTGCTGCGGGGCTACCCGTGCCCGGCGGAATACTGGGGGGAAGCGTCCCCAGGTAAAGCAGCAGGCTGAGGAACACGCCGGTGCCGACCCCTGCGCCATACCAGCGCCAGGGGCTCGCTGCGCTGCTGCTCTCGTTGCGCCGGGCTGCCTGGGGTTTGCGCCTGGCACCACTGCGGCCGCCTTGGTCTCGGGCCATTTACATGGCCTCCGGTGCGTTGACACCCAGCAGCCAGAGCCCGTTGGCGATGACCTGGCGTACCGCTTGGCTCAATGCGAGGCGTGCGTCGCGCAGGTCATTGTCCTCTACCAGCATTTTGTGCGCGTTGTAGTAACTGTGGAATTCAGCCGCCAGCTCGCGCAAATAGTTAGCCACCGTGTGCGGCTCACTGGCGAGTGCGGCGGCGGCGACCACTTCCGGGTATTGGTCGAGGCGCTTGAACAGGGCTTTTTCTTGGTCTTCTTGCAGGCGCGCGAGTCCTTTGACGCCGCGTTCCATTTGCCAGTCCCAGCCGTGCTCTGCCAGTTTAGTGAGTACCGAGCAGGCCCGTGCGTGCGCATATTGGATGTAGTACACCGGGTTGTCATTGCTCTGGGATAACGCGAGGTCGATGTCAAACGTCAGCTGGGAGTTGGGCGCCCGCGCCACCAGAAAGTAGCGTGTTGCATCACAGCCTACCTCGTCGATCAGGTCGCGCAGGGTCACGTAGCTACCGGCCCTTTTCGACAGCTTGACCTCGGTGCCTTCGCGCATCACGGTCACCATCTGGTGCAACACGTAGTCTGGCCACCCTTCAGGAATGTCTGCTTGCAGCGCTTGCAGGCCCGCCCGCACGCGCGTCACCGTGCTGTGATGATCGGCTCCCTGCTCGTTGATCACGCGCTCGAAGCCGCGCTGCCATTTGTTGAAATGATAAGCGACGTCGGGAAGGAAGTAGGTATAACCGCCCTCTCGTTTGCGCATGACTCGATCTTTGTCATCGCCGAATGCGGTGGTGCGCAGCCACAGCGCGCCGTCTTCTTCATAGGTGTGGCCGTTGGCCACCAAGCGTGCCACCGCGGCTTCCACCTCGCCGGACTCGTACAGCGACGACTCCAGAAAGTAGTGATCGAAATTCACGGCAAACGCCTTCAGATCGAGGTCCTGCTCACGGCGTAGGTAAGCCACGGCAAAGTCGCGCAGCGCCTCAAGGTCATCCGGGTCGCCTTTGCCGTCGACCTTGCGGTCTTTCGCCGCAATTTGTTCGCCCGCCAGGTAGGCAGCTGCCACATCGGCAATGTAGCCGCCGCGATAGCCGTCTTCCGGCCACGCCGGGTCGTCCGGATCCAGGCCTCGGCAGCGCGCCTGCACCGACAGCGCCAGGTTGCTGATCTGGGCGCCGGCATCGTTGTAATAGAATTCGCTGGCCACAGACCAGCCGGTGGCACCCAGTAGCCGGCAAATGCTGTCACCGACCGCTGCACCGCGCCCGTGGCCGACGTGCAGGGGCCCGGTTGGGTTGGCGGAAACAAACTCGACCTGCACCCGACGCCCTGCACCGCCGTTACTGCAACCGAACTGCGCGCCTTCGGCCAGCACCCGCTGGACTACTGCCCGGCTGCTGTCTTCCGAGAGGAAAAAGTTGATAAACCCGGGGCCAGCAATTTCGGTACGGCTCACCAGCGGTGAGGCGGGCAGCGCAGCGCAAATCATGGCGGCCAAGTCGCGAGGTTTATGGCCTGCGCCTTTGGCTAGCGTTAATGCGACGTTGCTCGCCAGGTCGCCGTGGCTGGCATCCCTCGTGCGCTCGATAACGATCTGTGGCCGGGTTGCGGCGGGGAGCTCGCCTGCTGCGACCAGTGCCTCCAGTGCTTGCTGGATGAGCTGTGACAGTTGTTCCTTCATTGGCGGGGGGGCTACCTGCTGTGTAGGGATGAATAGACGCTTTTGTGCCGGCCGTTGCGCGCTGCATTATCGCCGTAAAAGCCTATCCATGGCCAGCGCGAGGGGGATATCACCCCAGATCCAGCGGGTCGACATCAATAGACCAGTTGAGCCCCGATCGAGCGGGAAGCTGTGTCGCGTAGTGCACTAACAGGCGCGCGAGTTGCTGCGCCCTGCGCACATCCGGCGCCATGGCCAGAAGTTGGTTGCGAAACTTCCCCGCACGTCGCTGCAAGGGTGATGGTAAGGGCCCAATCAGTCGGCAGCCCTCGGGCAGCTTTGGCTGCGCCTGTTGCCGCAGTGAGCCGAGGAATTTTTCCCCGGTGTCGGAGGCAGGGCTGTCGGTACGCAGAAGTAACAGACGACTGTGGGGTGGCATGCCGCTGTCGCGGCGTGTCTCCAGCAGGCGCCGGGCCTGTTCTGCGTAGCTCTCAGTGAGCATTGCCAGCATTAGCGGGTGATCGGGGTAGTGTGTTTGTACCAGTACTTGCCCTGCATCGTTGGCGCGCCCCGCGCGGCCCGCAACCTGCGTGAGCAGTTGCGCCATGCGTTCTTCACCGCGAAAATCAGCGCTAAACAGCAGCGCATCGGCATCAATTACAGCGACCAGGCTTACGCCGGGAAAATGATGCCCTTTGGTCAGCATCTGGGTGCCTAGCAGGATGCAGGGTTGCCCGTCAGACACCTGCGTCACCAGCGCTTGCATGGCGCCTTTACCCTGCATGGAATCGCTATCGACCCGATGGATAGGCCAATTGCCAAAGATGTGTTGCAGGGTATCTTCTGTTTGCTCTGTGCCCAGGCCGTTAGTGAGCAGGCGCGCGCTGTGGCACTGGGGGCACGCTTCGGGCAGGCGCAGGTTGGCGGCGCAGTGGTGGCAGCGGAGCCGGCGCTGCCGACGATGCACTGTCATTCGTGTGTCGCAGGCGCGGCACTCAGCGATCCAACCACAATCGTGGCACTGCAGGGCAGGCGCATAGCCGCGGCGATTGAGAAACAGCAGCACCTGTTGACCTGCCTGTAGCGCGGCCTCTATGGCTTCGCGCAAAGCGGCGGACAGGCCCCCCTGCAGCGCTTCACGGCGCACGTCGATAGCGCGCATGCTGGGCAGTTCGCCGGCTCCCGCGCGTTGCGTCAGGTGGAAGTGTTGGTAGCGACCCTGTAATGCGTTGTGCAGCGTTTCCAGTGCCGGCGTAGCGCTGCCCAAAACCACGGTTGCACCCTCGAGCTGGCCGCGTTTGACCGCCAGATCCCGGGCGGAATAGCGGAACCCGTCTTGCTGTTTAAAAGAGCCATCATGCTCTTCGTCTACGATGATCAGGCCCGGCTGTTGCAGGCTGGTGAAGATCGCGGAGCGCGTGCCGACGATGATGCGCGCGACGCCGGTACGTGCAGCCTCCCAGGCGGCGTAGCGCTCCGTGTCATTGAGGCCGGAGTGCAGTACGGCGATACCACTGCCAAAGCGCTCGACGAAGCGCGCCAGCGTTTGCGGAGTGAGGCCTATCTCCGGTATCAGGACCAGTGCCTGCTGCCCCTGTGCCAAGCAGTGGGTGATCAATTGCAAGTACACTTCGGTCTTGCCGCTGCCGGTAATGCCTTCTAACAAGCTGCAGTTGAACTCACCGTAGCTCGCCAAAATGCCCTGCAGAGCGGCGGACTGCTCTGTATTCAAGGCCAGCCCGGGCCTGGGCGTGCCTGGCATGGCAGAAGGTTTTAACAGGCAGCGCTCCGCCAGGCCTTTTTGCTCGAGCTGGCGCAGGATACCCGAGCTGATACCCTTGCTGCGGAAGGTATCGGTGGCTAGCTCGTGGGTGTTCTGCAGTAACGACAGGGCTTCGGCCTGGCGCGGCGAGCGCTGCAGAGCGCCATCCGGCAGGCCTTTGCCGCGCTGGCTGAGGCGCCAGCCCGGTTGGCCCGGGGGCAGATGCGCTTGTCCACTGCGCAGGCCGGGTGTAAATGCAGCCTCTATCACCTCGCCCAGAGGATGCTGATAATAGTCTGCCGCCCACAAGCACAGTTGCAGCACACCCGCGGACACAAGTGGCTCAGCGTCAACGAGCTTCTGTGCAGTGCGTAGTGAGGTACTTGGGAGCGTGGATTCGGCCGCTATCTCAATCAGATAACCCTGGAGCTGGCGGCGGCCGAAGTCGACCCGCAGGCGCACGCCCGGCGTCAGGCAGGCCAATGTTGAGGCGTCCAGGTCCGCGGGCGGCAGGTAGTCAAATAGTGAGCGCAGTGGACAGGGAATGGCCAGGCGAAGAACGGGCATCGCGCCTCTCAGCGTGTGTTGTGGGTGTGTACAGTCCGAGCATAGTACATCAGCAATGGGACTTGCGCCCTGCGCCGTGTCTGCTATGATGCGCGCCTATTTTTTTCGTTACCTCCACAAGTCCGGTACGGTGCCCGACAGGCTCGGGTGGCGGTGCTAATCCACAGGAGCTACACCATGAAAGCAGAAATTCACCCCAAGTACGAGGCGGTTACAGCCACCTGCAGTTGCGGCAATGTGGTTACCACGCGCTCTACGCTGTGCGAGAACTTTCACATCGACGTATGCTCGCAGTGCCACCCTTTCTTCACCGGCAAGCAGAAGGTGCTGGACAGTGGCGGCCGTGTAGACCGCTTCAAAAAGCGTTTCGGCGGGCGCGGCACCTCGCGCTAGGCGGTGCCCTGGGCTACCTCGTGCAGCTCTGGAATCAGGCTGGGCGCCGCAAGGCCCCCGGCTTTTTTTGTGTCTGTAACAGCGGTTAATATTGGCTCGCTTGTGACCACTCAGGCTTTTCTATATTCTCGTGCGTCATTCCCGCAAGCGCAGTAATCAGCGGATTTTAAGCTATGAGCAAAGATTTCAGACAGGCGGCCCTCGACTATCACGCGAAGCCGGTGCCGGGGAAAATCAGCATGGAGCTGACCAAGCCGGCAGAAACACAGGCAGAGTTGGCACTGGCTTATAGCCCGGGTGTTGCCGAGCCTTGTCGTGAGATTGCCGAGGACCCCAACGCAGCCTACCTCTATACAGGTAAGGGTAATTTGGTTGCCGTAATCAGTAATGGCACCGCCGTGCTTGGGCTGGGTAACTTGGGGGCGCTGGCAAGCAAGCCGGTGATGGAGGGCAAGGCCCTTCTCTTCAAGCGCTTTGCCGGTATCAATTCCGTGGATATTGAGGTGAGCACCGAAAATACGGAGAGCTTCATTGAAACCGTGGCGAACATCGCCGATACCTTTGGCGGGATCAACCTCGAGGATATCAAGGCCCCGGAGTGTTTTGAAATCGAAGCGGAGCTATCGCGCCGCTGCACCATTCCCATTTTCCATGACGATCAGCACGGTACGGCCATTGTTACCGCAGCCGGCATGATTAATGCGTTGGAAATTCAGGGTAAGCGCCTGGAAGACGCGGTCATTACCTGCCTGGGTGCCGGAGCTGCAGCGATTGCGTGTATGCGACTACTGGTCAGCATGGGTGCCCGTCGGGAAAACATTTTTATGTTGGACCGTCGGGGAGTCATCTACGCGGGCCGTGAAGGCGTTAACGCTTACAAGCAGGAATTCGTCAACAACACCGACAAGCGCAGCTTGAGCGATGCCGTGCGCGGAGCTGATGTGTTTGTGGGCCTTTCCGGCGCCGACTTGCTGAGCGCCGATATGCTGCTTTCCATGGCAGATCGCCCCATTGTATTTGCCTGCTCCAACCCCGACCCTGAAATACGGCCAGAGCTGGCCCACAGCGTGCGCGATGACCTCATCATGGCGACCGGTCGTTCGGATTATCCCAATCAGGTAAATAACGTGCTCGGCTTTCCATTCATTTTCCGCGGCGCGCTGGACGTGCGTGCCAGTGCGATCAACGAGGAAATGAAGATTGCGGCAGTTAAGGCGCTGGGTGACCTGGCTCGCGAGCCAGTGCCGGCTGCCGTGTTGCAGGCCTGCGGAGAAACCGAGCTGAGTTTTGGCCCGCGCTATATTATTCCCAAGCCGGTGGACCCTCGCCTGCTGCAGCGTATTGCGCCTGCAGTGGCGCGTGCCGCTGTGGACAGCGGTGTGGCGCGCATCCCCTACCCCGATGGCTACGCTCCGGGTGCACTCTAGCGGCTGAAATATGCTGCAGCCCGCTAGCGCTTACTAGAAAATATCTCTGACCAGGTCTTCAGTGGTGCCTCGGAGTCCTGAGGCGCCGCTGCTGCCGCTTGTGGCAGGCAGTTGATCTTCACGGAAGTACTCAAAAATTGCGTTCTTCTGGCCCGGAGGAGCCAACAGGCCTGTGTCCGGGTCAATGCGCACGTGGACGACGCCTGGCGGTAACGGGGCTTCCACGTCCGGGCTGTCAACCAGGGCGCCGCGCATATAGTCTATCCAGATTGGCAGTGCTGCAGTGCCCCCGAATTCGCGCCGGCCCAGTGGCGTATAATTGTCAAAGCCGACCCAGGCCGTGGTCACCACATCCCGGTTATAACCCGAAAACCAAGCGTCCATGGGGCCGTTGGTGGTGCCGGTTTTACCTGCCAGGTCGTTGCGGCCCAAGGTCAGCGCCCGGCGCCCGGTGCCGCGTTTAATCACGTCTTGCAGGATGCTGGTGAGGATATAGTTGGTTCGTTCATCCATGACGCGCTCAGCGCGCGGCGCTTTTGGGGCCTGCTGTGCCGCGCCGGCAAGAATTTCTTCCATACGTAGTTCTTGCTCTGGCTCAGCTTCTGCGGCAGACAGTTCCATACAGTCGCGGCATACGGTTGGCGGCGCAGCCTGGTCTACAAGATTGCCATCGATGTCTTCGATGCGGTCAATCAGAAAAGGTTTCACTGAGTAGCCGCCATTGGCGAGTACTGCGTAGGCCGTGGCCAGCTCGAGGGGAGACATGACATGGGTGCCCAAAGCCAGTGACAGGTCGGGCGCAAACTTGCTGGTATCGAAGCCGAAACGCTCTACGTGGCGAATCAGTTCTGGCACACCGATCTGTTGCAGCAGGCGAATGGAAACGAGGTTGCGGGACTGTGTGAGTGCCCAGCGCAGCCGGGTTGGCCCATAAAACCGGCCGCCGTCGTTTTCGGGCCGCCAGTAATCCTCCAGCGCGGTATCCGCCAGCACCACGGGAGCATCATTGATGATGCTCGCGGCGGTGAAACCCGACTCCAGGGCCGCGCTGTACACAAACGGCTTGAAGCTTGAACCCGGTTGGCGCCTGGCTTGAGTCGCGCGGTTGAATTTACTGTTTTCGAAGCCGAGGCCGCCGACAATGCTGACAATGGCTCCATTGTCCGGGTCCAGCGATACCAGCGCGGCCTGTACCGCCGGCACTTGGGCAAGGTGCCAGCGCGCGTCGTCTTTACGGTGCACGCGGATCAGGTCCCCGACGGCCACCACATCGCTGATAGTGGCCGGCGCGCGGCCCATGGAGTTTTCCGTCAGGTAAGGGCTGGCCTGACGTAGACCGTCATCCCAGAGCAGTTCTCCCGGCGTGCCATTGTTGAACAACAGATCCACGCGGTCTTCACGTAAGCGGGTTACGATGGCAGGGCTTAGCCCCGCCACCGCCGGGGTGTCGGCAAGTGCCTCGAGCCATGCGCTGTTTGCACGGCTGCTTTCTGTTTCTGCGGCGGGGGGAAGTTGGCGTTCCGGGCCACGGTAGCCGTGGCGCTTATCGTAGGTAAACAAGCCGTCTACCACCGTCTCCTGCGCGAGCTGCTGTAGTTCGCTGCTGATGGTGGTGTAGACGTGGTAGCCATCGGTATAGGCCGCCATGCCAAAGCGCTCCAGCATTTCCTGGCGGGCCATTTCTGCAGCGTAGTGCGCGGCAAAACTCAGTTGTGCGCCATGGTGCTCTGCACTGGCAGGCTCCTGCATCGCCACCGACCAGCTGTCTCGGTCGATGTAGCCCAAAGACAGCATGCGTCCCAGAATCCAGTCACGCCGTTCTTTGCTTGCCTGTGGTCCGCTGATCGGGTTGTTGCGTGAGGGAGCCTTGGGAATGCCGGCTAGCATGGCATGTTGCGCCAGTGTCAGTTCGCTGATGCTGGTGCCGTAATATACCTGCGCAGCCGCCTCGAAGCCGTAGGCGCGGTGGCCGAGGAACACGCGGTTGAAGTACAGCTCAAAAATTTCTTCTTTGTTAAGCGCGCGCTCGACCTTGATGGCCAGTAATATTTCGTTGAACTTGCGGGTAAAGGTGCGTTCGAGGCTCAGGAAGTAGTTGCGTGCCACCTGCATGGTGAGTGTGCTGCCGCCGGAGCCCTTCTCCCCGGTGAGCGCTAGCTCTGACACGGCGCGCATCAGGCCGGCAATATCCACGCCGCTGTGGGTAAAAAAACGGTCGTCTTCTGCGGCTAACAGGGCTTGCACAAACTGGGGCGGAATATCCTCGAAACGCAGTGGATTGCGCTTCTGTTCGCCGAACTGGCCGATGAGGTCGCCATCGCGTGTGTAGACCTGCATGGGCGTTTGCAGCTTGACGTCGCGGAGGGTTTCCACGTTGGGTAGCCCCGGGTCAAGGTAGAGGTAGACGCCCGCAAGAAGCCAAATGGCCCCCAAAAACCCCAGAATAGAGGAACGTAACAAAAAGCGGAAGAAACCCATTTATTCCTTTACAAACCAGTGACTTGTATTAATGTGGTGGTGGGAGTTACGAAAGCATCTAGTAATTATAAGCGATTTTTCGCTTTTGATTGCAGTATCGAATATGCTATATCTGTAAACTAATGTAATAGTGTATAAAAGTAAGCTAAGTCAGTGATACGCATAGGAAAACGAATTGCTTGGCATTCTAGGTAAGAAAAAATCGGTGCCGGTGTTTGGGTTGGATGTCAGCTCCACTACGGTCAAGCTGCTGGAGCTTAGCCAATCCGGGGGGCGATATCGAGTAGAAAGTTACTCGGTCTCGTCGCTCCCTGTAGATGCGGTTATCGAGAAAAATGTGAACGACATCGAGGGCGTCACGAACGCCATTCGAACCGTCGTAGCCCAGTCGCGCACCAAACTCAAGACCGCCGCTGCCGCTGTCGCAGGGTCGTCGGTGATCACCAAGATCATTGACATGCCAGCTGGCCTCGATGAGGACGACATGGAGGCCCAGTTGACACTGGAGGCGGATCAGTACATCCCGTACCCGTTGGACGAGGTGGCGATTGATTTTGAGATTCAGGGCGTATCGCCTGAGCGCGCTAACCATGTTGAGGTGCTGCTGGCAGCCTGCCGGCGTGAAACCATCGACTCGAGGGTTGACGCCATAGAGGGTGCGGGTCTCACCGCGCGCATCAT
The DNA here is from genome assembly GCA_030730585.1 of Haliea sp. Lineage (GTDB taxonomy): Bacteria > Pseudomonadota > Gammaproteobacteria > Pseudomonadales > Halieaceae > Haliea. Next base: position 25,785 of record JANQUV010000004.1, read on the forward strand.
GGATGTCGAAGCGTATGCAATGGAGCGAGCCTACGGGTTGATTCGTCGCCAGCTGAAACTCGAGCAGGAAAGCATGGTCGCGATTGTTGATATCGGTGCCACCATGACGACCCTCAGTGTGTTGAATAACGGGCAGACCATCTATACCCGTGAGCAGCTGTTTGGTGGCAAGCAGTTGACTGACGAAATTATGCGCCGTTACGGGTTGCCGTTGGAAGAGGCCGGGTTGGCCAAAAAGCAAGGTGGCTTGCCGGACGACTATGAGCCTGAAGTGTTGGTACCCTTCAAGGAAGCCGTGGTGCAGCAAGTCGCGCGCTCTCTGCAATTCTTCTTTTCATCCAGTCAGTTTAACGATGTTGATTGCATCATCCTTGCCGGCGGCGTCGCGTCCATGGACGGCTTGGTCGATCTGGTGCAAGACAAGCTGGGCGCGCCGGCCGCAGTCGCCAACCCGTTTGCCGAGATGACGATCTCATCGCGGGTCAATGCCGTCGCGTTAAGTAACGATGCGCCCGCCATGATGATTGCCTGCGGCCTCGCCTTGCGGAGCTTTGACTGATGGCGCAAATCAATCTGCTGCCCTGGCGTGAGGAGCGCAGGGCTGAACGAAAGAAAGAATTCCTGGCGCTGCTTGGCATCATTGTCTTGCTGGGTATTGCTGGCGTAGTTCTCGGCGACCGGTTTGTTAACGGCCAGATCAGTGAACAAAAGGCCCGCAATGAGTACCTTGCCCAGAATATTCGTACGCTCGACGCGCAGGTGGCTGAAATCGAAGAGCTGGAGCGGCGTCGCAATCAGCTGATAGATCGTATGCGCGTTATTCAGGAGTTACAGGGCAATCGCCCGATTATTGTGCGGGTAATGGATCAGTTGGTGCGCACTCTGCCTGATGGTGTGTTCTACACCAGCCTGAAAAGCAGCAACAACGAGATTGTTTTGGTGGGTGTCGCAGAGTCCAATAACCGCGTTTCTAGCCTGATGCGTCGCCTGGACACGTCTGATTGGCTAGAGCAGCCCAATCTTGATGCGGTGCGTGCCGCGACCCAATTCGGTGATCAAGCGGCAACTTTCAATCTTAAGGTGAAGGTGCAACTGCCTGAATCTGATGACGGTGCGGGGGGTTAAGTCGTGGCATTTGAAGACACTCTACGCAGTCTCCGCGAATTCGATGTTAACAATATCGATTTTGACAACATTGGTGCATGGCCTGCGGCGGTCAAGGCAATATTGGGCGCATTGCTCCTTGTAGTGGTGGGTGCAGGTGGCTATTACTATCACATCAAGGATCTGCAATTGGCGCTGACGGGCGTGCAGGCAGAGGAGCAGCGCCTGCGGCAGGACTATGAGAAAAAGGCCTTTCAGGCGGCCAATCTGGAGGCCTACAAGGCTCAGATGGTTGAGATGGAAGAATCCTTCGGCGCGCTGGTCAGCCAGTTGCCCAGCGACACGGAAGTCCCCGGCTTGCTGGAGGACATTACCAATAAGGGCCTGATGAACGGTTTGGAGATCAACAGCATTGCACTGCAAGGTGAGCAAGCGCGTGAGTTCTATGTTGAGCTGCCCATCGCGATTACGGCGACAGGGTCTTATCACGATCTGGGTGCTTTCATCAGCGGCATGGCGGGTTTGCCGCGCATTGTGACGTTGCACGATTTTTCAATCTCCGCGCCGTCAGGCAACGGCAACTCGCTCAACATGAGCATTACTGCGAAGACCTATCGCTACAAGGATGGAGAGGGCTAGCATGAGCACGGTGCGCCTGACCGCAGTTGCGGTGTCCGCAGCCCTGCTGCTGACAGCCTGCGGGTCGGATAGTTTTAGTGACCTTGATGCTTATATGGCTGAAAAGCGTGCGCGGCCGGGGGGTATTATCGCCCCAATCCCCACGTTTCAGGCCTATGAGGCTTTTGCGTATAGTGCTACGGCGCTGCGCAGCCCGTTCGATCGCCCTGTAGAAGTGCGTGATATCACGCAGATGCAGGCCATTAGCGCGATCAAGCCGGACGAAAAGCGTGCGCGTGAGTTCCTGGAACAGTACACCTTCGATTCGTTGGCGATGGTCGGCTCGCTGGAGCGCAGTGGAACTCAGTGGTCATTGGTTCGGGACCCTGACGGAGGCGTGCACCGCGTGCGCTTGGGAAATTTCTTGGGGCGCAACCACGGCAAAATTGTTGAGATGACGGATACCTATGTGGCGGTAGTTGAGATCGTCAGTGACGGTACCGCAGACGGGTGGGTGGAGCGTCCGCGGACAATCGAACTTAGCGGCATCTGACGCAGGGGCCATCGATGACAGCCATGTTGAAAAAAACAGAAAATTTGGGGAAAAGTGCCGTGAAAGAGGGATCGTGCAGACGGAGTTTTGCACTGCAACGTCTGGCAGCAGTGCTGGTTTTCAGCCTCTTGGGGCAGGCCGTGCTGGCAGCGCCGACGGTTACTGACATTGAGTTCGCTTCGCGTCCTGGCAGTAAAATTGAGGTGCGCCTGGACTTTGATGAAGCCCCGCCTCCGATGGAGTCTTACACCATCGAAAAGCCAGCTCGTATCGCCATTGACTTTCCCGGTGCACGCAGCGCACTGCCGCAAAAGAGCTATTCCCTACCCTACGGCAATGCGACCGGCGTGGTGGTGCTTGAGTCGGGAGATCGCACGCGGCTGGTGTTGAACCTGGTCAAGTTGGTGCCGTATGAAACTCGTGTGGAAGGCAACAGCCTGTTTCTGGTCGTGGGCCAAGACAGCACCGGCGACTATGTTAAACCGTCCAGCGACCCCAATGCGCTGACAGAGCGCGTCGAGAAAGTGTCTCGCGAGCGTTCATCGATTAACGACTTGCAGTTCCAGCGTGCCGGCAATGGAGAGGCGCGTCTCACGCTTGAGCTCAGCAATCCTTCGGTTGACGTCAACGTGTTCAGTGAGCGCGGCGATATTCGCGTGCAGTTCCTCGATACCAGCGTGCCGGAACACCTGATGCGGCGCTTTGACGTCACAGATTTCGCCACACCGGTGACCAGTGTGGATGTGAACAGCACTGAGCGGGGCGCAACATTGACGCTTAAAACCGTTGGTGAGTTCGACTACCTCGCTTATCAAACCGACAACCAGTATGTGATTGCGGTTAAGCCATTGACTAAAAAGGAGTTGGAAGACCGGCGCGATGAGTTCAACTATGTCGGCGAACGTATTTCTTTGAATTTCCAAGACATCGAAGTACGTGCGGTGCTGCAGTTGATCGCCGACTTCACCGAGCTCAACCTGGTAGCCAGTGATACTGTTGCCGGGCGCATTACTCTGAGGCTGCAGAACGTGCCCTGGGATCAGGCCCTGGAGCTGGTATTGCGCACTAAAGGCCTGGATAAGCGTCAGGTGGGCAACGTTTTGATGGTAGCTCCAGCGGCCGAGATTGCTGAGCGTGAGCGGCAGCAAATTGAAGCGAATAAGCAAATCGCTGAGTTGGCGCCGCTGCAGAGTGAGTTTATTCGCATTCGTTATGCCAGCGCAGCCAGCGTGGTCAGCCTGTTTCAGGCAGGCTCGGAAGACGGCGGCACGCTAATCTCCACGCGCGGATCTGTCATTGTAGAGCCTCGCACAAACTCCCTGATTGTGACTGAAACGGCCTCCAAGTTGGCAGAGATTCGCGATCTCATCGATTTAGTCGACATTCCTATCCGCCAGGTCATGATTGAGGCGCGCATTGTCATTGCCCAGTCAGACCTGGAGCAGGAGCTTGGCATCGAATGGGGTGGCGGCTATGTCGACTCCGACGTTAATGGTAATTCGTTGTCGGTCTCCGGTGATACCGCCAATGTTGCGGCTATTAACCAGTCGGTGATTGATGGCACCGCCAGTACGGTTAACTTCCCGGGCGCTTTGTTGGTCGACTTGGGCGTTGCCTCCAAGGCGGGTGGGTTTGCCGTCGGCTTCACCAGTGAAGACCTGTTCCTGACCGCAGAATTGTCCGCTCTGGAAGCAGCGGGCAATGGCGAAGTGGTGTCGCAGCCGAAAGTGATTACCGGCGACAAGCAAAAAGCGATCATCAAATCGGGTTCTGAGATTCCCTACCAGGAAGGTTCCCTCAGCGGCCAAAACACCACCTCGTTCAAAGAAGCGGTGCTGCAGCTGGATGTCACACCGAATATCACGCCAGACGATCGTATTTTGCTCGACCTGGTGATTACCCAGGACTCGCTCGGCGACTTGGTACCCAGTGGGCAGGGCGGCTTTATTCCCTCCATCGACACCACGGAGCTGACGACTCAAGTGCTGGTCGGCAATGGAGAAACCGTTGTGCTGGGTGGCGTGTTCCGCACGGAGGACATTGAATCGGTGACTAAAGTCCCATTCTTTGGTGACATTCCCTATGTGGGAAGGTTGTTCCGCAACGAGTCTAACTCCAAGACCAAGACGGAAACGCTGATCTTCATCACGCCGCGCATTCTCGCCGACAGTCTGCTGGACTAAGGCGCTCTCGCACCGCCCATGCGCAAATTGCATCGCGTCTTTCTGGTCGGCCCCATGGGGGCCGGCAAGAGTACGATTGGCAAGTATCTCGCTCGCCAGTTGGGTTTGGCCTTTGCCGACACCGACACCGAAATTGAGCACCGTACTGGCGCCGATATTCCCTGGATTTTCGATGTGGAGGGTGAGGCCGGTTTTCGCGACCGCGAGCAGCAGGTGGTCGAGGAAATGACCTTGATGGACGATATCGTGCTGGCCACCGGCGGTGGTGTCATCATGCGTCCAGAAAATCGTGAAGCGCTCGGCAATCGGGGATTTGTGATTTATCTGCATGCCACGGTAGACGAGCAGGTGCGTCGCACGCGCAATGATCGTAAACGACCGCTGCTGCGTTTGGGCAACCCGGCGACTATCCTGCGCGACCTTATGGCGGTGCGCGACCCCTTGTACCGCGATATCGCTGACCACGTTATTGACACTGACGGCTGCAGCCCGCGCATGGTTGCGCAGCGACTCATGCAGGAACTCACCTCGGACCAGTAAAGACACAGCGGTGATCACAGCGCTAGAATGGCGTCTTTTCTTTTGGAGTGCCCCGTGTCTGTAATTATGCATACTGTTCACGTCGACCTCGCCGAGCGCAGCTACCCTGTTTATATTGGCCGCGATCTGCTGGCTGAACCGCAGCTGCTGCTGCAGCATTTGCGTGGCCGTGAGGTGGCGATTGTCAGCAACACCACGGTGGCCCCCCTGTACATGCCGCGCCTGCGCGCCGCGCTGGGTGAGGGTCGGCGCGTCACTGAAATTATTCTCCCCGACGGAGAACAGCACAAAACATTGGCGACGCTTGAGCATATCCTCGAGTGTTTGCTCGCAGATCGTCATAGCCGAAGCACCACGCTGATCGCCTTGGGCGGCGGTGTTGTGGGTGATGTTGCCGGTTTTGCTGCCGCTTGTTATCAGCGTGGCGTGGACTTCATTCAGGTCCCCACGACCTTGCTCGCTCAGGTGGATTCATCAGTCGGCGGTAAAACGGCGGTCAATCACGTCCTCGGCAAAAACATGATTGGCGCCTTTCACCAACCGCAGGCGGTATTAATTGACACCAATAGCCTGCATACCCTGCCAGCGCGGGAGTTGTCCGCGGGTTTGGCGGAGGTGATCAAGTACGGGCTGATTTGCGACGCCGACTTCTACTTGTGGCTGCAACAGGTCATGCCACGCTTGATAGGCAGAGACGATAGCGCACTGGCGGAAGCCATCGAACGCAGCTGCGCGCTGAAGGCGGCTGTGGTGGCAGCGGACGAACGCGAGGGTGGGCTGCGCGCGATCCTCAACCTCGGCCACACCTTTGGCCATGCAATCGAGACGGCGCAGGGTTACGGTAGCTGGTTGCACGGCGAGGCGGTGGCTGTGGGCATGTTGCTCGCGGTGCACTTGTCGGCGGCACGGGGCTGGGTCGACCCCTGTGAGATTGATGTCCTGTCTTCACTACTGCGCCAGGCCCAGCTGCCGCTGGATATTCCTGCAGGCATGTCACCCAAACTGTTCCTCGACCTGATGGGTCGCGACAAGAAGGTCGTTGATGGTCGGTTGCGCCTGGTTTTGTTACGCAGTATTGGCGAAGCCTGCCTTGTTGATGACGTCAGCGCCAGTGAGCTCGAGGGCCTCTTGCAAGGGGCGGTAGCGCGAGTGAAAAGCGCCGGTTGAGGTAGTTTGTTCCGCGCTCCCCAACTGTGTAAAATGTTCCCCCCCTCCTTCGCCTGAGTTCAGCTGAGGCGCGGGGCGTTCCGGTGTAACCGTTTGTTTTAATTACCTATTCTGGACACAGTATGAGTGCAGGCTTGTTTAGCCCTGAAGAATTTCGCGATAACTGCGGCTTTGGCCTGATCGTCCACAGTGCGGGCGACGCCAGCCACCGCCTATTGCAGACCGCCATTGAGTCGTTAACTTGTATGACTCACAGGGGTGGTATTGCCGCGGACGGCAAGACGGGCGACGGCTGCGGCTTATTGCTGCAGATGCCGGTACCGTTCATGCGCACCCTCGCGCAGGAAGCCTTTGGGGTAGAGCTTAACGACCCGTTTGGCGTGGGGCAGATATTCCTGAGCCAGGATGAGACCCGCGCTGCTGCGGCACGTGCCGCCATGGAGCAAGCGCTGACTGACCAAGGCCTGCAATTTGTGGGGTGGCGGCCGGTGCCTACCGACAGTAGCGTTTGTGGTGAGATAGCACTGGCGACGCTGCCGCGCATAGAGCAGATATTCTTTAGCGCGCTCGGGCTGAGTGCTGACGACCTGACGACGCGCCTGTTTGTGGCGCGGCGCAAAGCAGAAATCGCTAACGAAGCCGACCGCGATTTCTATATTTGTAGCCTGTCGGCCCGCGTGATTGTCTATAAGGGGCTGGTGATGCCCGTGGACCTGCCGCGGTTCTACCACGACCTCGACGATGAGCGCCTTGAAACGGCGATTTGCGTGTTCCACCAGCGTTTCTCAACCAACACCATGCCGCTGTGGCCGCTGGCTCAGCCGTTCCGGCTGCTCGCCCACAACGGTGAAATCAACACGATTGACGGTAACCGCAACTGGGCGGAAGCCCGTACATCACTGTTTAAAACTGACCGTCTGCCGAATATCAGCGATATCGCGCCTTTGGTGAACCGCACCGGCTCGGATTCCTCCAGCCTCGACAATATGTTGGAGACCTTGTTAACCGGTGGTGTCGACATGCCGCGTGCCCTGCGCATGCTGATTCCACCTGCTTGGCAAAATATGGAAAACATGGACCCCGATCTGCGGGCGTTCTACGAATACCACTCCATGCACATGGAGCCCTGGGATGGCCCCGCGGGCATCGTCCTAACTGACGGACGTTACGCAGCGTGTTTGCTGGATCGCAATGGCTTGCGCCCCGCGCGTTGGGTGAAAACTACTGACGGGTTTATTACGCTGGCGTCTGAGGTGGGTACTCACGGTTATCGCAGTGAGGACGTGATTGCCAAAGGGCGAGTGGGTCCTGGCCAGATTCTCGTGGTGGACACCCAAACGGGAGAAGTGCTGCACACGGCGGATATCGACAATCGGCTCAAAAGCCGCCACCCCTACAAGCGCTGGTTGAAGGAAAACTCTTACCACGTGGAAGGAACCTTCGGCGGCGAGCAAGCACCGGGCATAGAGCCCGATATGCTCATGCCATTCCAGAAAATGTTTCAGGTAACCTTTGAGGAGCGCGACCAAGTGCTGCGCCCCTTGGCCGAATCCGGCAATGAGGCCGTGGGGTCGATGGGTGACGACACGCCAATGGCGGTATTGTCCCTGCAGGCTCGCCCACTTTACGATTATTTCAGGCAGAAATTCGCTCAGGTGACCAACCCCGCTATCGACCCCCTGCGGGAGGCGATTGTGATGTCGTTGGAAACCGACTTGGGCGCGGAAAAGAACGTTTTTCACGAAGGCCCTGAGCACGCCGATCGCATCATACTGAGCTCTCCAGTGCTTTCGCAGGGCAAATTCAACACCTTGCTGTCTCTGAATCGGCCTGGTTTCGATGTTTGCGATATTGATGCCACCTACGATCCGGCAGAGGTTGGCCTGCAGCAGGCTGTCGCACACTTGGTCGTGACCGCCGAGCAGGCGGTGCGCGACGGCAAAACCATTTTGATTATTTCTGATCGGGAAATTGCGCCAGGGCGCCTGGCCATCCACAGTTTGATGGCCACCGGTGCTGTGCATCATCACCTGATTCGCAATGGCCTGCGTTGCGATGCGAACCTGGTTATCGAAACGGCCAGCGCACGCGACTCTCATCAGATGGCCTGCCTGCTGGGTTTTGGTGCCACGGCGATTTATCCCTACCTTGCCTATAGCGTGCTTGAAGAAATGATTCGCGATGGCGAGCTTTTGGGTGAGCCCAGCAGCTGTTACAAGAATTACCGTAAGGGCATCAACAAGGGGCTGCTTAAAATCATGTCCAAGATGGGCATATCCGCCGTCAGTTCCTATCGCGGCGCGCAGTTATTCGAAGCGGTTGGTTTGGCGACGGAAGTCGTGGGGGCGGCATTTTGCGGTGTGGCCTCGCGTATTGAAGGTGCCGGGTTCGTCGAGCTCGAAGATGACCAAAAGCGTCTGGCCAAGCTTGCATGGAATCCGCGCAAGCCACTGCAGCCGGGCGGCCTGTTGAAATACATGCATGGTCAGGAGTACCACGCCTTCAACCCGGATGTGGTGACGACCTTGCAGTTGGCGGTGGCAACGGGTGATTACGCAACTTACCAGCGTTATGCAGAGCTGGTAAATACACGCCCTGTGGCGACCATCCGCGACCTGTTAAAGCCGGTGCTCGCGGATACGCCGTTGTCATTGGATGAGGTCGAGCCCATCAGCGCGATCCTGCCCCGGTTCGATTCGGCGGGAATGTCACTCGGGGCGCTGAGCCCAGAGGCTCACGAGGCCTTGGCGGCGGCCATGAACCGATTGGGCGCGCGCTCTAACTCCGGTGAGGGTGGCGAAGATCCCGCTCGTTACGGCACCGAGCGCAGCTCGAAAATCAAGCAAATCGCCTCCGGCCGCTTTGGCGTCACGCCGCACTATCTGGTTAACGCCGAGGTGCTGCAGATCAAGGTGGCTCAGGGCGCGAAGCCGGGTGAGGGCGGGCAGTTACCGGGCGGCAAGGTCAATGAGCTGATTGCACGCCTGCGTTATTCGGTGCCAGGGGTGACGTTGATCTCACCGCCACCGCATCACGATATTTACTCGATAGAAGATCTGGCGCAGCTGATTTTTGACCTCAAGCAGGTTAATCCAAAAGCACTGGTGTCAGTAAAGCTGGTGTCAGAACCCGGAGTGGGCACGATTGCAGCGGGTGTGGCCAAGGCCTATGCCGACCTGATTACCATCAGCGGCTACGACGGCGGCACGGCGGCGAGCCCACTGACCTCTATCCGGTATGCCGGGTCGCCTTGGGAATTGGGCCTGGCGGAGGTGCAACAGACCCTGCGCGGCAATGGATTGCGCGGCGTGATTCGCCTGCAGACAGACGGAGGCCTGAAAACCGGTTTGGACGTTGTTAAAGCGGCGATTCTGGGCGCTGAAAGCTTTGGTTTTGGTACCGGGCCGATGGTGGCTCTGGGTTGTAAATACTTACGAATCTGTCACTTGAACAACTGTGCTACGGGTGTTGCCACGCAGAACGAAAAGCTGCGCGAGGACCATTTCAACGGCACTATCGAAATGGTGACTCACTTCTTTACCTTTATCGCCCTGGAAACTCGCGAGTGGTTGGCTCGATTGGGCGTGCCGTCGCTTGAGGCGCTTATTGGGCGTACCGACCTGCTGGAGCGGCTGCCTGGTAATACACCCAAGCAGGCTCGTCTGGATTTGAGCCCAATCTTGCACAAGGATGAGGGCTCCGAGGGTCAGCCTGAATTTTGCCAGGTAGCAGCAAACCAGCCCTTCGACCGCGCAGCTAAAGCGGAGGCCATGGTCGCAGCGGCCCTGCCCGCGATCGAGGCGCGCAGCGGTGGTGAATTCCATTTTGAATTGACTAACTGCGACCGCTCCATGGGTGCTCGGCTGTCGGGAGAGATTGCCCAGCGCTATGGCAATAACGGTATGGAAGATACACCGATCGTGTTGCGCCTGAGCGGCACGGCCGGGCAAAGCTTTGGCGTGTGGAATGCCGGCGGCCTGCATATGTATCTTGAGGGCGATTGTAATGACTATGTGGGCAAGGGCATGGCCGGAGGCAAGCTGGTGGTTTACCCTGCACGAAACGCCAGTTTCCGCTCACAGGACACCGTGATTATTGGTAACACCTGCCTGTATGGTGCTACCGGTGGCCGCCTGTATGCCGCGGGCATTGCGGGTGAGCGCTTCGCAGTGCGCAACAGTGGCGCGCAGACGGTGGTTGAAGGTGCCGGCGATCACTGCTGCGAGTATATGACCGGAGGCACGGTCACCGTGCTGGGCTCGACTGGTGTCAATTTTGGCGCGGGTATGACCGGTGGGTTTGCCTATGTGCTGGACCACGACCGTTCATTTATCGATAAGTACAACAGTGAGTTGGTGGATATCCATCGCGTCAATTCCGAGTACATGGAGCCGTATCGGAACTATCTGCGCACGACCATTCGCGAGTTTGCACAGGAAACCGGCTCTGCCTGGGGCCTCGAGTTGTTGGATAACTTTGAAGATTATGTAGGCAAGTTCTGGCTGGTTAAGCCGAAAGCGGCAGATTTTAACCAGCTGCTGTCACGTCTGCGTAACACCGACTAGGCGCCGGGAGGCGAGAGCGTTATGAGTAAGCGTTTGTCGAATGATTTCCAATTTATTGATGTGGGCCGCACAGACCCGAACAAGAAAGGCCTGGAAGCGCGCAAGACTGAATACGTCGAAATTTATGAGTCGTTCAGTGCCGAGCGCGCAGCGGAGCAATCGCACCGGTGCATTGAGTGTGGCAATCCGTATTGCGAGTGGAAGTGCCCTGTGCACAATTTTATTCCCAACTGGCTCAAGCTGGTCAGCGAGGGAAACTTGTTTGAGGCGGCAGAACTCAGCCATCAAACCAACACGCTGCCTGAGGTGTGCGGGCGAGTTTGTCCACAGGACCGGCTGTGCGAGGGAGCTTGTACGCTGAACGACGGCTTTGGTGCAGTCACTATTGGCTCTTCCGAGAAGTACATTACCGATACCGCGCTGGCCATGGGCTGGCGTCCGGACATGTCCAAGGTTGTTCCCACCGGTAAAAAAGTGGCGATTATTGGTGCGGGCCCCGCCGGCCTCGGCTGCGCGGATGTGCTGACTCGTGCCGGAGTGAAACCGGTGGTGTTTGACCGCTATCCCGAAATCGGTGGCCTGCTCACCTTTGGCATTCCTGAGTTTAAGCTCGAGAAGGATGTGATGGTGTTGCGCCGGGAAGTGTTCGAGGGTATGGGGATTGAGTTTCGTCTCAACACCGAAGTGGGCCGCGATGTTAGCGTGGCTGAGCTGATGGATGAATACGATGCGGTGTTTCTCGGTATGGGTACTTACAAAGCCATGCAAGGACGCTTCCACGGTGAAGACCTGCCCGGCGTGCATAAGGCATTGTCCTATCTGGTTGGCAATGTGAACCACAATCGCGGATACGAGCAGGCGCCTTCAGATTACGTGAACTTGAAAGGTAAGCGCGTGGTGGTGTTGGGCGGTGGAGATACTGCAATGGACTGCGTGCGCACCGCTGTGCGCCAGCAAGCAGAGCATGTGATCTGCGCCTATCGCCGTGATGAAGAGAACATGCCGGGCTCACGCAAGGAAGTCGCCAATGCCCGGGAAGAGGGCGTGGAATTCCTGTTTAACCGTCAGCCTATCGAAATCGTTGAATATTTCGGCCGCGCCTGCGGCGTGAAAATGGTGCAAACCGAGCTCGGTGAGCCGGATGCCAGTGGCCGTCGTCAGCCGCAGCCGATACCCGGCAGTGAGAAAGTGCTGGAAGCCGATGCTGTGATTATTGCGTTTGGCTTTCAGCCCGACCCACCGCCATGGCTGCAGGAATATGACGTGCAGGTGAATGACTGGGATGGCGTTGTTGCCCCTGAGGAGCAGGAATTCCGCTTCCAGACCACCAACCCGAAAGTGTTTGCCGGCGGCGATATGGTGCGCGGCTCGGATCTGGTGGTTACCGCTATTTGGGAAGGACGCCAGGCGGCCGAGGGTATTCTGGATTTTCTTGAAGTCTGAACCCCAAGCCCGGCTTGTTCACGAAAATACGGAGACCCTGTGACAGCACTGAAAAACGACCGATTTTTGCGCGCGCTGCAGCGCCAACCCGTTGACCGTACGCCTATCTGGATGATGCGGCAGGCGGGTCGGTACCTTCCTGAGTACCGCGCCACACGAGAGCATGCCGGATCGTTTCTGGACCTGTGTAAAAACGCTGAGCTAGCCTGTGAAGTCACTTTGCAGCCTTTGCGCCGTTACCCGATGGATGCGGCAATCTTGTTCAGCGATATTTTAACGGTACCCGATGCATTGGGCCTTGGACTCTATTTTGAGGAGGGCGAGGGCCCCCGTTTTCGTAAAACCGTGCGCAGCGAGGCAGACCTTGCGGGGCTGCGCACGATTCGCGCAGCCGACGACCTGGGCTATGTAATGAATGCCGTGCGTACGATTCGCCGCGAGTTGAACGGCAGCGTGCCTCTGATCGGCTTTTCCGGAAGCCCCTGGACCTTGGCGACCTACATGGTTGAGGGTGGATCATCGAAGGACTTCTCCCAGGTCAAGCGGATGGCCTACGATCAGCCTGAGCTAATGCATCAACTGCTGGCGCTGCTGGCCGATGCGGTGGCCGATTACTTGACCGAGCAGGTGAAGGCCGGTGCCCAGGCGTTGCAGATTTTTGATACCTGGGGCGGTGCGCTGAGCGCTGCGGGCTATAAAGAATTCTCGTTGAAATATATGCAGCGGATTATCAGCCGCCTGCCGAGCGAAGCAGATGGCCGCAAGGTGCCCGTCATCCTCTTTACCAAAGGCGGTGGCCAGTGGCTGCCCTCTATCGCGGATGCGGGTGCGCAGGCTGTCGGTATCGATTGGACCACCGACATTGGTGCTGCACGTGCTCAAATAGGCGATCGCGTAGCGCTGCAGGGCAATATGGATCCCTCTATGCTGTTCGCGTCACCTGGGCGCATTCGCGAAGAGGTGGCCAGCATCCTTGCAAGCTTCGGCCATGGGCCAGGCCATGTGTTTAATCTGGGCCATGGCATTACGCCCGGCGTGAACCCAGACCACGTCACGGCGTTTGTGGATGCGGTGCAAGAGCTGTCGCCGCAGTATCACCGCAACGACTAAACGCGGTTTTAGCGCTCGCGCTGCGCCTGTGCCGCTGCATCGCAGGCTGCTTCCTGTTCCGGGTCGCAGCAGAAGCTGTGGTCCATCTCCAAGGCTGGAGACTGTGACCCCGGCTTGCCAACGGCCTTGGCCGGTACGCCGGCTACTGTGGTATGTGGCGCTACCTCCTCCAGTACGACGCTGCCTGCTCCCACCTTGGCACCGTCACCGACACGTATATTGCCCAGAATTTTGGCGCCCGCGCTGATCAGCACGCCGTTGCCAATTTTGGGGTGACGGTCGCCATGCTCTTTGCCGGTGCCGCCCAGCGTAACGGACTGCAAAATTGACACGTTGTTGCCCACAACGGCGGTTTCTCCGATAACCAAGCCGGTAGCGTGGTCCAACATGAGGCCGCTGCCGAGTTGCGCTGCCGGGTGAATATCCACGGCAAATTCCACGGCCACCCTGCTCTGGAAAAACAGGGCCAGTGAATGGCGGCCGCGCTGCCACAGCCAATGCGCCACGCGGTGGGTTTGCAGGGCGTGGAAGCCTTTGAAATACAGGAAGGGAATACAAATTTCCTGACAGGCGGAATCGCGGTCCTCAACGGCCAACAAATCGGCACGGATGGTTTTGCGCAGCGCGGCATCATCTTTGAATGCTTCGAGCATCACTTCGCGTAACAATAACGATGAGGCGGTTGGGCTATCCAGCTGGCTGGCCAAGTGGAAGCTGAGTGCGCACTCGAGATTGTTGTGGTTAAGGATAGTGGCGTGCAAAAAGCTGGCGAGAATGGGTTCTTCCGCCGCATGCTGCCGGGTTTCCCGCACTATCCGGTCCCAGACCGGGTCGGCTTTCCTGTTAGGCATGTGAGTTCCTCGTTTCCGGGGCGGACACTTTAGCGTATACAGCCCCGGTACCGCCACAGCGTGTGTCCACTGGCCCGGTACTTGGCTTCAAACCGTGTTAACGGCGTACCCATGGGGACGGCTTGTACTGCACCACGGATGCCCGCCAAGTGCATTGCCAAGCCAAACTCTTCAATATAGAGCGCCCAGTTGGAGCGCAGTTCGACAGCCCCGCCCAGGTCAAGCAGGTCGCGAAACCCCGGGTGGCCGTGAATGCGTCGCTGTAAATGACGTGCTTTGGGCCAAGGGTTAGGGTAAAGCAGGTAGTGGAAATCCACCTTACGCCCTGCTCGAACCAGTTCACGCCACAACGGCTCGCACTCGGCCTGCAGCAGGAGGTAGGGTTGTTCGATGTGCGTTGGGTGCAGCCCCAAGCGATGCGCGGAGCGGTCGATACCTACCACCAGATGTTGTGGATGTGCGCTGGCCAGTGCTGCGGTACTCATGCCGGTGCCGCAAAAGGAGTCGAGCACCAAAGGCCGTGGGTCGTCGGCCAACCTGCCTGCCAGCAACTGCCAGGCCGCTTCATTGTGCGCAGCCAGCGGGCCGCGAAAAGGTTGCTGCAGGTGGCGCCGCACGGTGTGTGCCAGCCGTGGGTGCAGCCCTTGCTGATTACTGCTGACCTGGCGGGATGAGGCTTGCACGGTGCTCCGGCTCCTGTAACAGTGTGGTTGGGGTTAGCGTTGAGCCATCATAGGCTGCGCTGACACGACGACCAAGTGAGACACGAATTATGCACAAGGATCTGCGCCCTTATTGGCTAAAGCAAACCTATCTGCGCTACCGGCGCTGGTATGCGGACTACTTTCTGCGCCCACGGTGCCGTTATCTGGGGCCCTTTCATACTATTATGAAGCCTTGGTATGTGCATATTTCCGGCGCCAATATTCATATTGGCCGCTGCTTCACGGCTATCGGTGAACCCATGCACCGGGTGCAGATTGGTGTTTGGGGCCGGGAGGAGGGTGAGGGCCGTATTCATATTGGTGACTGCGTGCTGATGAGCCCTGGTGCGCGGCTGAGTGCCAGCGACGAGATCGTCATTGGCGATGGTGTGATGTTCGCCAATGGCGCTTATGTCACGGATTCTGACTGGCACACGCTCTACGACCGCACGGCGCGAGCCAGCGAAGCCACGCCGGTGCACATCGGTGACAACGTGTGGTTGGGCGACCATGCCACGGTCCTCAAGGGCGTGACCATTGGCGCCAATAGCGTGGTGGCGGCGCAGGCGGTGGTCACCCGGGACGTGCCGGCCAACGTGGTAGTGGCGGGCAACCCGGCTCGTGTGGTGAAAGAGCTGGATCCGGAGCGTGGCTTCACCACCCGTATGGATCTCTTTGCAGACCCAGCGGGTGCAGAAGCTTTTTTTGATGCGGTTGACCGCGAGGTGCTGCGGGGTAACTCGCTGCTGCGCTGGCTGTGGTCGGTGGTGTATCCCGCCGGTGCCAGGGAGCCCTTACAGTAGGCGCAAGGGCTCTTCCTGCAGCGCTGCCAGCTGTTCGCGCAGCTCGAGGATGTGGTTTGCCCAGTAGCGCTCGGTGTTGAACCAGGTGAAGCTGCGCGGGAAGGCGGGGTCAGTCCAGCGCTTCGCCAGCCAAGCCGCGTAGTTGACCAGCCGCAGGGTACGCAGGGCTTCAATCCAGCGCAGCTGTCGCGGCGCAAAGTCGCAGAACTCACTGTAGCCCTCAATCAGCTCGGACAGCTGCAATTCCCGCTCGTGGCGTTCACCGCTCAGGCACATCCACAGGTCTTGCACGGCAGGCGCCATGCAGCAGTCGTCGAGGTCGACAAAGTGCGCGCAGTCGTCGCGCCAGAGGATATTGCCGATATGGCAGTCGCCATGCACCCGGATCATGTCCTCATCATTTACCGCGCCATACACGCGGATGACTTCTGCCAGCAGGTCGCGTGTGAGGCTCTCATAGGCCGGTTTCAGATCGCGTGGGATAAAGTTTTCCAACAGGTACTCACGGTTGTGGGTCAGCATGCCATCGATGCTCAGCGTGGGCCGGCTGTGAAAGCGGGCGCTGGAGCCTACCGCGTGGATACGCCCCAACGTGCGGCCCAAAACCAGCAGCGTATCAGGATTGTCCAGTTCCGGTGGATAGCCGCCCCGGCGGGTAAACAGGGCGAAACGGAAGCCATCAAAGCGGTGCAATGTGTTGCCTGCCGCGTCCACCAGCGGCGCCACTACAGAAATTTCAGCGTCCTGCAGCTCCAGGCTGAAGGCGTGCTCTTCCATGATCTGCGCATCCTCCCAGCGGCCCGGGCGATAGAATTTGGCGATTAACGGTTGTTCATCCTCAATGCCGACCTGATACACGCGGTTTTCATAGCTGTTGAGGGCAAGCAGGCGTGCGTCGCAGAGGTAGCCTGCGGATTCGACCGCGGCAATGATGCAGTCTGGTGATAGACGGTCGTAGGGGTGTTCTGCATTGCTCATGACAGTGCTCCGGGCAGGTACCGCGGCCCGCGGTGCTTGCCAGGCAGTGTATCAGGTCGGTGGCGGTGGTGTGCGTGCCAGGCACCACAGTTGAACATCCTCAGCCCCGGCTGCTTTGAGCTCGCGAGCAATAGCTTCGCCGGTTGCGCCGGTGGTCATAACGTCATCGATAACTGCGATGCGCTTCCCCGCTACAGCGCCTTTGAGCGTGAATGCGCCGCTCAGGTTGCGCGCGCGCTGCTGGGCGTTGAGGCTGGACTGGGCAGGTGTTGGCCGGCAGCGGCGCAGCAGCCGGTCTTGCAGCGTGACGCCTGCCAGTTCAGGGGCGAGCTGCTGAAGTGAGCCTGCCAGCAGGCTGGCCTGATTGAAGCCGCGCCGCAGCAGGCGGCGCCAGTGGATGGGGACTGGCAGGAGCATGTCCCGGTCCTGCGGCGGGTCAACGGCTGCCAGCCACAGGCAGGCCAGTAGCCCGCTCAAGCGGCGCTGGCCCTGGAATTTCCACTGGCCGATCAGGTAGCCGAGATGCGGTTCGTAAATGAACGGTGCAAGCACACCGTCCAGCAGCGGAGGCTGCTCCAAACAGGCGGCACACAGGGCAGGGCCGCCCTCAGGCAGGGGTAGGGCGCAGTGATAGCAGCTGCAACGGTTTTCGACCAACTGCGCCGCGCATTCAGTACACAACGGCAAGGGGTTAGCGCTGGGCAAGCGGCACAGCAGGCACAGCTGCGGGAAGAGTGCGTCAACGAGCTGATTACGCCACTTGTTAACCATATGCCCTGCCCCAGGTTGACAGCAAGCGGCGGCGGATTATCATGTCAGCTGGTTTCTTGCCCTTCTGGATCTCTGCCATGAATGCTCCTGTTACTGCTACCGCGTCTGCTATGCCCTCAGCCCAGAGCTCAACGCCTGCCTCAGCGACGCCCGCCGCTGTTCGCCATGACTGGAGCCGGGGAGAAATCGAGGCACTGTTGGGCCTACCCTTTAATGATCTGCTGTTTCGCGCGCAGAGCATTCACCGCACTTATTTTGACCCAAACGAGGTGCAGGTCAGCACACTACTTTCCATCAAAACCGGCGCCTGCCCCGAAGATTGCGCCTATTGCCCGCAGAGCAACCGCTACGACACTGGGCTGGAAACCGAAAAACTGATGGAAGTGGAGAAGGTGCTGGCGCAGGCACAGGCGGCCAGAGCCAGCGGCGCCACTCGATTCTGCATGGGTGCGGCGTGGCGCTCGCCGAAGGCCCGTGACATGCCCTATGTGGTCGCGATGGTCAAAGGCGTACGCGAAATGGGCCTGGAAAGCTGTATGACACTGGGCATGCTCACCGAAGCGCAAGCACAGGAGCTGGCAGAGGCCGGCCTCGACTATTACAACCACAACCTGGATACCTCACCTGAGTATTACGGAGAAATCATCACCACTCGCACCTACAAAGATCGCTTGGACACCTTGGGGCACGTACGTCAGGCGGGTATGAAGGTGTGCAGCGGTGGCATTGTGGGTATGGGTGAGTCGCAGCGCGACCGCGCAGGCCTGTTGCAGCAGCTCGCCAATCTCCCGGAGCACCCCGAGAGCGTGCCTATCAATATGCTGGTGCGGGTAGAAGGCACCCCCCTGGCGGACGAGGCTGATCTGGATCCTTTCGATTTCATCCGCACCATCGCGGTCGCCCGCATTTTGATGCCCGCGTCGCACGTGCGCCTGTCAGCGGGGCGTGAGTCGATGAACGAACAGATGCATGCCCTGGCCTACTTTGCCGGCGCCAACTCCATTTTTTACGGCGAAAAACTCCTTACCACGCCGAACCCACAGGCAAATGAAGACATGGCGCTGTTCAGCCGCCTTGGCATTCGGCCGGAGCAGCGCGAAGTGGCGCAGGCCCCCGAGGCGCCCGAGCCTCGGTTCTACAACGCCGTTCAAGCGGCGCACTAGCGCCGACAGCGGTGATGGAAGCGTTCCCGCAGCGTCTTCTGGCGATGCTGGAGGCGCGCCGTGAGGCAGGTTTGTACCGCCAGTGCTTGACGCTGGAGTCGGCGCAGGGGCCGCTGGTGCGCCTTGAGGGCCGCGAGTATCTGAATTTTTGCAGCAACGACTATTTGGGCCTTGCTGCACATCCGAAAGTGATCGCGAGCCTGCGCGATGCTGCAGTACAGTGGGGTGTCGGGAGCGGGGCCTCGCATTTGGTGTGTGGGCACAGCAGCCCTCATCGTGCGTTAGAGGAAGCCTTGGCGGAGTTGACCGGCAGGCCGCGAGCACTGCTCTTCTCCAGTGGTTATGCCGCCAACACCGGTATTCTGCAGGCGCTATTGCAGCCGGGCGATAACGTGCTGCAAGACCGCCTGAACCACGCCTCACTGTTGGATGGCGGTTTGCACAGCGGGGCGCGGATGCGCCGCTTCGCACACAATGACTGTGCAGACTTAGCGCGCAAGCTGGCCAGAGCTGGCGTCACCGGCACTGATGGTCGTGACAGCGGCGCGGTGCTGGTGGCGGTCGACGGTGTTTTCAGCATGGACGGCGACAGTGCACCGCTCGCTGAGCTGGCCGCCACCTGCGCTGCACATGGCGCCTGGTTGATGGTCGATGATGCTCACGGCTTTGGCGTGCGCGGCAGTAGCGGCGCGGGCAGCGTGCAAGCGGCGGGGCTGGGCGAGCCGGATGTGCCGATACTGATGGCGACACTGGGCAAAGCTCTGGGTACTTCGGGTGCCTTTGTGGCGGGCAGTGAACTGCTCATCGAGGCGCTTATTCAGTCGACTCGCAATTATATTTACACCACGGCCATGCCGCCGGCGTTGGCGGCGGCTAGCCTGACTGCGTTGCAGGTGCTACACGAAGAGGCTTGGCGCCGCGATCATCTCAATAGCCTGATTGTTCAGTTTCGCCACGGCGCGCAACAGTGCGGATTACCTCTGCTTGATTCCAGCAGCGCGATACAACCCTTGCTGGTGGGCGAGCCTGAACGCGCCCTGCAGCTCAGCCAGCGCTTGCGTGAGCGCGGCCTGTTGATCAGCGCCATTCGCCCGCCGACGGTTCCCGCAGGCACCTCGCGGCTGCGCATTACGCTGAGTGCGGCACACACGCCGGCGCAAGTAGTCAGGTTACTGGATGCGTTGACGGAGTGCTGGCAGGGTGCCTGACCCCCAAGCGCGCTGTGAGTTTCTTCCGGCACAAGGCCAGCCCCGTGCTGAGCTTGTGTTATTGCACGGCTGGGCCAGCAGCAGCGCATGCTGGCGGCCAGTGCTGGCTTTTTTGCGTATGTGGGCAAATGTCACCCTGATTGACTGGCGCCCGGCTGCGGTGTCAGCTGTGAGTGCAGTCGCTAACGCTGGTGACGATGGCTTGCAGAGTGTGCTCGACGATATTCTTGCGCTTACGCCAGCCCGTGCCTACTACGTGGGCTGGTCTCTGGGTGGGCAGTTGGCCACTGTTCTGGCCGCACGCGCCCCTCAGCGTGTCGCGGGGCTGGTCACTGTTGCCAGCAATCCGCGTTTTACCGCTGATGGCAGTTGGCCAGGCGTGCCCCCCGCTACGTTGGGCGGTTTTCAGGCGAGCCTTGCAGCCGATGCGGCGCGCACCTTGCGGCGTTTTGCGGTGTTGCAGTCCCAAGGTGGCGCGACTGCCGCGACGCTGGCGCGCGAGTGGGTTGCACAGAGTGCTGACTGGAGCCCCTCTTCGCTCGCCAGAGGCTTGCAATGGCTTGCTGAGCTGGATACTCACAGCCTTTTGCCCGCGCTGACATGTCCGCAGCAACACTTGCTGGCGCAATGTGATGCGCTAGTGCCGGAAGGGGCCGCTGAGGCTCTCAGTGATCTGCTCGCCAACACCCCCGGTGCCTCGGTGCAGATGCTTGCGGGGGCGCCCCACGCAGTGCCTGCGCAGACGCCTGTCGCCTTGGCCGATGCCCTGGCTGTATTTGTTGGGGCGGCCCTCGCCGGGGCGGCCCATGCGGAGCCGGCCCCGGTTAGTAAGCAGGCGATAGCCCAATCCTTTAGCCGCGCGGCGCCACGCTACGACAGCGTCGCCGCGCTGCAGCGTGATGTGGGTGAGCGCCTGCTTCGCGATATATCCAGTAACGACAACGCGAGCGACGGCGGCACTGGTGAGAGCAGTAGCAGTGGCAATAGCCCCGCCACCGTGTTGGACCTGGGCTGTGGCACGGGCTTTTTTCAGCCACACCTGATGGCACGCTACGCCGGGGCGGCCTATCTGGGGCTTGACCTTGCTCAGGGCATGCTTGCGTGGGCCCGACAACAGCATCCACAGGGCACCGTTTGGGTAGCCGGTGATGCGGAGTCGTTACCTCTCCTGGAGGGCTCCATTGATGTCATTTTCAGCAGCCTGGCGTTTCAATGGTGCTATCGCCCGAGTGTTCTTTTTACAGAACTGGGCCGCGTACTGGCGCCGGGGGGGAGCTGTTACTTTAGTTCCTTGGGGCCCGCCACTTTGCAGGAATTGCGTGCGTCTTGGGCGGCCGCTGATGGTGGCCAGCACGTCAACGACTTCTTGCCAGCCGAGGTATTGCAGGCCGTGGCCGCGGCAACACAGGGCGTGCGTCTCACCTTACGCAGCGAACGCATCGTGTTGCGTTACCGCAAAGTGACCGAACTGCTGCATGAGCTGAAAACCCTGGGGGCACATAATATGAACAGCCAGCGGCCAGCGGGCCTTACTGGCCGACAGCGGCTGGCAGCGATGATGCAGGCCTATGAAGATTGGCGGGAACCCGAGGGCCTGCCCGCGACTTACGATGTGATCTACGGGCATTTGGAGAAGATATGAAGCGCACTTATTTTGTGACCGGCACCGACACTGAAGTGGGCAAAACGGCAGTCAGTTGCGCACTGCTGCAGGGGGCAGGCGCGCTTGGCCTGCGCACTGCTGCCGTCAAGCCGGTTGCCGCGGGCTGTGACGAGCAGAGACGCAATGACGATGCGCTGGCATTGCAGGCCGCGATGAACACGGCATTAGCCTACGAACAAATCAATCCGGTGGCGCTGCAACCGGCCATCGCGCCGCATATTGCAGCTGCGCAAGCTGGCCGGCGCTTGCAGGTTGAACGTTTGGCGGGCCTCTGTCGGGGCGTTTTTGCCGGTGGTGCCGGCCTCACGCTGGTAGAGGGTGCCGGCGGCTGGCGCGTACCTCTGGGCCCGCGGGAAACGCTGGCTGACTTGGCGGTGGCGCTCGGAAGCGATGTGATTATGGTGGTCGCTATGCGCTTGGGGTGCATCAATCATGCGCTGCTAACGGCTGAGGCGATACGCTCAGATGGCCTGCGTTTGGCCGGTTGGGTGGCCAATCAGCCAGGTGAGCGCATGGTATGCCATGAAGAAAATGTGGACACTTTGCGCCATTGGTTGCCCGCGCCGTTGCTGGGTGAGCTGCCATACTTATCGCCTTTTGATCCGGTTGTCGCTGCGCAATACCTTGATGTAAAAGCACTTTTATAATGTCGTTTGGGTGAAACCCCGCCCCCTCCTGACTCATTCATCGCCGCTGCCGCCCCCCGCGAGTGGCACAGAGCTGATAAAAGAGATTTGACTTCCGCGGTGATTTGAGCAAAATGTGATCGCCGACCACATGAGCCGGTCTGCATTCAGAGGTAGTAACATGCCACAGTATAAAGCGCCACTCCGGGATATCCGGTTTGTGATGAACGAGTTGCTGGAGTCCGAAGCCCTTTACCAGCGCCTGCCGGGCTATGAAGAGGCGACTCAGGAATTGATGGACGCCATTGTTGAGGAAGGCGCCAAGTTTGCGGAGAACGTGCTCTCGCCGTTAAATGATTCCGGTGATGACGAAGGCTGCACGTGGAAAGACGGTGTTGTGACGACGCCAAAAGGCTTCCCCGAAGCCTATCACCAGTTTGTGCAAAACGGCTGGCCGGCACTGGCCGCCGATAAGGCCTACGGTGGCCAAGGCATGCCCGACCTGATGGGTATTGTGGCCAACGAACTGGCGGGTACTGCGAATTGGTCGTGGTTGATGTATCCCGGGCTTAGCCACGGGGCCATCAAAACCATTGAAGAACACGGTGACGAAGCGCAGAAGCAAAAGTACCTGACGCGCCTGATTGAAGGCGGCTGGACTGGCACCATGTGCCTTACGGAAGCTCACTGCGGCAGTGACCTCGGCCTGCTGCGCACCAAGGCAGAGGCCCGCGCAGACGGCAGCTACGCCATTTCCGGCACCAAAATCTTCATCAGCGCCGGCGAGCACGACATGGCGGAGAACATCGTGCACATCGTGCTGGCACGTCTGCCCGATGCGCCTGCAGGCACCAAGGGTATTTCGCTGTTCATAGTGCCCAAATTTAACGTCAACGATGACGGTAGCCTGGGCGAACGTAACGGTGTGCACTGCGCATCCATCGAAAAGAAGATGGGCATTAAGGCATCGGCGACGTGTGTGCTGAACTTTGACGGTGCCACAGGCTACCTGATTGGCCCGCCCAACCGTGGCCTCAACGCCATGTTCACGTTTATGAACACGGCGCGAATCGGCACAGCGATTCAGGGCCTGGCGCACGGTGAATTGTC
>JANQUV010000004.1:49044-51176 GCA_030730585.1 Haliea sp.
TACCGAAGAGGCAGACGCCCAGTTTATTGCTGTGCTCAAGTCCTACAAAGACGACTGGTTGGAGCTTTCGCTGAAGATCGGTGAGAAGGCGATGCAAAACCCGGACGAAGCGGGCGCTGCGGCCGTCGATTACCTGATGTACAGCGGCTACGTGACGCTGGCCTACTTTTGGGCCCGCATGGCGGTGCTGGCAAGGCAGAAGATCGAAGCAGCTGAGGGCGACACCGCGTTTTACCACGCCAAGGTGATGACGGCGCGCTTCTACTTTGACCGTCTTCTGCCTCGCACCCTCGCACACAAACAGGCGCTAATGTCAGGCGCCGAAAACCTCATGGAGATGCCCGAGGCCTTGTTCGACGTAGCAGGCTGACGCAGTAGCATCCGGCGGCAGCTTAGCCGCCGGAGTGTGCAATGTGGTCAAGACCACGGCAGGCAGGTGACTTTTCGTCACTGAGCGAGGACAATACAAAGCTTATCAGTGGGAGCATGTGATGTCGGAGGAAAGTGTGCAGTCGGAACACCAGCCTCGCCTGTATCCAGAAGATCAGGCCAAAGTGGATGCATTTATCACCACCGGGGTCAATTCGGTAGAACGTAAACCCTTCAAGCCAATACGGCTGCTAATGCTGCTTTTAGTGGTTGTGGTGGGCTTCAGTTTGCTGAGCCAACTCATTGCCAAGTGGGCCGGGATCTACTGAGATTGTCAGTACTTGAGGCGTTTTCTTGCCTGCAGGAAGTCGCCAGTGCAGCAAAAAGACGTACTATTGGCTCCCGTGAGGGCCTCTGGTATATTTGCCCTCCTCAAAATCTCGGTGTGTAGCGCAGCCTGGTAGCGCACTTCGTTCGGGACGAAGGGGTCGGAGGTTCGAATCCTCTCACACCGACCATTTACGCCTGGGTCTGTACCTGAGACATCCTTTACTGATGACACCGGAGAACCGACAGTCGGGCATATAATTGATAGTTCCGGTAGAAAGATGGATTTCGGGTTCAACACCTCCGACATCCCCCTACCACCTCGCCTCCAGCCGCGCCGGCCCGCGCAGAATGGCGCCTCTCGGCACGGCATTCGCAGGCTCCAGCAAACGTAAACCGGGCAAGCGCTCCAGTATCACATCCAGCGCCACTGCCAGTTGCCTGCGCGCCAGGTGCATGCCTGGGCACAGGCGTGGCCCGGGGCCGAAGCTGAGCAGCTTCTTGCTGCTGTCCCGTCGCATGTCGAACACGTCCGGATTATCAAACACAGCAGGGTCGCGGTTAGCCGCGGCAGTAGCAAACAGACAAAATGTGGCAGGGGGAATCTCCGTGCCATGGAGCTCAACTGTATGGGGTGCTGACAGTCGCGGTAAAACCGCTACCGGTGTTTCCCAGCGCAGCAGTTCCTCAATAGCCCCGGCGCGTAGCGCCGGTTCGGCTAACAGCGCCTGCCAGCGTTCCGGCTTCTCCAGCAATGTGTAGACCAGGTTGCCAAGGGCATCCGTGGTGGTGGAGGCCCCTGCGCTGAATAACAGGCGGATATGGGCGAGGATTTCCTCGTCGGTGAGTGTGCGCCCTTCCACCTCCGCTGCGATGAGCCCGGAAAGAATGTCGTCGCGGGGCTCCCGCCTGCGCTGGGCCAGGATGGGTAGCAGGTATTGCGTGATGTGTTCAGCACATTGGCGCGAGTGTTCTGGATCCCGCGGGAATTCGAGAAAGCCCACCGCCCAGTCGCGGAAAACATCCTCCCGGTCGGTAGGGATACCGAGCATACGGCTGATCACGGCGAACGCCACGCGGTGTGTAAAGGCGTGGGCGAAGTCTCCGCTGCGCTCATTGCCTAGCCGGTCAATCAGCTCGTGTGCGATACGCGCCAGGCCCTCTTGTTCCATGGCTTCGACAACACGCGATTGAAACGCCGGCGTGGCGAGGCGTCGATACAGTCGGTGCTGGTCCCCCTCCATGGTCTGAAAGGTCACCCCCTGCACGGGTTCGATGGTGATGCGGTAGGCATCGGCGGGTGGAAAGCGGCTATTGTCACGAAAGGCCTCTGCCAGTGCCGCGTGGCCGCTTATCAGAAAGGCCGGTTGCCCGCCGAACAGTGCAGGGCACACCGGGTTGCGTTCGCGCATTAGACGCAGAGTGTTGTGCAGTGC
>JANQUV010000005.1 GCA_030730585.1 Haliea sp.
CAGCCGCCGGACGGCAGCGCAAGAAGAAACACGGTTAGCGAGTCGCATGCGCCCGCAGTGGAGCAAAAAGAGCCTCCGGGCCCCGGAGCGACGCAGCGGCCCAGCGGGCCGCCTACCGCTGCTCCAACAAAAAGTCATACAGCTGCTTCTTCCGCAACCCGGTCAACTCGGCGACCACCGCCGCCGCCCGTTTCGCCGGCAGCTCTTGCGCAAGGCGCTGTAACAGACGTGCAGTATCTGCCGAGAGGGTGTCATCACGCTCACGCTGCCCACTCACCACCAGCACGATCTCGCCCCGCTGCTGGTTACTATCAGCGGCAACGAAACTCGCCAGCTCGCCGAGCGAGGCTCGCTTGAGCGTTTCAAACGTTTTTGTAAGCTCGCGGGCCAACAGGCCCTCACGCTGTTCACCCAGCGTGGCCACCATGTCATTGAGGGTGTCTGCCACGCGGTGCGGCGCTTCATAAAAAACCAGTGTTGCAGACTCTGAGGCGAGGTCTTGCAAGCGCCGAGTACGCGCACCCGCCTTGGCCGGCAAAAAACCTTCGAATAAAAAGCGGTCGGTGGGCAAACCGGAGGCACTGAGTGCCGCGATGGCCGCGCAGGGGCCGGGCAATGGCACTACACGGTGCCCTGCCTCCTGTACTTCGCGCACCAGCCGATAACCCGGGTCGGAGATCAGCGGGGTACCCGCATCCGACACCAAAGCCACCACACCACCGCCGGCTATACAGGCCATAATACGCTGTTGCGCGCGGGCATCGCTGTGCTCGTGATAAGCAAACAGGGGCGAGGCAATCGAGAAGTGCTGCAGCAAGCGGGAGGTATGCCGTGTATCCTCAGCCGCAATGAGATCTGCGGCCCTCAGCACTTCCAGCGCACGCGCTGTAATGTCTCCCAAGTTGCCGATTGGCGTGGCAACAACATATAGTCCGGATTCCACTGGTCACCCTTGGCCTTGTATGATTCACCCAAGCTTGGACGGCGCCGCTACTGGCAACCATCCCCTTGCAGCCCGAAGGATACCATGACGAGCACAATCACCTTGCCCTGCGCTTATGCAAAAAGGCTATCGTTAGCGGCACTGGTCGTACTGGCCAGCGCGTGCACGACGGCACCACCCGAGCCCGCCCCCCCGCTAGCCATGGATACAGTGGCAGAAGCAGCACCAGAGGCCACGCCGGATGTGCCTGCAGTGATGCCAGCCAGCCGATGGGACGCCACGTTTACAGAAGCCAGAGCGGCCTTGGACACGTTCGACTGGATGGCAGCAGACCAAGCCCTCTCGCAGCTGCCGCTGAACCTTGAACCGGCGGACGATGCGCGTAAAACTTTCTTGCTCGCACGTTCCGCATTCCTGCGCGGAGACCTTTCGCAGACGCGCGCGCTGCTTACAGCCTCTGGGTTGCGGGCGGCGCCCGAGGCGCTGCAAGCTGAACAGATGCGCTTCGCCCTGGAGTTGGCGCAGCTAGGCGGAGAGTGGCTAACCAGCGCCCGCCTGGGCGCCGATATACTGGCGAATCAGCCACCTGATGCGCAGCTGCGCCGGGACGTGTGGAAAAATCTGAACCGTGCCAGTGAGGCTGAATTGACAGCGGCACTGCTGGAGTCCGAGCCAGGTGACTGGCGCGGCTGGCTGGAGCTGACGCTACTGGATCGGGGCGCGCAAAGCGTCGCGGCTTTGCGCGAGGGCCTGTTGCAATGGCGTGAACAATACCCTGCACACGCAGCTGCCACACCACTTCCCGGGGGATTGGAGTACATCGCGCAATTGGCTCGGGGGCCGAACAAGGTTGCCCTCCTACTGCCCCTCAGCGGCCGCCTCGCACCGGCAGCACGGGCGGTGCAAGACGGCTACCTGGCGCATTACTTTGCCGCCAACGCTCGGGGTGAGACGGCTCACGCCATCAGCTTCATTGACACCACAACCTTCGAATCCGCCACCGCTGCCTACGCGCAGGCAGTCGCCGAAGGCGCTGAGATCGTGATAGGACCGCTGAGCAAGGAGTCGGTCACTGAACTAGGAGCCATGGCACAGCGATCAGTCCCAATATTGGCGCTGAACCGCACGGACAACACAGCGCTCCAAGGCGGGAGCGCACTGGTGCAGCTGTCTCTGACCCCGGAGGATGATGCGCAACGTATTGCCGAGCTGGCTTTCGGCCAGGGCGCTCGACAAGCGTTGGTGCTGCGGCCATCGGGTGAACGCGGCGCTCGGCTGGAGGAGATAGTGCGCGAGCGCTGGGCCGCCTTGGGCGGTAGCGTGGTGAGCACCGCAAGCTATAGCAGCGCCGAGGCGTATTCCGACAACATTAAAAACGCCTTAAACCTCAGTGCAAGTGAGCAGCGGGCAGCAAGCATGCGCAGCATGCTGGCAACCAATGTCGAGTTCACCCCGCGTCGCAGAGAAGATTTTGATGTCGTATTTTTGCTCGCCGACTCCCCCGCCGAGGCACGCTCGCTGAAACCGCTGCTGGCGTTTCACTACGCAGGCAAGGTGCCCGTGTATGCGACGTCGAGTATCTACAGCGGCGTTCCCGACGCGCGTGACCGGGACCTCAATGGGACCCACTTGGTTGAGCTACCGTGGTTGCTGGGGAGTAGCCCGGGGCTGCGCGTAGCCATCGCCGCCGGGGACACCGGCAGTGACAATTTATCACGGCTAAATGCACTGGGTGCGGATGCATGGCTGGTGCAGTCTCGCTTTGCCCAGCTGCAGGCCGGGGCGGACGCACTGCTGCGCGGCGACACAGGGCTACTGCGCCTGGATCCGGGCCTGCGCTTGTTGCGAGAGCCCGCTTTGGCGGTTTTTGATGGCAGCAATCTGGCACGCCCCTAACGTACACTGTCTCCGGAACCGGAGGACAGCAGCATGCAAACGCAGGGGCGTCACTATGAAGACACCGCAGCCCACTGGCTGCAAGCGCGGGGCTGGCGCATACTACAGCGCAATTTTCGCTGCAAAGTGGGCGAAATCGACATCATTGCTCTGGACGGAGTGCAGCTCGTGTTTGTCGAGGTTCGCTCGCGCAGCAACCCGCGGTTTGCCTCAGCGGCAGCCTCAGTGGACCGCCGCAAACAACAAAAGCTGCTGCGCACTGCAAACGTGTTCCTGCAACGCAATGCCTGCTGGCAAGGTAACTCCTGCCGATTTGACGTGCTTGGCTTTGACCCGCGACAATCGGCAGCTGATTCAGCGCCACAGTGGATACGTGCCGCGTTTTGCGCCTGACTTTCACCCCGCGGATATTGCACATGGATGACAACTACGGGTTTATCGCCGATACCGTTCAAGAAACGATCAGCGCCCTTGCGATGGCGATAGACGACTTGGCCGATCCGATACAGCGGGCCGCTGCCAGCTTGGTCGCCACACTGCTGCAGGAAGGGAAAATCATGGCCTGCGGCAATGGTGTTGATGCCAGCCTGAGCCAACTTTTCTGCACGGCGTTGCTGGCAGGCATTGAGCAAGATCGCCCCGCGCTGCCCGCGCTTGCGCTGGCAGCAGACAGCGCAAGCCTCACTGGTATCGCCAGTGAACGGGGCATCGACGAACTATGGGCCTGCCAAATACGTGCTTTGGGGCAGCCCGGCGACACACTCGTTTGTTTCAGTAGCGCCACTGTGGCTGGCAACCTGCTGCGCGCCGTTGAGGCGGCACAAGAAAGAGACGTCACGGTAGTTGTGTTGTCCAATGCCGCAGAGACCGCTTTCAACGCGCTGCTCAGGAGTACAGATGTCTCGATTCAATGCCCCGCTGCACGCCGGCCGCGGGTGATAGAATTACACACGGTGGTTATTCACTTGCTTTGCGAGCTGATTGACCGCAGCCTGTTCGGTAACTACAACGGAAACTGACCATGAAACAGATTGCACCACTTTTTATCTTCCTCGCCAGCCTGCTACTCGCCGGTTGTGGCAGTATTCTGGCAACGGTTGAAGCGGATTCGATTGAGGACCAGCCCGATCAACGTACCATGGCACAGCGGCTTGAGGATGAAAGCATCGAGATAAAGGCCATCGTCAACATCCATGCCGCAAACACGGCGTTTGATGACGCCCATCTGATTGCCGTTAGTTACAACGGTTTTGTGTTGCTCGCCGGGCAGGTCGGTACACCTGAACTCAAGGCTCAGGCCGCCGAGGAAGTCCGCAAGATACGAGGGGTCAGGCGCATCTATAACGAAATTGACTTAGAGGCCCCTACCGGGGCCCTTGTTCGCACCAGCGACGCCTGGATTACCACCAAGATCAAGTCATGGCTGCTGGCCAATATGGACACACCCGGGGTTCGCACCAAGGTGGTGACTGAAAACAGCGTGGTGTACCTGATGGGCTTGGTATCGGAAGAAGAAGCGCTAAGAATAACTGACGTGGCCGCCTCAGTGTCCGGCGTTACCCGCGTGGTGCAGCTGTTTGAAACTCTGCCCTGAATACAACGCAATACCCCCGGGGGCACGGCGCTACTTAACGATTTTTAGCGCCGGGCGCCCCTCCGACTTTGAGCCGGCAGAACCACCGCCAGTATCTGGCGGATCGTTGGGAGGCTCCGGGGAGATCTCAGGCTCAAACACCATGCCTTGCCCATTTTCCCGTGCGTAAATCCCCAACACAGCGCCGACGGGGAGCAGAATATCGGTTGGAGCACCGCCGAAACGGCCATTAAAGCTGATCCACTCATTACCTACCAAGAGCTCTACAACGGCGCTCGGGCTGATATTCAACACAATCTGCCCATCCTTCACGTACTGCGTGGGCACCTCGACGCCGGGCCGCTTGGCGTCTACCAGCAAATACGGCGTGCAGTCGTTATCGACGATCCACTCGTACAGGGCCCGCATGATATACGGGCGGCTCGGGGTCATTGTGGGAGTATCATCGCTCACGGCTCAGCTCAGAGCGCCCTAAGGGCGCATCTCGCGCTCCTGCTCGGAGAGGCTTTCCTGGAATGACTCACGGCCAAACAGCGCATCCATATAAGCCAATAGTGGCTTGGTTTGCTTACCTGGGCGCACATCAATCCCCAGTGAAGGCAGGCGCCACAAAATAGGGGCCAAACAACAATCCACCAGAGTGAACTCCTCACTCATGAAAAACGGTTTTTCAGCAAAGATGGGTGCAATGCCTACCAGGCCATCGCGGAGCTCTTTAGTCGCTTTGCTCACTACATTGTCGCTGCGCGAATGCTGAATAGAGTCGACCAGAGAGCACCAGTCTTTTTCAATCCGGTGAATATACAGGCGGCTTTCAGCACGTGCTACCGGATACACCGGCAACAGCGGGGGGTGCGGAAACCGCTCGTCCAGATACTCCATCATGACCTTGGATTCATACAGCACAAGGTCGCGGTCAACCAGCGTTGGCAGAGAATTGTAAGGATTCAGATCAGCCAGCTCAGCCGGCGGATGAGCGCTGTCCGACTCGATCATATCAACAGTGACACCTTTTTCAGCGAGTACGATACGTACCCGGTGGCTATACTGGCTGGTACTGTCGGAAAAAAAGGTCATGGAAGATCGTTTCGCCACCACACCCATTGCGTTGTCATCAGCTCGTTTCATAGTGCAATCCAGAACAGTGAGGGAGGCCGGCAAGACGCCGGCCCCGGGGGCGTATCAGTGTATGTCTTTCCAATATTCGCGATTCAGCAGCCACGCAAAAATAAAGAACAGCACGATGAACAACAAAACATACACACCGATGCGCTGCCGGTCAGCGGCGCTCGGCTCAGCGGTGTAGGCCAGGAAATTCACCAGATCATACATCGCGCCATCAAACTCTTCAGGCGACATCGACCCTTCCTGCGCCAGATCGAACTGACCGCAGGGCTCTTCCAGCAGCGGCTCGCCCGTCAGAGGATCACGGCGGACCCCCCCATTATGGGCCTTGGAAGGGCCCATAGCGCAGGTTTGCAAACCCTGCAGCTCAAGCAGGATGTGCGGCATGCCCACATCCTTGAACACCTTGTTATTCACGCCGTAAGGACGGCTTTCATCCAGGTAAAACGTGCGCAAATAGGTATACAGCCACTCCGGTTGACGGGCGCGTGAAATCAACGTCAAATCTGGCGGTGCTGCACCAAACCAGACCTTGGCCAAACGGTCGTCCATCGCGTTTTCCATCAACGACCCAATGCGCACTGCGGGGTCAAAGATCAGGTTCTCGCTGAACAAATCTTCAGGGATACCCAGATCTGCCGCCGTACGGTTATAACGTGCGTATTGCAGCGAATGGCAGGCCATACAATAGTTCATAAAAACCTTGGCGCCATTCTGCAGTGATTCCTTGTCATGAGGATTCACGCTGATTTCATCGCAAGGAATGGAACCGCAGTTGTACTCACCAGCGGCGCCCACGGCCTTCAGCGGCAAAATAGTCAAGGCGAGAATGATCGCCAAGCCAGCAATACTGCCCCAGAAGCCAATACCGCCGTCCATGGTCACCCGTTCTGGCACTGGCTTGGTTTTATCCAAGGTGGACCAAATAGGCATCAGCAGGAAGAAGGCGAAGTAGAACACTGAACAAATCTGCGCCAGCACTGTGCGCTCGGGGGTGGGCGACTTCACACCCAACACACCGAGGATCAGGAAGCAGGCAACGAACAAGACCAGCATCACCTTGTTCAGGTTACCTCGGTAGCGCCAGGATTTAACCGGGTTGCGATCCAACCAAGGTAGCAGGAACGGAATCGCGACCGAGGCTGCGAAGGCAATAAAACCCCAGAACTTGTCCGGCACTGCACGCAGCACCGAATAGAAGGGGGTGAAGTACCACACGGGGGCGATATGATTCGGAGTTTTCAGTGCATCAGCTTGTTCAAAGTTGGCGTATTCCAAAAAGAATCCGCCCATTTCCGGCATGAAGAACATGATGCCACAGAAGATGAACAAGAACACGCCGATCGCCTGAAGATCGTGCACCGTGTAGTAAGGGTGGAAGGCTACGCCGTCGAGCGGAATACCATCCGGACCCTTGGTTTTCTTGATATCAACACCGTCAGGGTTGTTCGAACCCACTTCGTGCAAAGCCAGCAGGTGCAGCACAACCAGGGCGAGCAAAACGATAGGCAGCGCCACGACATGCAGTGCAAAGAATCGATTCAGCGTGACGCCGGAAATCAGGTAGTCGCCGCGAATCCACGTCACCAGGTCGTCGCCAACGACAGGGATAGCGCCGAACAGTGAGATAATCACCTGCGCACCCCAGTAGGACATCTGCCCCCAAGGCAGCACGTAGCCTACGAAGGCTTCGGCCATCAACACGACGAAAATAAGCATACCGAACACCCAGATCAGCTCACGCGGCTTCTTGTAAGAACCGTAGATGAGTGCCCGGAACATGTGCAAATACACCACCACAAAGAAAGCAGAGGCGCCGGTGGAATGCATATAACGCAGTATCCAACCGTAATCGACATCACGCATGATGTACTCAACGGAGGCGAAAGCTTCCTCCGCGCTGGGCGTGTAGTTCATCGTCAACCAGATGCCGGTAAGCAGCTGATTCACCAACACCAATAACGAGAGGAAGCCAAAGTAATACCAGAGATTAAAGTTCTTAGGCGCGTAGTATTGGCCCATGTGAGTATTCCACGCGCGCATGATCGGCAGGCGTTCATCTACCCAATCGCGCAATCCTACCAACATATTGATCATCAGGCTGCCTCCGTGTCCACGCCAATAACCAGAACCGACTCAGTCTCATAGGAGTACGGCGGCACCACCAGATTGGTGGACGCCGGGACGCCAGCGTAGACACGCCCGGACAGATCGAACTTTGAACCATGGCAGGGGCAGAAAAAACCGCCAAGCCACGCATCGCCACCCAAATCGGCGGCGCCAACCTCCGGCCGGAACTTGGGAGCACAGCCAAGATGGGTACACAGGCCTTCAACCACCAGCATTTCAGGCCGCAGCGCTCGCGCCGCACCTTCGATATAGTCTGGTTGGCTTGAAACCAACGACTCAGGATCTTTCAATTCGCCGGTCAACAGATCCAGGCTAGCGAGCTGAGCTTCAGTGCGATGAACAACGTAGACAGGCTTACCCCGCCATTCCACCACAACCATCTGGCCCGGCTCCAGTTTGCTGATATCGGCCTTGACAGGCGCACCAGCGGCCTTGGCCTTGGCTGAGGGGTTCCAGGATCCCACGAAGGGCACCGCAATACCTACCGCGCCCGCAACGCCGACTACGCTCGTTGCGGCCGTCAGGAAACGCCTCCTGCCGGTGTTCACGCCATCGCTACTCATGCTCTTTACTCCTGATTACCGGCTCGAATACTGACGTTTCCAAGCGCAGGTGACGACTTTGCAAAAAATGCTGCAAATAGTAATGAGTTTGCCCGTTGCTGGCAACATAAAGCCCCAAAAAGAGCGGGGGAATTGCAGCTAACTGGCTGTTTTTTCAGCACAAAAAAACGCCCGGCCTGCAAACCAAACCGGACGTTCTCGAAACACTGCAGCCGGCCCGTTCGGCCAACCGCACACTCAGCGCTTGGAGTACTGCGGACGCTTGCGCGCTTTGCGCAAACCCACTTTCTTACGCTCCACTTCACGTGCATCGCGGGTAACATAACCCGCCCGCCGCAGTGCGCCACGCAGTGCTTCGTCGTAGTCCATCAGTGCGCGAGTGATACCGTGACGGATGGCGCCTGCCTGGCCGAAGCTGCCACCGCCTTCGACTGTCACATTCACGTCGAACTTGTCTGCAAGCTCGACCAACTCAAGCGGCTGGCGAACAATCATGCGCGCCACTTCACGGCCAAAATACTGGTCGAGAGGGCGCTTGTTGACCGTGATGTTGCCGCCACCGGTCTTGATGAAAACACGCGCCGTTGAGGTCTTGCGGCGGCCGGTTCCGTAGTACTGGGTTACTGACATAGGAATAATTCCGTTAAATGTTCAATGCTTGCGGCTGCTGCGCGGTATGCGGATGCTCTGCGCCCGCGTATACCTTCAGCTTCTTGAACATGGCACGACCCAGCGGGTTGCGGGGCAGCATGCCCTTCACCGCCGTCTGGATGACACGCTCAGGCGCCTTGTCGATAAGCTTCTCAAACGAGATGGACTTGATCCCACCAATAAACCCGGTGTGATGGTAGTACATCTTATCTTTGGCCTTGGCACCGGTCACATGAATTTTCTCCGCATTAATCACCACGATATAATCACCGGTATCGACGTGGGGAGTAAATTCAGCCTTGTGCTTGCCGCGCAGGCGGCGGGCGATTTCGCTGGACAGGCGCCCGAGGGTTTTGCCTGAGGCGTCGACGACAAACCAGTCGTGGCGCACATCTTCGGCTTTGGCACTGAAAGTTTTCATGAATAAACGCCTCTTGGAGGGCTCCAATTTCGAGAGCGCGAATACTACTGCTTCGCGCCCAGCTTTTCAAGCACTGCTAAAAATTCTAATTACCAACAGATTCAACGACGCCTAGGGACGATGCTCCCTGGCAAGATACTCGTGAGACTGCATTTCCTGCAAACGTGACACGGTGCGCTGAAACTCGAACCGCAGGCGGGCGCCATCATACAGGTCTAATAGCGGCCTGTCAGCAGCCATAACAAGCTTTACGTTACGATCGTAGAATTCATCGACCAAATTGATAAACCGGCGAGCTGCATCGTCGTTGCCAGCACCCAGCGCAGGCACCCCCGACAGTATTACCGCGTGGAATTCACGGGCGAGTTCAATATAGTCGTTCTGCGACCTCGGCCCGAGGCACAACTCGGCAAAATCAAACCAGACAACGTCGTCGGCAACACTGCGAGTGCGAATATCGCGCCCATTGACTTGCAGGCTTTCGCCTTCACGTGCCGCGTGCGGGGCCAGCCGCTCAAAGCTCTGGCGCAGGCTAACATCCGCGCCGCCATCCAGTGGATAGTGATACAGCTCGGCTTTTTCCAGCGTGCGCAAGCGGTAATCGACGCCCGCGTCAACATTCACCACACGGGTATGCTGCTCGATCAGCGCAATCGCGGGCAAAAATCGCTGCCGCTGAAGCCCGTTTTCGTATAGGCGTGCCGGCACGATATTCGACGTAGCCACCAGAGTAACACCACGCGCAAACAAGGCTTCCATGAGGCCGCCAAGGATCATGGCATCAGCGATGTCGGTGACGAAGAACTCGTCAAAACAGACCACTTTAGCTTCAGCAGCGATTCTATCCGCAACGTGCTCCAGGGGATTTTTCTTGCCTGCCAGCTGCCGGAGATCCGCGTGCACACGCTGCATGAAACGGTGAAAGTGCACTCGCAGCTTGGCCTTCAGCGGCAGGCACTCAAAAAAAGTATCCATCAAATAGGTTTTGCCGCGGCCCACACCGCCCCATAAATACAGCCCCTGCTCGGGAGCGAGGGGATGACGCCGCCATCGCTGCCACCATCGCGTACCGTGCTCCTCTCGCCGCAGAAGCCTGTCAAACACGTCCTGCAACAGACGCACCGCGGCCTCTTGCGCAAGATCATGAGAAAAACCAGGTGACTGCAGATCCGCCTGATAGCGCTGCCACGGATTCTGTTGAGGTTTGTTCACGCCGGGGTACGGCCTCTAGTGGGGAAAACTTGGCGTGCCACTTTATCCATGCAACGCCGCATTGGCAACGCTTTAGCAGCGCTCGCTAGAGTCAGCGCCCGTTTGCGGTATACTGCACTCGCATGAGAGACAGCAATGAGGTATCCACGTGTACAGTCTGACTATTCTGATCACCATCGGCGTTATCGCTCTACTTCTTGGCGGTGCTATTGGCCTGTTGTTGGGCCGACGTTTGTCCGCCGATGGCCAGCGCCTGCGTGACACTGAACGCAAGCTGGACCAGATGACTCAAGACAAGCGAGCCTACGAAAATGAAGTCGTGGAGCACTTTTCCCAAACAGCAGGCCTGCTCAACGCGCTCACCGACAGCTACCGCAATGTCCACAATCATCTCGCCTCAGGCGCAGAAGCGTTGTGCCAAGAGAAAGGGCCTGTCGCATTGGAACGGCTACAAGGGGGCAGTAAGGACGACACCGAAATTCCTGCGCATCTTGCACAAATCCAGCCCCCGCTCGACTATGCACCGAAAACCTCGCCCAGCGAAAAGGGCATGTTGAATGAGGAATTTGGCATCGAGCGCAAACGGCAGCCCGTCGAGGAGAGCTAGCTTACCGCGATTTACCGACAGCAAAGCCCGGCCGTGTTTGCTGCTTACTCAGGCAAGCAACTGACCCGGTTATCAATGTCAAAAAAATGGTGTTACGGATCAAATCGGGCCGCCCGCCGGGTGTTCGCCCAACGCCTGCACACCAAACGTTCGGTGGCGTGATGCCCCGCTGCGGCGAAATGAATGGGCTGTTCACGCGCCATGTGCACTTTGGGCTCTGACACTTCTCCCATAAGGAGCAAATAAGCAAGAAGGTCGTTAAGCGCGACAGGCATAGGCTGAAATCCGGGGATTTGTCAGGTTTCGTGGCTGTGGTCGGGCAGGCCATCATATACAATGGCCGGGCGATACAACACACGGCCGCTTTCCTTATGCTCAACAGCCTGCGCTTTTTTATCTGGCCCGTCATTGCCGGCCTTCTGGCAGCGCTGCTAATTCTTGACCGCTGGGTATTGCCGCGCGTTGCAATAACAGCAAATGGCGACCCAGTGATGAGTTACGCGGCGGCCGTACGCAGTGCAACGCCCGCCGTTGTCAACATTTACACCGCCAAACTGATCACCTCGCGCAGCAACCCGCTGCCCGCAGACGTGTTCAGCGCACTATCCAACCCTCCCCCTGCAGAGCGCCAGCGTATTGAGCGGTCCCTGGGTTCCGGCGTGATCATGAGTGCGGAGGGACATATTCTTACCAATAATCACGTTATTCACGAAGCCGACGCGATTCAGGTGTTGTTACAGGACGGCCGTTCGGCCAATGCAGTGGTGATAGGCACTGACCCCGCTACCGATCTGGCGGTTCTCAAGATCAACCTGCCCGACCTGCAGCCGATTACACTGGGGAACTCGGACATTGCACGCGTTGGGGATATCGTACTGGCTATCGGCAATCCCCTGGGTTTCGGCCACTCGGTCACCCAAGGCATTGTCTCTGCACTGGGCCGCTATGGCTTGCAGCTGTCTGCTTACGAGGACTATATTCAGACCGATGCCATTATTCACTTGGGCAACTCCGGGGGTGCTCTGGTCAATGCGCGTGGCGAGCTACTAGGCATCAACACGCTCATTTATACCGGCGCTGATCAATCTCGAGGCACCCCTACAGGCATCGGCATCAGCCTCGCCACACCGGTCAACATGGCCTTATTTGTGATGGAAGACCTGATTCGCTACGGGGAGGTGATTCGCGGCTGGCTTGGCGTTAGCGTGGCGCCGGTGAGAGGGTTGAATGAGCGCCAGCCTGGCATGCAGTTGCTTGAGGTTACCGCGATGGCGCAAGACAGCCCCGCACAGCGCGCCGGAATTCAGGTTCGCGACATTATCACCCATATCGACGGGGAACCGGTACAAGACGGCCGCATTACCATGCACCGCATCGCGCAGCTAAGGCCTGGAGACAATATTGATATTACCGTGCAGCGCGGCCAGCAGTCGATTGACCTGCGGGCGATTGTCGGCACGCTGCGCCACTCGCCGACCCTCTAACCTGTCATCAAGCCGACGTTAATAAACCGGCTCGACCCTTGATTAACGTGAGCGTTAGTCCGTCTCGCGCAGACGCAACTCTGCACTGCGAGCATGGGCAGTGAGCTGCTCGCCACGCGCAAGCGTTGAGGCGATGCGGCCCAGCGACTGAACCCCAGCCTCACTGCACATTATTAACGAACTGCGCTTTTGGAAGTCGTAAACACCCAGCGGTGAAAAGAAGCGTGCGGTGCGCGACGTTGGCAACACATGGTTCGGCCCGGCGCAGTAGTCGCCGAGGCTTTCCGATGTGTAGGCGCCCATAAAGATGGCGCCGGCGTGTCGTATATCCGGCAACAGCGCTTCAGGATCCTCGACAGACAACTCCAAATGCTCTGGAGCAAGCCGGTTACTCAAGGCCACCGCCTCCGCTATATCTCGCGTCAACACCAACGCACCGCGGCCCGCCAGGGAGGCGCGAATAATACTCGCCCGCTCCATGGAGGGCAGCAGGCGCTCAATACTCTCAGCAACGCGTTCGATATAGGCCGCATCCGGGCACAACAGAATGGCTTGGGCATTTTCGTCATGCTCAGCCTGAGAAAACAGATCCATGGCAACCCAGTCAGGGTCGGTAGACCCATCGCAGATCACGAGTATTTCAGAAGGTCCGGCAATCATGTCGATGCCAACCCGGCCAAACACCTGGCGCTTGGCTGTTGCTACATAGATATTGCCGGGGCCGACAATTTTGTCGACCGCGGGCACCGTAGAGGTACCGTATGCCAGCGCTGCCACCGCCTGCGCACCGCCTACAGTGAATACACGATCAACTCCGGCGATGGCCGCTGCCGCCAGTACAAGGTCATTAAGTTCGCCGCCAGGGGCCGGCACCACCATGATGATTTCACCTACACCTGCAACCTGCGCCGGCAGTGCGTTCATGAGCACCGAAGAGGGATAGCTTGCCTTGCCGCCAGGGACATAAATACCCACGCGATCAAGCGGCGTAATTTTTTGGCCGAGCAAATTACCTTCGCTGTCGAGGTACTGCCAACTCGCTTGGTGCTGATGCTCATGGTAGCTGCGCACTCTCGCCGCGGCCTGCTCCAGTGCAGAGCGCTGCAGCGGAGAGATCGCAGCCAGTGCCTGCTGCAAACGCTCGGGGGGGACTTCCAGATCAGCCGCTTGAGGCAAGGTTAGCTGGTCAAACCGCGCTGTATATTCCAGCAGGGCGCTATCACCTCTTGCGCGCACATCCGCAAGAATTCCTGTAACCGCCGCTTCAACGGACGCGTCGAGCGCCTCATCCCAAGCGGTCAGAGTTTCCAGGCGCTGGTCAAAATCCGCATCGCGAGTGTCCATGCGCTGCATATCAACCCCCTGCAGCGGCTTGCGCCAAACGGCTGGTGATGTCCTGAATGACCCGATAATGACCGCGCATCGACGCCTTGTTAACGATCAACCGGGAACTGATGCAGGCAATTTCATCAATCGGCTCCATGCCGTTGGCACGCAGGGTGTTGCCCGTGTCGACAATATCCACAATCAAATCCGCCAGATTCATCATCGGTGCCAACTCCATTGCGCCGTACAGTTTGATGACGTCGGCGTGGACACCCTGCGCCGCAAAGTGGCGTCGAGCGATATTCACAAACTTGGTGGCAACCCGCACACGTGCGCCTGATGGTGCCCAGCCCACCGGCCCCGCGGTCATCAAGCGACAGCGGGCTATCCCCAAATCCAGGGGCTCGTAAAGGCCCTCCGCTCCATGCTCAAGCAGAATGTCCTTACCCACTACGCCCAGGTCCGCGGCGCCGTGACGGACATACGTGGGCACATCGGTACCCCGAATGACCACCAGCTGAATATCGTCGCGGGAGGTGGCAAAAATCAACTTGCGGCTACTATGGATGTCCTCGAGCGGCTCAATGCCGGCCTTGGCTAGCAAGGGCAAGGTTTCTTGCAGGATTCGGCCTTTGGTCAGGGCCAGAGTCAAGGGCTGCCGCATGGTGACCTCAGCTGGACAGGCGGCGGATGTCCGCCCCCAGTGCTTGCAACTTCTCTTCAATGCGCTCGTAGCCACGATCGATATGGTAGATACGATCGATAATGGTCTCGCCCTGAGCAACCAGCGCGGCAATCACCAGGCTGGCAGACGCCCGCAAGTCGCTGGCCATCACCGGCGCGCCCTGCAAACCGGGCTGGCCGGTGATAATGGCGGTATTACCTTCGATAACGATGTGTGCGCCCATACGATTCATTTCGTGTGTCTGGACGAGGCGGTTTTCGAACACGGTTTCAGTAACGGTCGCAGTGCCTTCAGCGATTGCATTCATTGCCGTGAACTGCGCCTGCATGTCGGTCGGAAAGCCCGGATAAGGCGCGGTTTTGATACTCACGGCGCGCGGGCGCTGCCCCTGCATGTCCAGCGACACCCAATCTTCACCCTGCTCGATTAACGCGCCCGCATCCTCGAGCTTCGCCAACACCACTTCCAGCGTGTGCGGGCAGGTATCGCGCAACATCAGGCTACCACCCGTAGCGGCCGCTGCTACCAGATAGGTACCGGTTTCGATACGGTCGGGCATCACTCGGTAATCACATCCGTGCAGGCGCTCGACGCCGACGATGGTAATCGTATCGGAGCCGTGCCCGGAGATCTGAGCCCCCATGGCGATCAAACACTCGGCGAGATCCACAACTTCCGGCTCGCGGGCAGCGTTTTCAATCACAGTACGCCCGGAAGCTAGCGTGGCGGCCATCATGATGTTCTCGGTGCCACCTACGGTCACAGTTTCCATCACAATGCGTGCGCCCTTCAGGCGGCCCGTCACCTCAGCATTGATGTAACCGCCATCGACTGTGATCTGCGCGCCCATCGCCTCGAGGCCTTTCAGATGCAGGTCGACCGGGCGGCTGCCAATTGCGCAACCCCCGGGAAACGATACATGTGCCCGTCCAAACCGCGCCACCATCGGGCCCAACACGAGTATTGAAGCTCGCATGGTCTTGACCAACTCATAAGGCGCAGAAAACTCGGTAACATCACTGGCATCGACTTCGACACCCATTTTGTCGTCTAGCGTGAGTTTCACTCCCATGCAGCCCAGCAGCTCGATCATGGTGGTGATGTCATGCAGGTGCGGCAGGTTACTGATAGTGACCCGCTCGTCTGTTAACAGCGTAGCGGCGAGAATCGGCAGCGCCGCATTTTTAGCACCAGAAATACGCAGCTCGCCCTGCAGGCGATGCCCGCCGCGAATGGCCAACTTATCCACTAAATACTCCTGCCAAACGAGCTCAAGCGCCCGCAGCCCATTGTTCGGGGGTAAAGGTGCGGATATTCACCGCGTGAATGCTGCCGTTGGCAATTTGCTCAGCCAAGCCGGCGTACACAAGCTGTTGGCGTTGAACCGGGCGCTTGCCCTCGAACACAGTACCTACGACGGTAATGTCATAGCGGTTGCCAGCGCCATCAACCTGCACCTGGCAGCCTTGCAAATGAGCTTCCAGCAGCGCCGTTACGGTTGCCGCGTCCATCATATTATTCCCCAAAAACTGACCAAAACCATGTTACGCGGCGCATTCTAGGCGAATATCCGCATAGTGGCGAGAACTCTAACCAGTGCACGCTACACGCTGCACCACTTACAGCTCAACCCTCGATGCCAACCGTGGCCCACTCGGCAATGACTGAGTCGAGGTTGCCATCATGCTTACGCGCAGCAGCTTCAAACTGGTTACGATAAATTTCGCCCAGGTTGACATTCTCGATCACCAAATTGCGCAACTTCCAGCTGTCGTCTCTGTCGCGCCCCATGTGATACACCAGCACGTAAGGCTCTGCAGCGTTGCTGTAGATAAGCTGACGCACCGCCACGCGAGGCCCGGAGGCTTCGCTTTCACTCAAATCGGGCACTTCAATGCGTGAGCCACCGAAGGCTATCAGGCCCTTGCCATAGGTGCGCACGAGGCCTTTACGCATCACTTCGGTGAAGCGTTCCAACTGTTCTCGGAGTTGATCACGGCCTGCGGCATCCAGAGCGCGATAGCGTTCAGTGCTGGCGTAGGGCCCCATAATGCCCCGCGCAAAACCGCGAAAATCCACCACACCATCCAGAATATCTTCCAAGCTGTCATAGAAGCGTTCAGGCTCGCTATCCATATAGCCCTCCGCATCGGTCACCGCGGACATCACCTGGTTTGTGGCTACCCGCACCACCTCGTGAGGCCCTACAGATGCCGCCGACTCGGCAGCCTGAACGTTAACTGTCACCACCAGGAAAAAAGTGGCAGCCCATTGCAGCAATTGCGTCATACCGATTCCTTGAATGTCATTACATGCTGGCCGGCGCTCTGTATACTGCGCCCTTGCAAAGCTCGTATCACGAACACCATAGCTGCTTTCGACATCGCAATGGTGCCTACAGTTCAACGACTCTGCAGCCCTCCACTTTAACAGGATTTGCCATTTTATGCTGTTAGCAACGGCCGCCATCGTCATCGGCTTTGTGATTCTCATCTGGAGTGCCGATGTCTTCATTGCGGGTGCCGCCTCAATTGCAGCCAACCTGGGCATGTCGCCGATCATCATCGGGCTAACGATCGTGTCAATCGGTACATCGGCACCGGAAATTCTCGTTTCACTCACCGCCGCACTGACCAATGCCGGGGCTCTGGCCATTGGCAACGCACTGGGGTCGAATATTGCGAATATCGGGCTCGTCCTGGGGGTTACCCTGCTTATCGCCCCTCTGCATATAAACCCGGGTTGCATGAAGCGTGAGCTTCCCACCCTCTTGCTGGTCACGCTTGGGGCGTCCGTGCTGCTTATCGACGGTGAACTATCCCGCCTCGACGGCGTGGTCATGCTGGCAACGCTGGCACTGATCATGGCGGGCATATTGCGCGGAGAAGCAACAGATCCGGAGCTGCTGCTAGAGGCCGCCACCCTCCCCCAACAGACCGCCGCACTGAGCAGCGCCTGGCTTAAATTTATCATCGGCTTGCTGCTGCTGGTGGCCAGCTCACGTTTGCTGGTGTGGGGAGCAACCGATATCGCCGAGCAACTGGGTGTGTCCCAACTGATTATCGGCTTGACCATCGTAGCCGTCGGCACCAGCCTGCCCGAGCTCGCCGCTACCGCGGCCAGTGCGCTGCGCGGCCACGCTGATATTGCGGTAGGCAATGTCATCGGCTCCAACCTGTTTAATCTGCTGGCGGTCATGGCAATTCCCGGCTTGATTGACACCCAGGTTCTGGATCCCTTGGTGCTGTACCGGGACTATCTGACCATGGCCGGCATGACGCTGATGCTGGGCGCCGCCATTTACCTTAGCCGCGGGCGCCGCAAGTCCGGGACGGAGGGGCACGCCTACATTGGCCGCGCTCTGGGCCTACTGTTACTCGCCGTGTACGGGCTGTACTATTACTGGCTTTACCGCACCCGCTGAGTTAACAGACCGCCATGCCAGCACACAAATACGATGCTCATGTTGCCTCGGCGCAGCGCACCATTCGCATGGAGCGCGACGCCATCGCTGAACTGGAAGCCCGCATAGATGAAGGGTTTATTCACGCGTGTGAGCTGTTGCTGGGGGTTCGCGGCAGAGTGATTGTGACCGGCATGGGCAAGTCTGGGCACATTGCGAGCAAGATTGCGGCGACATTAGCCAGCACCGGCACACCAGCGTTCTACGTGCATCCAGCGGAAGCCAGCCACGGAGACATTGGTATGATCACCTTGGACGACGCAGTAATTGCCCTGTCCAACAGTGGCCGATCACCTGAGGTTATTACGCTGCTGCCGCTGCTAAAGCGGCTCGGCATACCGCTGGTCAGCATGACCGGCAACCCGGGCTCACCGCTGGCGGAAGCCTCTGACGCGCACCTGAACACCGGGGTTGAGACGGAGGCCTGCCCGCTGAACCTGGCGCCCACCT
The DNA here is from genome assembly GCA_030730585.1 of Haliea sp. Classification (GTDB taxonomy): domain Bacteria; phylum Pseudomonadota; class Gammaproteobacteria; order Pseudomonadales; family Halieaceae; genus Haliea. The sequence goes on from JANQUV010000005.1 coordinate 18,551, forward strand.
CCAGCACGACCACAGCACTGGTGATGGGCGATGCACTGGCCATCGCCTTGCTTGAAGCCCGCGGCTTTACCGCCGAAGACTTCGCCTTCTCACACCCCGGTGGCACGCTGGGCAAGAAGCTATTGCTGAAAGTTGAAGACATCATGCTCACCGGTGCAGCGATCCCGAAGGTCACAGCGACCACCCGCCTCGGTGAGGCACTGATGGAGATCAGCCGCAAAGGCTTGGGAATGACTACCGTCACCGGGCCCAGCGACGTGCTACTGGGCATTTTCACTGATGGCGACCTGCGTCGCGCTCTGGATGCCGATATAGACGTGCGCAATACGCCCATCGGTGGCCTGATGACCTGCGGCGCCAAAACCATTGCTCCCAACCTGCTGGCCGCAGAAGCGCTGCGCATTATGGAAGAACACAAGATTACCGCGTTGGTGGTGCAACGCGGGGAACAGATGGTCGGCGTGGTCCACCTGATGAATCTGCTGCACGCGGGGATTGCCTGAGATGCCAGCCAGCGCAAACCCGGCCTTGGCCATCAAGCTGCTGGCACTGGACGTTGACGGCGTGCTGAGCGATGGGCGTATCACCTACAGCAGCGATGGACAGGAACTGAAGACCTTCAATATCAAGGATGGGTTAGGCATAAAACTGCTGCAGCGAGCCGGCGTGAAAGTCGCCATCATCACTGGTCGCCGCTCCGAGATGGTGGCGCGTCGCGCCCGTGAGTTGGGCATTGCCAACCTCATTGAGGGCCGTGAGGACAAGCTGACCGCACTTAATGAACTCTGCGATCAACTCGGCCTGCGCTTGGACGAATGTGCTTACATGGGTGACGATCTGCCAGACCTCGCTGCGATACGCGCTGCCGGCCTGGGCCTGACCGTGGCCGATGCCGTCAGCGAGGTGCGGGCAGCGGCGGACTGGTGCAGCCAGGCTGCAGGTGGCGCGGGAGCGGTGCGCGAGGCCGCAGAATGGCTGCTGCGCGCACGCCAGCAATGGCATGGCCTGGTCGAGGCCTTTCACTGATGGAGCGCGGCAAGCGTACCTTGCTGCTGGCCGCGGCGCTGCTGGTTGTGTCTACCTGGTACCTGGGCACCGGCGGCGGCCCCCTTGAACGCCCCCCTGCTGCAAGCGAGTTCGATATCGTGCAAACGTATCTGATAAACTCACGCAGTCAGACTTACGCCATCGACGGCGTACTCGCGCAGGTGATGGAAGCAGCTCGCGTGGAACATTTACAAGACACCGATGTCTCTGAACTGCAGCTACCCCGTTTCTATTCGCATGACGGCAACAACCAAACCTGGTCCGCCAGTGCCGAATACGGCGAGCTAACGCACCGCACCGGCGTCTTGACTCTGCGCCAAGACGTTGTGCTGACTAACGACAAAGCTGGCGGGGTGCTGGAATCCAGCGTCATGACAGTAGATTTAAAAGCGCGCATCGCGAAGTCGGTAGTCCCGGTAAAGATTACTCTGGACGACAACGTGCTAACCGCTGATGGCATGTATGCAGACCTCAAAGGCCAAACTATACGCTTGGCACCCAATGTGGAGGGTACTTATGTTCCGGAAGGCTCCTGAATGGAGTCGCGTAGCCCGTCATGGGCTGCGCGCCACGCTAATGGCCAGCTGCCTGCTATTGGCCTCTGCTGCGCAAGCGCTGCCCAGTGACCGCGAGCAACCCATTCGCATAAGTGCAGACCAAGCGCTGCGCGATGAACGCCAGGGCTTTACTGAATACACCGGCAACGTTCGCCTGCAGCAGGGTAGCCTGCAAATACAAGCCAATAAACTGACCATATTTCACCAGACCGAAGCGGCAGACCGAATTCTTGCGGAGGGCAGCCCGGCCCGTTTGCAGCAACAGCCTAGCCAGGACAAAGCCATTATCCATGCGGCGGCACTCAGTATTGAGTATTTCAAATCGCAAGAGCGGGTGAAGCTAATTCGCAAAGCTCGTATTGAACAAGAAGGGTCTATTGTGACCGGCGATACGATCGACTATTTCATGGCCGAACAGCGCGTTAGGGCAGATGCCGGGCGCCGCGAAGATGGAGGCCGGGTAGAAGTAGTGATTCCCGCGGACACCCTGCAGGGAAATCGTGAAGAGGATGAGCGTGGCACAACTCAAGGCGAGTAATCTGGCAAAAGCCTATCGCGGTCGCAAGGTTGTCATCGATGTCTCGCTGGAACTTTCCAGCGGTCAGATCGTTGGCTTGCTGGGACCCAATGGTGCAGGTAAAACCACGTGTTTCTATATGGTAGTGGGCATTATCTCGGCGGATGCTGGGCGTATCGAGCTGAATGGGGAAGACATAACCTCCCTCGCGATGCATGATCGCGCACGGCGCGGCCTGGGCTATTTGCCGCAAGAGGCGTCAATCTTTCGCAAGCTAAGCGTGCAGGACAACCTGCTCGCCATCCTGGAAACGCGCCCCGACCTGAACAAAGCGGATCGCAAGGCACACTGCGACCGGCTGTTGGAGGAATTCCATCTTACCCACCTGCGCAACAGCCTTGGCCAAGCCTTGTCTGGCGGCGAGCGCCGTCGTGTTGAAATTGCCCGCGCACTGGCAACCGAACCGGACTTTATTCTTCTCGATGAACCCTTCGCTGGTGTAGACCCTATTTCGGTGTCCGATATCAAGGACATTATTATCCACCTGCGCAAACGGGGCATCGGCGTACTCATCACCGACCACAACGTGCGCGACACACTGGACATCTGCGAGCGCGCCTATATTGTTGGTGAAGGACATATTATCGCCGAAGGCAATGCTCAAGAAGTATTGGATAACCCACGAGTTCGACAGGTCTATCTGGGCGAACACTTTCGTTTATAACGGACTTGCTTTCGTTACTCGCCTGCCCATCCCTGCCTAACAAGCAAATTTCGCGCCATCCTGTTGCACGCCTGCATACCCCGGCGCTACACTGCGCTCAGTAGCCAACCCGAGGCGGTACCCGGGATGAATCCAGCACACTGATGAAACAATCGCTTCAACTCAAACTTGGCCAACAGCTGACCATGACGCCTCAGCTGCAGCAGGCTATCAAGCTTTTGCAGCTCAGCACGCTGGATCTACAGCAGGAAATCCAGCAGGCGCTCGATAGCAACCCATTGCTGGAACTGGCCGAAGACGAATATGAGTCCGAGGCGCAAAAGCCTGATGGGCTTGACCAAGACCTTGCCTCTGGCGATGGTTCGATGGAACGCCTTGAGCGAGGCGAACGAGAAGAGCGCGATGGCAGCGCGGCCGCCGAGGATTGGCAGTCGAATACACTGCCCGACGAGCTCCCCGTTGATACCCAGTGGGACGATTTATTACCGTCCTCCTCCGCTCCGGCCAGCCAACAAGGCGACGATGCCTTCGAAGGTGATTTTGACACCCGCAACAATGCGCGCGACAGCCTGCAGGATCAGCTGCTCTGGCAGCTCAACTTAACCCGGCTATCGGACACCGACCGCGTCATAGCCATGGCGATCATCGACGCTACTGATGCCAATGGCCGCCTGCAGACCAGCGTAGATGACCTTCACGACGCTTTGGCACCCGAGCTGGACATCGACCTGGAAGAGATCGTTGCCGTGCTGCACTGCCTGCAGCAATTCGAACCGGCGGGCGTCTGCACTCGGGATCTACAGGAATGCTTGCTGGTGCAGCTACAGCAGCTGCCCGCAGATACGCCATGCCTGGAGCAGGCGCGGCTAATGATCAGCCGCCATATGGCTCAACTCGGCAACGGCGATTACAAGCAGATCATGCGCCGCATGCGCCTGAGCGAGGTACAGCTGAGGGCGGTGCTCGACCTGATCCGCACGCTGGACCCCAACCCCGGACAGGGCTTCGGTGAAGACACCACCGAGTATGTGGTCCCCGATGTCTTTGTCAGCAAGCGCAATGGCCGCTGGCTGGTGGAACTCAATCCAGACATCGCGCCTAAACTACGTATCAACGACAGTTATGCGAGCATGATACGCCGCGCAGACAGCAGCGCAGATAACACCTTCCTGAAAGACAACTTGCAGGAAGCCCGCTGGTTCCTCAAAAGCCTGCACAGCCGCAACGAAACCTTGATGAAAGTGGCCAGCAAAATTGTCGAGCACCAGCGTAACTTCCTTGAATTGGGCGAAGAGGCCATGAAGCCCCTGGTGCTGCACGATATCGCTGAAGCGATAGACATGCATGAATCGACCATTTCACGTGCCACCACACGCAAGTATATGCACACACCACGAGGCATTTTTGAGCTCAAGTATTTCTTCTCCAGCCACGTCAGCACCACCGAGGGCGGAGAGGCATCTTCTACCGCAATCAAAGCCTTGATTCGCAAACTGGTCTCCGCCGAAAACCCCCGCAAGCCTCTCAGCGACAGCAAAGTCGCCACCTTGCTTGAGGAACAGGGCCTGCAGGTCGCACGCCGCACGGTCGCCAAGTATCGGGAGATTCTCATGATCCCGCCATCGAACGAGCGCAAGAGATTGGTCTAGACTAGAAGAGTGCTGCCTGAAAGCACGCTGGCGGTGAGCCGCCGGTAAAAAGCGGCACACAGGTTCCGGGTACTGCACCCGGATTTCACGTAAAGAAGGAGTCAGATATGCAATTGAATGTCAGCGGCCATCACGTTGAGGTTACCGACGCACTGCGTGAATATGTAGAAAGTAAGTTCGAACGCCTGCAACGACATTTCGACCAGATCACCAAAGTCGAAGCAATCCTGACCGTTGAAAAATTGGTACAGAAAGCTGAAGCCCGTATTCACATCGCAGGCGCCGATCTGTTCGCCGCCGCAGACTCAGAGGATATGTACGCTGCGATAGACGCACTTGCCGACAAGCTCGACCGGCAACTCATCAAGCACAAGGAAAAGGCGAGAGCCCGCTAGGGATTTTTCATGCATGTTCTTTCTGAACTGCTGACGCCAGAGCGCACGGTTTGCCGTGCCTCTGGCAGCAGCAAAAAAAGACTCTTCGAGACGCTCGCAAAGGTGGTCAGCGATGACAACCCCAGCCTGGCGGAAGCCGATATTTTTGCCCAGCTGATCGCTCGCGAACGCCTGGGCAGTACCGGTTTGGGGGCAGGTATTGCAATACCGCATTGCCGCATTGCACGTTGTAGCGAGCCCATTGGCTGCCTGGTAACGCTGGAAGAGCCAATAGATTTCGACGCTCCCGACGATCTCCCGGTCGATATCCTGTTCGTTTTGCTGGTACCCGAAGAGGCACACCAAACCCACCTGGATATCCTGGCGCGCATCGCCAGGCTGTTCAGCCAATCACGTTTTTGCGAGGCTCTGCGCAGCGCGCCCGACGACGGTTCGCTGTTCAAGCTCGCCACCCAATGGGACAACTGACAACCACTATGCACCTTGTCATTATCTCCGGGCGCTCCGGATCCGGCAAAAGTACTGCCCTGCATCAACTCGAGGACGAGGGCTTTTACTGCATCGATAACCTGCCTGCCGCCCTGCTTCCGGCTTTGGTAGACGAAGCCAGCCGTCCTGGCTTCGAGCATTTCCGCGGCGCTGCGGTGTGTATTGATGCGCGCAATGCCTGGCGTAATCTGGAAGACTTCAGCGCTATCGTCGAAGCCCTGCCGAGCACAGTGAAAAGCACGATACTATTCCTGGACGCGCAGGACAGTGTGCTTATCAAGCGGTTCAGTGAAACCCGCCGCAAGCACCCCTTGAGCAGTGAGCAGATGCCGCTGGCTGAAGCGATCGAACGTGAGCGAGAGCTGCTTGAACCCATCGCCAGCAATGCTGCGTTAGTACTTGATACCAGCCAGATGACTATTTACGAGCTGCGCGACGCCGTGCGCCAACGCTTGATTGGCGAAGCTTCGGGCAGCATGTCCATTCTTATCCAGTCATTTGGCTTCAAACGCGGCGTGCCCACCGACGCCGACCTAGTGTTTGATGTGCGCATGCTCCCCAATCCCCATTGGGTCAAAGAGCTGCGCCTGCAAAACGGCCTTGACCCGGAGGTAGCAACCTTCCTTGAAGCGCAACCGATGACCGGTGAACTGTTCTCCAGTATTTCCGGGTATCTGGATCGTTGGCTACCAGACTACCGCGATAGCAACCGCAGCTACATGACGGTGGCGATTGGTTGTACTGGTGGGCAACATCGGTCAGTATACTTGGCAGCTCGGCTATTTCAGTACTACAAAGCGCTCTATCCGCAAGTTCATATACGGCACCGGGAGCTGCAATAGCAGCCGCATCGTGATTAAGACTCAACTCACCATCATCAATAAACTGGGCCTGCATGCTCGCGCGGCAGCCAAGTTCGTCAGTTGCACTGCCGGCTTCAACAGCGCGGTCCGGGCTGGCCGTGATGGTGATATGGTAGACGGCAAGAGCATCATGTCCATCATGATGCTCGCTGCGGGCCAAGGCACCGTGCTCGACATCGAGATTGAGGGCAATGACGAAGGCGCAGCGCTGGCTGCGCTGAGAGCACTCGTAGAAAACCGTTTCGATGAAGGTGAATAGGTCACACTGACCCCCCTGACGCGTTGTTCCTTCCGGTGCTTTGCCGGATAATCTGGCTCTAGATACCTCGCCCCTGTCATCCGCGGATCACTGACCCATGGCGCAACCTTCATCATCACAGGCAAGACTGGAACGCCTGTCCCTCGCGCTGGGGAGCGGCACGTTTGCCGATGTCAAACGTATGCTCAACGGTCTGCCGGCTGCCGATGTCGCGCACCTGCTCGAATCGTCGCCTCCCAAGTTCCGTCATATCCTCTGGCAGATGGTGGAGCTGGAGAACGAGGGTGACGTCATCAACGAGCTTGGTGACGAGCTCCGGGTTCATTTCCTCAGTGACATGGATGCCGCTGAAGTCGCCCAAATCACCGAGCACCTGCAGGACGACGATCTCGCTGACATTTTGCAGCAGCTGCCAGACCGCATAACCCGCGAAGTTCTGGACTCGATGGATCACCGGGACCGTGCTCGACTGGAACAGGTCATGACCTATCCGGACGACACCGCCGGCGGCCTGATGAGCACCGACACCATAACCATCCGTCCGCCGTTAACGCTCGATGTGGTGCTGCGCTACCTGCGTCGGCACAATGAAATACCGGCAATGACCGACAACCTGTTTGTGGTCAATCGCAACGACCAGTTTATCGGCCTGCTATCACTGCACACGCTGCTGGTGTCTGACCCGTCATCTACCGTGCGCGAGATGATGCGAACCGACATCGCCCCTATTCCCGCTTCCTTGCCAGACGACGAAGTAGCACGGCTGTTCGAACGCAATGACTGGGTGTCGGCACCGGTCGTCGACGACACCGGCCGCCTGCTGGGCCGCATCACCATTGACGACGTGGTTGACGTCATTCGGGAAGACGCCGACCATTCGCTAACCTCCATGGCCGGCCTGTCAGAAGATACCGACACCTTCGCCCCTGTCGTGAGCACCGCCAGCCGACGCGCTATCTGGCTGGGAATTAACCTGATGACCGCTTTTATCGCGGCGTCGGTAATCAACCTGTTCCAGGACACTATTGAGAAAGTGGTGGCGCTCGCGGTACTGATGCCCATTGTCGCCTCAATGGGCGGCATCGCAGGCACACAGACCCTGACCGTGATCGTGCGCGGTATCGCCTTGGGCCAGGTTAGTAAGAACAACGAATCCTGGCTCATTCACCGGGAAGTTGGTGCCGGTATCCTGAACGGATTGCTGTGGGCAGCCGTTGTGGCGGTCGCCGCGTCCGCCTGGTTTAAAGACTGGACCCTGGGGCTGATTATTGCCTTGGCCATTATCATCAATCTGGTGACCGCCGCCTTTACCGGTGCGGCACTTCCACTGCTGTTAAAACGGCTGAAAGTTGACCCTGCACTAGCCGGTGGGGTGGTTCTGACCACCGTCACCGACGTCGTGGGGTTTTTCTCTTTCCTTGGCTTGGCGACCTGGTTTTATGCCTGATTACGACCCCTCTGCAGAACCCGATGAGTTTCAGCCGCCCAGCAAAAGCGAGCTAAAACGGCGCATGACAGCTCTGCAAGACCTCGGTGCCCAGCTGACAGCCCTGAGCGACAAACAGCTGCAAAAAGTCCCCATCACCGACACTCGACTGCTGGAAGCGATTCATGAGGCCCAGCGCATTGGCTCCAATAGCGCACGACGCCGCCACATGCAGTTCATTGGTAAATTAATGCGCGACATTAACGCGGAGCCGATCGCCGCCGCTCTTGCCGCCATGGATCAGGAACAGCATCGCAAGGCGGGGCGCTTTCAGGGCCTCGAAAAGTTAAGGGACGAGCTGCTTGCTCAAGGGCAGGATGGCATTGGTGAGGTAGTCGAGCGTTGGCCGGACACCGATCGCCAGCACCTGCGCAACCTGGTACTGCAAGCGCAGAGAGAACAACAACGTGGGCAGGCACCCGCCACCGCGCGCAAACTGTTCCGTTACTTGCGCGAACTGGATTCAGCCTCAGTGGAGGAAACGCCTTCCGACGATGCGGACGGCACTGACGACGCGTCCTGAGAAACTGCCTCAGCCGGCCGTGTCAACGGAGCAGGCTGGGGCTCTGGGGCAACCACGTTACTGGTATCAAATATCCTGTCCAGCCGCACCACTGGCTCCTGCCAGGTTCCCGAAATCGCATAAACCGCACTGGACAGCTGGGAAACCTGCTTTTCAAACAGTTTGCTAACAACAAATACCCCCGCAGCAACGGGCAGGCCTCCAGCCAACGCGGCAACCCAGGGCAGGTTATTGGCCACCGGCAGAGTGGCCACCAATTCGCCATCGAGCTGTCGAGACGCGAAGTCAGAGCGGCCGCTAAAGCGAAAACTGGATCCCGCCCCCGCCACTGCCAGCTGCGGTACGCGAATATCACCCTGCTCCAGGCGCAGCTCACCGGTCATGTTGTCGAAGGGAATACCCGACTCAAACCACTGCGTCAGGCTCAGCCGCTGCACAATATCGGCGAGGTTAAGAATGCTAACCACGCGCAAGGCACCTGAAGTGCCTGCAGATGCGCTCAGAAAACGCCCCTTTTGCACGCCGACCGAGAGCACACCGCGGCCAGCGGCCAAAGAAAACTGCTGCGGCGCACCCGGCCATTGCAGGTCCACGCCAAACCGCCCCTGCTCTGTCTCAAGAATCGCCTCATAACCGAGCGCTGCGAGCGTATCACCGAGGTCTTCCGCCAGCAGATCCAACTGCACACGCGTGCCCGCATCTGACCAATTAAGCGTGCCTGCCGGCTCAGCAGCAACGTCCATGCCCGCCAGTGAGCCCCGCACCGCATTCACCTGCAACTGCCGCTCACCCGGACGCACGGCAAATGCCAGATCGCCTAACGGGCGCCCTCCACGCAGCAGTTGTGCAATCGATACATCGACATCGGGCCAGCCGCTAACAGCGTCCAAATCAGGATCCTCGCCTCCGCCACCGCCGAGGCCAGACACATCCAACCAGTCTACAGCAAGGCCTAGTGTCGACAGGTCGGCAGGCGCAGTGCCCACGGCACGCAGCCATGAAGTCTCTGCCTCCGCGCGCCAGCCAGTGGCGGACTGATTAAGGTCGATCACCGTGTCTTGCCAATCCTGACCGGCAAACATCAGGCTATCCACCAGCAAATCATGCACCGAGATCTGCAGGCTATTCGGTGCAGCCGAGACCGCACTGGCGGCCAACATCGGCTGCAGCGTTTCCTGCCACGCATCAAGGTCAAGCGAAGCTGCATGACCCGAAACACGGAACCGACCTGGCACTAACGGCAAGTGGCTGTCCTGCAAGCCCAACGAGGCCGCGCTAACGCGGCCCGCGTTCAGCCCCAGCCGTGCCTGCCAGAGGGAGCCGGCGCGCGCATCTATCGTCAGCGGACCGCGACCGAGCGTGGTTTGCAGGACAAACCCCAGGCTACTGGATGCCGGCTTACCCCAGATGTCAGGTAATGCCAGGGTCACACCGCGTAATGTTGAACGAAGCTCTAGCTCGGGCGCAGCGCCGGGAGCCAAGGTGAGCTTCGCTACCACCGCCGTCTCGCCACTCACCTGCGCAGGCACCACTGTTTCCCCCAACCAACCACGCAGCGCTTTGATGGCTACGTCGCCCGCCATCACCAGTTCCACCGGAGCCTGTGCATCGGCAGCGAGACTTGTCGGACGCGGCAGTATATTCACCTGCAAGTCACGGCCCCATAAACGCGCGGTGGCATCCTCCAGCGCGAAGCCTGTGACGCTGTCGAAGCGTAACTGACCACTCAATCCCTCAACATCCAAACCGCCAGGACGAATGGCCAGCGCGCCATCACTGAGCGTAATGTCCACCCCAACCTGAGCTGGCGTTGAGGATGCGCCAAGCGGTAACTCCAAGGCCAGATCAACCGCCAGCTGCCCTTGGGCGGCCCACTGTTGCAGAGTATCTTGCAGTCCGTCGTTGAGAGGAGATTCATTGAGCAAGCGCATTCCGTCGGCTGCGCTGCCCGTGGCTTTAGCGGCTACTGCCAGCCGCATGGCGCCCGGCTCGGCAAGCCAGGCTTCCGCGGACAAGCCGCTGACATCTGTCGCATAAAGTTGGGCACTATCCGCCCACACGCTCACCCGGCGATCGTCAATCAGCACGGTGGCGGCAGGCACAGAGAGAACCGGCCACCGTGGGTGATAAGCGATCTGCGCATCCCGCGCCACAAAGAAAAGCTGCACGGTACGTGCCGCGGCTGCCTCGCGCCGCAAGCTTCCCCGCCACAGGAAACCGCCCGCCTCGAGCGTTGCCTGCTGCACACCAACATCCAGCCACGCCAATAAATTTTCATTAAGAAGGTACGGCAAATAGCGGCTGCGATAAGCGGCATCAACGTCACGCAGCCCCACCCGCAAGTCCATTTCGATACCATGCGGGGTGGACTTAAAGGGAATCCAGAGCCCGAGCGTCGCATGCGCCGAGCCTTCATCACCGACCGCCGTCAGCAAGCCGCTGTCGAGCTGCAGCCCTTCAGGAGTCCACCCCAGGTTCAAGCTGCCGAACAGCGCCTGATATGCCAATGCCTCGCGATAAACGGTTGGGAAACTCAGAGTGACTGCGTCACTGTCCAGCGTCACCTGCCCACGGCCCGGACCAAGATGCAAGTAACCACTGGCGCCGGAAACGCCCGGTGCGCCTCTCCATGAGGCCAGAGCAACATCCGCAAAGCCCAGGGCTAAATCCCAGTCCTGTGCCCCCGCGATAAAATCCTCGATGGCAAACTGCCATTCACGCAGCTCGCCCTGAGGCCTGAGATCCTCAAGGGCGGTAGACAGACCGGCAGGCAGCGCGTTGGAGGCCTGCAGCAGACTGGCCGTTGCGGCCACTGGCAGCGATTGCCCGCGCAGCCGCAGGGAATCACCCCACACATCAACCTGCAGCCGCGGCAATGTGACGCGACTATCCCTATGCTCAAGCACGAGATCAGAAACGAACACACTCAGCCGCTGGCCTTGCTGCTCCAAGCTCGACTCCAGGCTCACCGAATCCAGCGGCAGTGCCCACTCGCCAGACTCCCCTCGCAGCAACATGTTCTCGCCGGTAACGCGCAGCTGCACACCCGCAAGGCCATCGTTCCAGTCCACCCAGCCTTCTACCCGCGCCTTCCCGCTAACGTGCAGGGGCAGGCGTCGGCCCCAGAGAGAGCGCCAGCGGTCAAGGCTGGCCAGGTTGGCAAGCTCAGCGTCGATGTACACCACGCCGTTATAGTCAGCCATGGTTAATGGGTCACCCACACCCTCCGCAAGAAAATGTATCCGACTGCCATCCACGGTGTCCAAGGTAGCGCGCAGCTGTCGGTGACTGCCGTCGCGCTGCAATGACACATCGAGCTGTAATACCTCTTGCTCTGCAGAGGGCGACTGCAAGTGCAGTGTGTTGTCCTCGAGCGTGACGCGCTCGCTATCGAGTAGTAACGCGCGCAAACGTGCCGCTGCATCACCTCCACCCCCCCCCAGGCCCAGCAGACGAAACTCACCCCTAGACGTCACCTCACCAGAGAGCAACAATTCACTCAGGCGGAGATGTTTAATGCGCAGGGACTGTTGCAGGGCACTGCCCCACGCGTCAATCGCCACGCGCCCACGCCCAAGCGTTACCGCCTCGCCGTCAGCAAAAGTCAGATGCAAATCGCGAAACACCAACTCCGGGCCAAATCCATGCCATTCAGCGGTCAACTCCCCGCGCTCGATGACAAACGGTACACGGTCGTTCAGCGTCTGCAACAACCACTGCTGATTAGCACCGACCATGCCCATCAACAGGCGCCCAACGCTCACGTAAACCGCCAACAAGACAACGGCACCCACTATTAATGCCCACAATAACTGGCTCAGACGGTGGTACACCGAAGCTGGCGCCTTACTCATCGCGCTGACCAGGAGCATCATCAGCAAAGCTCACCGGCTTCAACACGGATGCCAATGGGAGGCCACGCTGCTTGCGGGTCAGCAAGACGACACCAAGCCGATCCACACGATGCACGCGGCTCATTGCGGGATCATCCAACACGGACTGCTGTAAAGCAGCCACGAGCTCACGCCACTGGCTGGCATCACTCAAGGAAATGAAGTCAACGGCTATCATGCCCCCGACGCCACGCAAACGCAGCTGACGAGGCAGCGCTTGCACCGCCTCCAGATTAGCCGTGAGTTGAGCACGCTCCGAGTGCGTGTCGCTGCCACTATTGACGTCTACCGTGGTCATTGCGGCCGTGTGCTCTATCACCAAACTGCCCCCAGAGGGCAGCGACACCTGGGGACGCAGCAGGGCGCTGATTGCCGCGTCTACACCACGGGCAGCGAACAACGGACGGATGCCGACATAGTGTTCGAGGCTTGGCAGCACTGCAGGACGATGCTCCGTACACCAGGCATGCAGCGCAGCAAAGTCGGCGCTGGTATCGACACTAATGCGTTCGGGCAACGCACGGCCCAAGTCCCTGATAACACGCTGTGCAAACGGCAATTCCGCTAGCAACAGGCGCGGTTCGCCGGAGTACCGCGGGAAACCATGCAGCGCATTCCATGCCTCGGCAAGACGGTGTGCCTCATCACGCAACAACGCGTCTGGCGCCTCAGCAGCGGCGGTACGCGCCACAAAAGTTGCGCCAGCCAGCCGCAAATCCTGCGTTATCGCTGCCGCCAGCGACCCCAGACGGCGCCGGATTGCGGCGTCCGTAATGCGCCGCGATACGCCACTGCGAGGCTTGCCAGCCACTAATACCCAGTGCGGCCCAGGCAGGTTCACCGCTGCGCTGAGCTGGGCTTTTTTTGCTCCCGTAGCATCGCGGCTGACCTGTACCAGCAGGCTTTCGCCCAGTTTGAGTGTTGCGCCCGGAGGCTTCGCCTCGGCCAGAGTCAACAGGCCCTGTAAACCGGGCGCCAAATCGACAAACCCGGCATTCAAGCCCGGCAAGAGCCGCGCCACACGCCCCCGGTAGATATTACCTACCAAGTACTGCGTACCGGGCTGTTCAATTTCCAGCGCTTGCAGCACACCTCCTGTGAGCCGAGCCATACGCTGCAGCGCGGGCTGCTGGCTAATCAGAAGCTCGTCATGCATCGAGCAATCCCAGCCGGGTAGCGACCCCTCGCGCGGCCAACAGCTGCCAGGTTTCCGCCAGAGGCAGCCCCACCACATTGCTATAGCTGCCCTCGATACGGCTTACCAATGCGCCACCAAGGCCTTGAATGCCATAGCTCCCGGCCTTATCCCAAGGCTCATCAGTGGCCAGGTAGCGCTCACAAACCTCGCGGCTGAGAGTAACAAAGGTGACCCGGGTTTCTACCGCTACTTCCACGCATTCGTCTCCCTGCATAAGACACACAGCAGTGAACACGGAATGCGTGCGCCCGCTGAGGCGAGCCAGCATGCCAAGCCCGGAAAAATGGTCTGTCGGTTTTCCCAGGATATCCCCCTCAAGGACGACGGTGGTATCTGCCGCGAGCACCGGCAGGCCGTCCTCGCGACGGCACTGAACAGCCGCCGCTTTTTCACGCGCCATGCGCTGCACGTACGCACTGGCACCTTCAGCAGGGCGCACAGACTCATCAATATCGGCAGGGTCGACGGTAAAATGCACACCCAACTGCGCCAGAAGCTCCTGACGGCGGGGGGAAGCAGAGGCAAGAATCAGCAGCTGCATGTTAGCTGATCCTGTAGTAGCGACGGACGCTGCGCAACACTTGCAACATCATCGGCCAGAGCAGCGCGCTGGACACGGCAGGCAGCAAAAATAGCAGGCTGCGCGCCCCGGAACCCTCGAGGTTCTGCACCCACTGCCCCACCAACTGATGTAAGCCAATCACCACAAACACCACAGCACACTGTTGCCAGAGGCTAAACACTCTCAAACGCTGGTATAACAGCAACGCGCACAGCGCGAGCACCGTGAGGGAGAAAGCATTCTGACCCAGCACAGCCCCTTCCAGCGCATCTATTAACAACCCAAGCAGCAAGGCGGTGAAAATGCCAATACGGTGCGGCAGCGCAATACACCAATACAAGAGGGTCAGCGCCACCCATTCCGGGCGCGCCCACTGCAACCATTCAGGTATTTGCACAACCGCCAGCAAAGCCGCCAGCAAGAAGCTTCCGGCCATCACGCTGAATACCAGAGCATTGTTGGCGTTCACGGCACCTGCGACGCGGGCGCCGCATCCTCTGCCGCCTTGACAAACACGAGCAACACATGACGGCTGCGGTTCAATGCGGCACTAGGCCGTGCCAGCACCCGCGCGAAGGGTTGCCCGGGATCACGCTGCACGAGCACAACTTCAGCAATGGGGTAGCCGACGGGGAAACGGCCGCCCAACCCAGAGCTGACCAGCAAGTCACCTTCGCGGATATCGGTGGTTGCCGAGATATGCTGAACTTCAAGAGCGTCGAGTGAACCGGTACCCTCGGCGATCGCGCGCACCCCATTGCGATTCACTTGCACAGGTACTGAGTGCGTCAAGTCAGTCAGCAACAACACCCGAGAGGTGACTTCGCCCACTTCAACCACTTGCCCCATAAGGCCATCTGCATCAATCAGCGGCTGCCCCACGTAGACACCATCGCTGGCACCTTTATTGAGCACTAACTGGTGCCGCATGGGATCAGGGGAAACACCGATAAGCTCGGCCACCAACACGTCGCTGCGCAACATCGTCGTAGAATTAAGAAGGCCGCGCAAGCGTGTGTTTTCAGCCTGCAGAGAGGCCATCTGCAACGAACGCCCCTGCAGAAGGAGATTCTCGCGCTGCAGACGGGCGTTATCCTCCACCAATCGGGCGCGTGTGCGAATGTGGGTATTTTGCCATTGACCAAGGCGAGCGGGGATATCCGCCACCCAAATGATCGGGGCGACCAAAGTGTCCAGCACGGCTCGCGTCCGGCCCAGGTTGTTATAGCGCAGATCTGCCGCTATCAGACCAACCACCACTAAGGCAGCAACCAACAGGCGCAGCCCAAGATGAGATTCCTTGAGAAATAGCGGCTTAATGACAGCCCCCGCCGGGTTGCTTACTCGGTAGAGAGCAAGTCAATCGTGTGCCGATCCATCTGTTCCATAGCACGGCCGCCTCCCCGCGCAACGCAGGTTAAGGGATCGTCAGCGACAATAACGGGCAGGCCGGTTTCTTCAGAGATCAGGCGATCGAGGTCGCGCAGCAGTGCTCCGCCGCCGGTGAGCACGATGCCGCTCTCGGCGATATCGGCCGCCAGTTCTGGCGGCGACTGCTCCAGCGCCGACTTTACGCCCTGCACGATGGATTGCAGCGGATCCGCCAAGGCCTCGAGAGTTTCGTCACTATTGAGGGTAAAGCTGCGCGGCACGCCTTCAGCCAGGTTACGCCCGCGCACGTCTATCTCTCGCAGCTCGCTGCCAGCAAAGGCGCAGCCGATTTCATGCTTGATGCGCTCAGCGGTGGCATCGCCGATCAGACAGCCGTAACGACGGCGAACATACGACACGATCGCCTCATCGAAACGGTCACCGCCTACCCGCAAGGAGTCGCGATAGACCACCCCATTGAGCGAGATAATGGCGATTTCTGTAGTGCCACCGCCCACATCCACCACCATACACCCGGTGGCTTCCTCAACGCGCAAGCCAGCACCAATCGCAGCCGCCATGGGCTCTTCGATCAAGCGCACCTCACGCGCACCGGCACTCAAGGCCGATTCGCGAATAGCGCGACGCTCGACCTGAGTCGACATACACGGCACGCATACCAGCACCCGCGGGCTAGGCCGGATAAAGCGGCTCTCATGCACGCGAGCAATAAAATGCTGCAACATTTTTTCAGTCACCTGAAAATCTGCAATCACGCCATCCTTCAGCGGGCGAATGGCGGTAATGTTACCGGGAGTGCGGCCCAGCATACGCTTGGCCTCCGTACCCACTGCTTCAATGGTTTTCTGGCCATTATGGAAACGAATGGCCACCACCGAGGGTTCGTTGAGAACGATTCCTTTATCGCGCACATAAATCAGCGTGTTCGCGGTACCCAAATCAATAGACAGATCGTTTGAGAACACGCCGCGCAGCTTCTTCAACATGAATAGTGACTACCTTGTGAATGGATCGGGGAACCCCACTAACTGGAGCTCAGCGACACCCCTTGCGACTGCCCTTTTCAGGCCGCACCTGCTCTCCGCTGAGAGCCCGCCCTGAGGGTTATTTTGCGGTGTGTAACTTAGTCGATAACTGTATCAATGGCAGGGATTTTGGGCAAGGCGCAAATGTGATAACTTTACGCCCCCGCCGCAGAGGCGCCGGGTTCGTTAATCGCGGTGGAATTAGTGATGACAGTGCACGAGGATGACATTGAAAAGCTCGCCGAACTGGCCCGAGTACGTATCGCCCCAGAGGAGGTCGCCGAGGTCACCACACGAATCGCCACCATACTGGGATTGGTGGATCAGCTGCAGTCCGTGAATACCGGGGCCGTGGAGCCTATGGCCAACCCGCTGGACGCAGTGCAGCGCCTGCGGGCAGACGCAGTAACCGAAGGCAACCGGCGTGAAGCCTTTCAGGCCATTGCACCCGCGGTAGAAAATGGCCTGTACCTGGTACCCAAAGTCATCGAATAAAGCGGCAACACCGCCGGCAGGACACCTCATGCATGATCTTTCAGTCGCCGAACTCGCTCTTGGGTTACGCGCGAAGCATTTTTCCAGCACCGAGCTCACCCGGCACAGCCTGGCGCGCATCAATACGCTGGACACGCACTACAACAGTTTCATCACCGTGGACGAAACCGGCGCCCTGGCTGCTGCCGCACAGGCCGATGCCCGGCTGGCGAACGGCGACACTTCCCCACTGCTGGGCATTCCGCTGGCGCACAAAGACATTTTTTGTACTGAGGGGCTGCGCACCAGCTGCGGCTCAAAAATGCTCGACAATTTCATACCCCCTTACGATGCGACCGTCACACGGCGCCTGCGCGAGGCGGGCACGGTTTTGCTTGGCAAAACCAACATGGACGAGTTCGCCATGGGTTCATCCAACGAAACCAGTTTTTACGGGGCAGCACAAAACCCCTGGAACACGCAGAGGGTTCCAGGGGGCTCTTCGGGGGGGTCGGCCGCTGCCGTAGCAGCGCGTCTTGCACCGCTGGCTACCGGCACCGATACCGGAGGCTCAATACGCCAGCCGGCTGCTTTTTGCGGCATCACCGGCCTCAAGCCCACCTATGGCCGCGTGTCGCGCTTGGGCATGATCGCCTACGCATCCAGCCTGGACCAAGGTGGCCCAATGGCGCGCAGCGCCGAAGACTGCGCCTTGCTATTGAATGTCATGGCGGGCTTCGACCCTTTGGATTCAACCTCTTCCGAGCGCCCTACTGAGGACTACAGCGCGGGCCTGGAGAAGCCACTGGCCGGGCTGCGTATCGGCCTGCCGCGGGAGTTCTTTGGGGCTGGCCTTGAGGCCAACACCCACACCCGGATACGCGACGCACTCGCCCTGCTGGAGCAACAAGGTGCCACCCTGGTGGATATCAACCTGCCACACACCGAACTCAGCATTCCCACCTACTACATCATCGCGCCCGCAGAAGCCTCTACCAACCTGTCACGCTACGACGGCGTGCGCTATGGCCACCGTTGTGAAGCACCCCGCGACCTGCACGATCTGTATACCCGCAGCCGTCAGGAAGGCTTCGGCGACGAAGTAAAGCGGCGTATTCTAGTGGGCACCTACGCGCTATCTGCCGGCTATTATGATGCTTACTATCGAAAAGCTCAGCAGGTGCGTCGCCTGATCCGGCAAGATTTCCTCGATGCCTTCACCAAAGTCGACATCATTGCAGGGCCCACCACACCCGGGCCGGCCTTTGGCATTGGTGCGAAGACCAGTGACCCTTTGGCCATGTATCTGGAAGACGTTTATACGCTCGCCGTTAACCTGGCAGGCCTGCCGGCCATGTCCGTACCCGCAGGCCACGTCGAGGGGCTTCCGGTCGGCCTGCAGTTAATTGGCCAGCACTTTGCCGAAGCGCGGCTGCTCAACGTCGCGCACCAGCTGCAACAGGCCAGCGACTGGCACTTGCAGGCGCCACCGGAGGCCAACGTATGAGATGGGACGTTGTTATCGGGTTAGAAGTACACTTGCAGCTGGCCACTGAATCGAAGATTTTCTCCGGCGCCGCCACCCAGTTTGGTGCCGAACCCAACACGCAAGCCTGCGCGGTAGACCTCGCCATGCCCGGCATGCTGCCGGTACTCAACGAACAAGCCGTGCGTTATGCGGTCATGTTCGGGCTGGGTATTGGGGCAGACATTGGGCTGCGCTCAGTATTTGACCGCAAGAATTACTTTTACCCCGACCTGCCCAAGGGCTACCAAATCAGCCAGTTTCAGGAACCTATCGTGGGGCGTGGCCACTTCGATATCCAGCTTGAGGATGGCAGCGTGCGCCGCATCGGCATCACTCGCGCCCACCTCGAAGAAGATGCTGGAAAATCGCTGCATGAAGACTTCCACGACCAAACCGGCATTGACTTGAACCGCGCTGGCACGCCGCTGCTGGAAATTGTTAGCGAACCCGACCTGCGCAGCGCAGAAGAAGCTGTCGCCTACCTGAAAACGCTGCACAGCCTGGTCACCAGCCTCGGTATTTCTGACGGCAACATGGCCGAAGGCTCAATGCGCTGCGACGTCAACCTGTCGTTACGCCCGGCAGGCAGCGACACGTTGGGCACCCGCGCCGAGATCAAGAACGTGAACTCGTTCCGCTTCGTCGAGAAGGCGATTCACTACGAAATCGAGCGTCAGGCTGACATCCTTGAATCTGGCGGCACCGTAGTGCAGGAAACGCGGCTTTACGATGCGGACCGCGACGAAACACGATCCATGCGCAGCAAAGAAGTCGCCAACGACTACCGCTATTTCCCCGAGCCCGACCTGCTGCCCATCATCATTGAGCAAAGCTGGGTAGACAGCCTGCGCGCCCGTCTGCCCGAACTACCCAGAGCAAAACGCGAGCGCTTCATTGCCGACTATGGGCTTAGCCCTTACGATGCCACTGTGCTCGCCGCTCAGCGGCCACTGGCTGACTATTACGAAGCCGTGGTGCAGGCCTGCGGTGATGCCAAGATTGGCGCCAACTGGGTGCAGGGAGAGCTGCTTGGGCAGCTCAACCGCAACGGCCTCGAACTTGCGCAAAGCCCTGTGAGCGCAGAAGCCCTCGCAGCCCTCATCCAGCGCATTGTGGACGGCAGCATCTCCGGAAAAATCGGCAAACAGGTATTTGAAGCCATGTGGGCCGGTGAAGGTGATGCCGACAGCATCATCGAAGCGCGCGGGCTACGCCAGGTCAGCGACAGTGGCGCCCTCGAGGGCATGGTGGCCGATGTGATTCGCGGCAACCCGGAGCAGGTGGCACAGTACCAAGCCGCCGACGAGGCACGACGCAAAAAGCTCTCGGGGTTTTTTGTCGGTCAGATTATGAAACTGTCCAAGGGGCAGGCCAATCCGCAGATGGTCAACGATCTGCTTACCCAGCAGCTGGATAGCGCCAGCGCTAACGGAGACTCATGAGAAAGGATAAAGAAAAGGTCATCGACGACGTTTGGACCGAGGATCATGTCCGCAGTTTTCTTGGAGTACGCCCGCACGATGGCTCCGACCACGACTTTCACATGCTGTTAAAGGCCTATCAGAGCATGCGCGAATCGGACTTTGAGCTGTTTGTGCGCTTCTTCGTGGAAGATGGGCGCAACCTTGAAGCCTCCGGCAAGGATGGCCGTACCCTCGCCGAGATTATCAGCGAGCACCGTCACGGTGCGCCTTACGCAGACATTCTGCACAAGGCAAGCACGCAGCAGGCCTAAGCCGCGCATGACTGCGCCCGGGCTGGCATCGCTGGGCGCGCGTTGAGAACTCAGCGACCAACCGGAACCCGGCCCTTGGTAAAACGCTCACGGTTCTTGCGCTTCTGTTCTTCGCTTTTACGCAACAACACGTAAACCGCTCCAGTGCCACCGTGCTGGGGCTGGGCGCTGTGGTAAGCCTGCACAATAGGAATTTCCTGCAGCCAAACATGCACGTATCCCTTCAAGACGGCGCTGCGTTCCCGCTCAACTTTGCGCTCACCCTTGCCGTGAATGAGCAGTACACTGCGTAAACCCAGCTCATGGCACTGCTCAACAAAGGCAAATAACTCGCGCCGCGCTATCGCCACCGTCATGCGGTGCAGGTCGAGGCGCGCTTCCTGCTCGTAGCGCCCTTGGCGCAGCTTGCGGTAGACCCCGTTCTGCACCCCGGGGCGCTTGAATTCCAGCACATACCAGGCGTCCAGCGGCGCAGCATCGCGATCACTGAGCAAGTTGCGGTCGGGCACAGTGCCGGTCACTGCCGCCTGTCGCCGCGCATCCAGCGAGCTGTCACGCTCGTCCCCCCCAGGCGTCAAAGACACACGCCGCTCACGTTTCAGTGGCAGCACGTCGGCTACCTCTTGAAAAAACAACTCTGATTCGTCGTCAATCATGGCTTCCCGCTCCCATGCAGTGCATCATTATAGCGCTCTGCAGCACTGGTTTTCACGCCACACCGAGGAGTTACGTTCTCTATGGAAGGCAACGTTGTTCGCGGCGCGGACTACCTGGTCCGCGGCGCTCGCATGCTCACGCACCCTGCCCTGCGCCTGTTTGTGATTGTGCCGCTGGCGGTAAATATTGTGATATTTGCTTCGCTGCTTGGCGTCACCTTTCGGTTTCTCGACAGCACTATCAACAGCTGGATGACCGCGCTGCCGGGCTGGCTGGGCTTTCTCGAGTGGATTATCTGGCCGCTGCTGGTGCTGCTGTTCGGGCTCATTGCAGGCTATACCTTCACCGCGCTGGCGCTGTTGATTGCCTCCCCGTTTAACAACCTGCTGGCCGAAAAAACGGAAGAGTTGGTTACCGGCCAGCCTGTGGAGGCCCTGGAAGGCCCACTGGCTGCTCTGCTATCAGTGCCGCGGGCGATCTTTCGTGAACTGGCCAAGCTCGCCTACTACGTGCCGATGGCCCTGCTGGTATTGATTCTGAGTTTTGTCCCCGGGATCAACCTCGCCGCACCACTGCTGTGGTTCCTTCTCGGGGCGTGGATGATGAGCATCCAGTTTGTTGACTACCCAGTAGACAATCACCAGCTGGGCTTTGCCGCCGTGCGGGATGCGGTTGCCCGCCGCCGCCTCAGTAGTATGGGCTTTGGTGGGCTGGTAGCCATCTGTGCGGGGATACCCGTGGTCAACTTCTTTGTGGTCCCTGCGGCCGTGGTTGGCGCTACCTTGCTCTGGTGCGAGGAATTACGCGAGCAGTGATTCGGGGGGGTGCGTGCACTCGAGCCGCTCGCCAAGCAGCGCTTCAATATCCGGCAACAGAAACGCGTCGTCTTCACTGGCAAAGCTGATCGAAATACCGGTAGCACCGGCGCGGCCCGTGCGGCCAATGCGGTGCACGTAGTCGTCCGGGTCTTCGGGCAGGTTGTAATTCACCACGTGACTGACCGCGTCGACGTGAATGCCACGCCCGGCAACATCGGTCGCCACCAGCACTTTAAGCTCGCCTTTTTTGAACTGTGCCAGGGTACTGGTTCGCTTGGCCTGAGGAATTTCCCCCGACAGAATGCCGCAAGACACACCCGCTTTGCGCAGCCGCTCGTGCAGCTTGCGCACCTGATCCCGCCGGTTGGCAAACACAATCACGCTGGTGGCTTCCGGGCTGCGCACCAGATTCACCAGCAAACGATAGCGCTGCTCACTGCTCACCAGGTAGACCTTCTGGTCGACAGAGTCAGTGGCCACGTGATCCGGCTCGATCTCTACCGTAATAGGTTCGAAGGTCCACTGCTCAGACAGGTTGATGATGTCTTGGGTGAACGTGGCGGAAAAGAGGAGGGTCTGGCGATCCTGTTTGGGCGGTGTGGCACGCACGATGCGTTTCACCTGTGGAATAAAGCCCATGTCGAGCATGCGGTCCGCCTCATCCAGCACCAGCGTCTCAATGCGGTCCAGGAACAGGTCTCGGCGCTGCATAAAATCAATCAGCCGGCCCGGCGTTGCCACCACCAAATCGACCACATCGCTATTCAGGCGGTTGAGCTGCTTCTGATAGTCCATACCACCGATCAGCGTCACCACTTTGAGGCCCGAGTACTTGGCCAAATCTTCCGCATCTGCGGCAATCTGCATCACCAACTCGCGGGTTGGGGCAATGACCAGCGCACGGGGCTCACCCAAAAAGCGCTCGCCCTCTTGCGGGTGACACAGCAAATCGTTGAACACGGTAATGAGGAACGCCGCTGTTTTGCCCGTGCCAGTTTGCGCCTTGCCAATGGCGTCATGGCCCTGCAGAGTCTGCGGGAGGATGGCTGCCTGAATGGGCGAACAGTAGCTGAAGCCGAGACCGGCAATGCCCTGCATCAGCTCGTCACGCAGGCCGAGGTCATGAAAGCGGGTTTTGCCCTCCTCCGGCGCCACCTGAAATTCGTCCAGGGTCCAAGGTGTCCGCTCCGCTGCCGCTTGACGCGACCGTTGCCGGCTAGGCTTACCCTGGGCGCCGCGATCGCTATGGCCGGCACTGCGAGCCGGTTTACCGTGAGTTGAATCGCTGGCAGGGCTTTCGGGGGTTGGCGGGGTGGCAGAGGCGCTGTTGGCGCTCGCGCTGCCACGGCCGAGTAGACTCTTGATCAAGGTTGCTTCCTGTCAGGGTTCAAAGACTTGCACTGGGTAAAGGTACGCTAGTCTAGCATTTTTGTCCGCGGCGTGCCGCCGTTAGGAAAGAGACGCGACAGGAAGTAATCAACACTCACAAACCGCCCACCACCCGTGAACAGAAGCGCCAGCAGCATGATGAAGTAGGTCGCTGCAAACTCTATGCCGTTGTTCAAAATCACCAGGTTACCGTGCTCGGTCAGCCAGCTGTAGTTGCCATGCTCACGCAAGATGTCCCTGGCCGAGCCCAGCCTCACCGCAATATCCTGAGCGCCGGAATCGGCAATCGCTGCCCAGCCGTTCTGCCAATGTACCGACAGTGCCGCGACCACCATGGTTACCAGCAATGGCAGCGCAATCCAGCGCGTTGCCAGCCCCAGCAGCAGTAACAGCGCACCGATAGCTTCGGTATAGGCAGCCAGATATGCCAACAACGTTGGAAATGGCAGGCCCAAGCCCCACTGCGCGTTGCCAAACCACTCAATAGTACTGTCCATGCCCGCGATTTTTTGTGTGCCGGCCATCCAGAACACCGGCACCAGGTAAAGACGCAACGCCAGCGGTGCCAGCCAATCGACGTGACGCAATGTACCCATCACACCGTGATGCACGCGGTAATATAGATCGATCAGCGAATTCATGTTGATTCCTTTTTCAATGCCTAGCTCTCTGACCCTGCCTGCGGCGAAAAGTTTGCCAATGGCACGCCCTGCGCCCCTTGACCTGCATTCTGCGCCGCCGACCCCGGGCCGCAGTCAGCGCAGTCAGGCCTACGCTGCAAACGCAGCCGATACTGGGACAAACTGCGCAAGTCCATCATCAGCACCTCATCGTGCAACGACTTCAGTCCTGCCAGGAATTTCACTGCCTCCAGCGCCTGCAACGAACCCAACACCCCCACCACCGGGCCAAGTACGCCGTTCTCGGCACAGGCCAGGCTTTCGTCACCGGCGCCACCCAAAGGATACAGGCAGCGATAACAGGCGCCACCACCGGGGGTATCGAACAGTGCCAGCTGGCCCTCGAAGCGAATCGCAGCGGCAGATAGCAAAGGCACGCGGGCCTGCAGGCAGGCCCGGTTCAACGCATAGCGGGTGGCAAATCGATCGCTGGCGTCGAGCACCAGGTCTGCGCCCACTACCGCATCCTGCAAAACAGCGCCCTGTAGCGACTGCTCTATGGCGTGCAACGATGTCGCGCTGTTGAGCGCTGCCAAACGCCGTGCCGCTGACACTGCCTTGTTCAGGCCAAGCCCGGCTTCGTCGTGAATAACCTGACGCTGCAGGTTACTCACCTCCACGATATCACCATCAGCGAGCCGCAGGTGCCCGACGCCAGCCGCCGTCAGATACAAGGCCGCTGGGCTTCCGAGGCCACCCAGCCCAACGATCAGCACGGTTGAACGCGCCAATGCCTCTTGGCCGGCAATGCCGAAGTCTGGCAACAGTAGCTGACGGCTATAACGCAGCAGGTCGGCGTCAGTCAGCACACCAGCAGCCTCCAGTAACGCGCTCCAAGCCTGCAAGATCGCAACGGGTTTCAACACCGCTGAAGCCATTTTCCTGCAACGCCGCACGCACCGCGGCACCCTGTTGGTGGCCATGCTCGAGCAGCAGCCAACCCCCCGCAGTCAGGTGTTGCGGCGCTGCAGCGCACAGCCACAGCAAATCATCCAAACCCTGCGCGCCCGAGGTAAGCGCCGCAGAAGGTTCAAAACGCACGTCGCCGCGCGCCAACCAAGGGCTATCGCTTTCTACATAGGGAGGATTACTCACCAGCAAGGCGTAATGCTCACCGGCCACCGCGGCAAACCAGTCTGACTGAACGCTGCGCACCCGGCCTGTGCAATGCCTCTCGATATTGGCCTCGGCCACGGCCAGCGCGGCGGCAGAGGCATCCAGAGCAGTGATTTGCCAGGTACTGCGCTCACTTGCCAACGCAACGGCAATCGCTCCTGAACCCGTACCCAAATCGAGCACTCGAGCGTTCGCCGACAGCGGCAGTGCCAATGCCCACTCCACTAGCATCTCCGTCTCGGGCCGGGGAATCAGGGTGGCCTCGGTGACCTGGAAGGGCAGTGACCAAAACTCGCGCTCTCCCGTCAAATACGCTACCGGAACCCCCGTCCGGCGCCGCCCCAGTAGAGCTGCGTATTCTTGGATTTGCTGTGGAGTCAGCGGTGCCTCCGGCCAGGTGTAGAGCCAACTGCGCCGTTTATTCACTACGTGACCCAGAAGAATTTCCGCATCGCGGCGGGCGCTGTCGCCAGGCAAGTCATCGCCCGCACGCAGGCACGCCTCGACCGTCCGCATCACTGCCCCGCCAGAGCCGCCAGCTGATCGGCCTGATATTCCTGCCGCAGTGGGCCAATGATGCAATCGAGTTCGCCCTCAATCACCTCGTCCAACTTGTACAAGGTGAGGTTGATCCGGTGGTCGGTGACCCGTCCCTGCGGAAAGTTGTAGGTGCGAATGCGATCTGAGCGGTCGCCCGTGCCCACGAGGTTGCGCCGTTGTTCAGCCTGCTCAGCCGCTTGCTTATCCTGCGCGGCAGTCTGTAACTTGGCCTGCAACAGCGACATCGCACGGGCACGATTTTTGTGCTGCGAGCGCTCGTCCTGGCACTCCACCACAATGCCACTGGGCAGGTGGGTTATGCGTACCGCTGAATCCGTCTTGTTAACGTGCTGGCCACCGGCGCCAGAGGCGCGAAATGTGTCGAGGCGTATATCCGTTTTGCTAATAGCCCCCACTGCCACTTCGTCGGGTTCCGGCATCACCGCCACGGTGCAGGCAGAGGTGTGAATGCGCCCCTGCGACTCCGTTTCGGGAACCCGCTGCACGCGGTGTGCACCGGACTCAAACTTGAGCTGCGCATACACATCGCGCCCCTCAATCAAGCTGATGATCTCTTTATAACCGCCGTGCTCACCCGCACGCTCCGAAAGCACCTCAATACGCCAACCCATGGTTTCGGCGTAGCGGCTGTACATCCGAAACAGGTCGCCGGAAAAAATCGCCGCTTCATCGCCACCCGTACCGGCGCGAATCTCCAGAAACACGTTGCAGGAGTCCTGTGGATCACGCGGCAAAAGCAGCGTCTGCAGCTCGCGCTCCAGCTGCTCCCGGCGTTCGCTGCCACTGTCGATTTCCTCTTCAGCCATGGCCACGATATCGGGGTCGGACTCAGACAGCAGGCCGCGGGCCTCGGCGACGTCGGCACACACCCGCGTGTAAAGGTGATAGCAATTAACGACCTCTTGCAGCTCCGAGTATTCGCGGGAAAGGTCGCGAAAGCGGTTCTGGTCGGCGATGGTCTCGGCATCACCGAGCATCGCCGAAACCTCCTCGTGACGGTCGGTGAGGGCATCCAGTTTGGTCAGCAGGGAAGCTTTCATTGCAGGGTTCGGTCAGCTCGAGTGGGGGCGCGCGGCGCAGGATTGGCAGCACCACCCGCATCATCAGATTGTTCGGACGTGGAGCCCGGCGCGCTGGGCGCTGCTCCTTCCAGGCCCAGCAGTCGACGAGCGCCGGCGAGCAGGTCTTGGCGGCCTTCGGCACTAGCTCGCTTCAAACCCGCGGTGGGTGCGTGAATCAACTTCTTGGTAATGCTACGTGCGAGCTGCGCGACGATTTGCTGAGGGTCATCTCCGCGAGCCAAGGCACGCAGTGCACGCTGCATCTCCAGCTCGCGAATCGCCTCGGCCATCTCGCGATACTGGCGTACGCTATCGACTGCGGCGAGGCTGCGCAGCTCTTCGAGATACTGCGCCACGCCCTCATCGATCAGCTGGTCTGCCTTGCGCGCCTCGGTCTGGCGGCTGCGCAGGTTTTGCTCCACGATATCGCGCAGGTCATCCACGGTGTACAGGTAAACATCCGCCAGCTCTGCAACCTGCGATTCGATATCGCGCGGCACCGCGATATCCACCATGAGCATAGGGCGGTGCTTGCGCACTTTAATCGCCTGCTCAACCGCGCCCTTACCCAAAATCGGTAACTGGCTCGCGGTGGAGGTAATGACGATATCTGCAAAAGGCAGGTACTCGGGAATTTCCGCCAGCAACACAGCCTCTGCACCAAACTTTTGTGCCAGCTCCCGTGCTCGCCCCAGGGTTCGGTTAGCGATAACAATGCGGCGCACGCCCGCCTCTATCAAATGTCGCGCGACCAGTTCAATCGTCTCACCCGCACCGACTAACAGCGCGTCACATTTGCTCAGGTCAGAAAAAATATGCCCGGCAAGGTCGACGGCGGCATAGGCCACCGAAACCGGATTCTCTCCAATTGCCGTGTCGGTGCGCACGCGCTTGGCCAAAGCAAACACCTTTTGAAACAGACGCCCAAGATCCGCCCCGATCGTGCCCGCCTCGGCTGCTACTGCATACGCGGATTTCAACTGTCCAAAAATCTGCGGCTCACCCAGCACCATGGAGTCAAGCCCGCTCGCCACTTTCACCATATGGCGCACAGCATCGGCTGCTTCATAGTGATAAGCCGCGCGGCGAAGTTCTTCACGCGACAGGTGATGGTAGTTGGCTATCCAGTCGACCAGCTGCGCCGACTTCTCTGCCGCGTGAACAGCCTCCGGCACCATGGCGTAGAGCTCGGTACGATTACAGGTGGACAAGATAACCACCTCATCGAGCCCCGCGTGCTCACAAGCGTCTTCCAGCGCCTCACTGACTTGCTCTGGCGCAAACGCAACTCGCTCGCGCACTTCAACGCCAGCTGAGTTATGGTTGATTCCAAGGGCAATCAAATTCATGGTCGGGGGGGTTGGCTCCGGTGGGCGCGGAACGGAGAGACACCGCAAACCGGACCACATCCAATAGGATAAGCCGCTGATTCTACCAAGATATTTGGCAAATAACAGGCGTGTTATGCACCGACCGTCCCGCGGTACTTGGGATTCAGCAGTCGAGTGTGTCAATATTACTCCCCCACGCTGGATACCGATGCCTACCTTGATCATGTTTCGATTGCTGCTGACAAGTGCGCTCCTGCTCGCGCTGGCGGGTTGTGCGTCCAATCCAGCCACGCCGCCGGCTTCCCCGCTGCCTGAGATGGGCGAACAGGACACTGCTGCCGCAGACGCCACCGAGCCACCAGAGCGCGCCTTCCCGCAGGCAAGCTTCTACCCCTTGCTACTTGCAGAATTCGCGCTGCGCCGTAACGATTACAACACCGCGCTCAACACCTATCTGCAGCAGGCTCCCCTGCTGCGTGACCCGGCCATCAGCTCGCATGCCACGCACCTGGCCCAGTTCATGAAACGCGAAGCCGAGGCCTTTGAGGCCGCAGATCTCTGGGTTGAACTGGAACCCGATAGCGCCGAAGCCAACAATACGCTGGCAACATTGTTGATTCGCAAAGGTCATCCTGCCCGCGCCTTGCCGTTGCTGGCGGTGGTTGCTCGCCACGACTTGCAGGCCAATTTCCCCATGTTACTCAGCGGCTTTCGCGAGCTCCCGATCAACGAGCAGTCAGACCTGCGCGAAGCTGTGAATACCCTGCTGCTTGAGCGCCCAGACGACACGGGGCTACTGCTTACGCAGGCGCTGATACTCGACGAACTTGAAGACACGCCCGGCACACGCGCTGCGCTGAGCCGCTTGCTTGCATTAGAGCCTGCACAAACACAAGGCCTTTTGCTGGATGCCAAGCTGCGCCTGGAAGCTGAAGAGCCAAAGCCCTTCCAGAGCATCGATAAAGCCCTCGCTGAAAACCCGGACAACAAGGTACTGCGCCTGCAATACGCGCGGCTGTTAACCCGCTCCGACATTGATGCGGCGCAACGCCAGTTTGAAATTCTCTCGGCACGCTCGCCACGCGACGGTGATTTGTTGTTATCCCTTGCCCTGCTGAACCAGGACAATGGAGATCCGCTCGCCGCTAAGGCCTACCTGCGGCAGGTGCTGGCGCTGGAGCAGCGAGTCGACGAAGCACGTTATTATCTTGGCCGTATTCTGGAGGACGAGGGGCGCACTGGTGAAGCCATCGAGGCCTACCGCAAGGTAGAAGACCCCACCAGCCGCGAGTTTTTCAACGCCAATGGCCGCGTGGGTCGCCTGCTGATCGAGCAGGGAGATGCCAGCGGCAGCGCTGCATTTTTTGACCAACAGCGCGCGGCTTACCCGACCTTAACAGAACAGTTTTTCGCGCTTGAGTATGAATTGCTCACCCGTGCAGGGCTGCATGATACAGGCCTGGCACTGCTCAATCAGGGCTTAAGCAGCCTGCCAGAGGCCACCTCATTGCGCTATAGTCGCGCCATGCTAAGGGAGCAAGACGGCGACCTGGCCGGCATGGAGGCCGATCTTCGCTACATCCTGCAGCGCGACCCCGACAACGCCACCGCTTTGAATGCGCTGGGTTATACCTTGAGTAACCGCACCAACCGCTACGTAGAGGCCGAACAGTTAATATCTCGCGCGCTCACCCTGGCACCCGAGGAGCCGGCAATTCTGGACAGCATGGGTTGGGTTCTGTTTCGCCAAGGCAGGGCGGAGGAAGCACTGCACTACCTGCGCCGGGCCTGGAGCGGGCTGGAGGACCCCGAGGTTGCAGCGCACCTCGGTGAGGTGCTTTGGGCCCTGGGCCGCACAGAAGAAGCCTTCGCCATCTGGCGCAGCGGGCTGCAACTGGATGCACAGCACAGCACTTTGCTGGAAACCTTGCAGCGTTTGCAGATACCCGCCGTCCAGCTCAGTACCGAGTGAAGGCCTAACTGATGACGCTCAGTCGCCTTATCTCCCTAGGGGCTGTACTCTGGCTGGCTGGCTGCGCCATCGCTCCTGCCCCACTACCCGACAGCCCCTGGCAACACCGTGTAGAGCATCTAAGTGCCCTTCAGGAATGGACCGCACAGGGTAAAATTGCCCTGCGTAATGGAGATCAGTCCGAATCGGCCAATCTCCACTGGCGGCAACAACGCACCCTCACCACGGTACAGCTGAGTGGCCCGCTGGGATTGCAAGCGACACAGATCAGCAGCGACGGACAAATACTGCAGGTGCTGCAGGGCGACAGCGAACGTCAGTTCGACTTGTCCAACCCGGAGGTGATGGCTCGCGAAACAGGCTGGGACTTCCCTCTCGCTGCTCTACCCTACTGGCTAAAAGGGATACCCGCACCGCAGCCCGGCCCGGTGAAAATGGACGTCGTCGATGATCTTTTACAAACCCTGCAGCAGGCCGGCTGGCAAATCCTCTATGAGCGCTATCAACGGGTCGATGACTACCTGCTGCCGTCTCGCCTCACGCTGGAGCGTGGTGCCACCCGGGCGAAAGTCATCATCCAGACCTGGCAGCCGGCGGCACTGCCGTGACCCAGACAGTGAAATTGCTCTCACCCGCTAAATTAAACCTCTTTCTGCATATCACCGGGCGCCGGCCCGACGGCTACCATACCCTGCAGACCGTATTCCAGCTGCTGGATTGGGGCGACCGCATGACGTTCACGGCCAATAACAGCGGCGTACTGGAACTCGATATGCCCGGTGGCTCGATGCCCGGCAGCTCGATTCCCGCCGCGGACAACCTGATCCTGCGCGCAGCGCGCCTGCTGCAACGAGAGCGCTCAGCTTCAAATAAAAGCGCACAGTTGGGTGCGTCCATACGCTGCGAAAAACAGATCCCAATGGGCGGCGGGTTGGGAGGCGGGTCGTCCAATGCGGCCACCACACTGTTGGCGCTCAACCAACTATGGGGGCTGGGCCTCAGTACAGGCCGCCTGCAGGCCCTGGGGGCCACTTTGGGTGCTGATGTGGCCGTCTTTGTTGGCGGCCATAGCGCGTGGGCAGAGGGCATTGGCGACGAGCTGACCCGTCTGAGCCTGCCAGACGCCTGGTACCTGGTCATCAAGCCACGCTGCGCGGTGCCCACCCGGGAAATATTTTCCGACCGGGAATTGACACGAGACAGCCTGCCGATCACAATGGCCGCCTTTTTTCAGGGGGTACACCGCAACGACTGTGAAGCAGTTGTTGTGGCGAATTATCCTGAAACAGGTGACGCGCTGAACTGGTTACGGCAAACTGCCGGCCCGCTCGCTGAACCAAGGTTAACAGGCACCGGATCCTGCGTTTTTGCCACGTTTGGCACTCGGGAAGCGGCGCTCACCGCCCAGCGGCAGGTGCCAGAACCGTGGCTGTCTTTTGTCGCGAAAGGTACAAACGAGTCACCAGTACTGAGGGCACTAGCCTGAAGTCTACAATGAATTATTGGGGTGTCGCCAAGTGGCAAGGCACCGGGTTTTGATCCCGGCATTCGTAGGTTCGAATCCTACCACCCCAGCCATA
>JANQUV010000006.1:0-9791 GCA_030730585.1 Haliea sp.
CGCAGCCGCCGGCAAATTCGCGCACGCGCGGCGCTCGCCCTGCTAATCGCCAATCTCGTGCTAGCCAACCTGTGGTTACAGCAGCTTCCGGGGCTGCGCCTGGACGTGACCGAAGGCAAACTCTATTCCCTCTCGGCCACCACCCGCAAAATTCTCGGGCAACTCGAAGAGCCGCTGTTGATCCGTGGCTATTTCAGTGCTCGCACACATCCCCTGCTGGCACCTTTGGTGCCGCAGCTACGCGACCTTATCGAGGAATATGCGAGTGCCAGCGGAGGCACAGTACGCGTGGAATTCGTTGACCCAGCGGAGCACCCTGAGCTGGAACGGGAAGCGAACGACCGCTACCAGATAAACGCCACGCCGTTGCAAGTCGCAGACCGCTACCAGTCAGCCCTGGTCAATGCCTGGTTTCATGTATTGGTGAGCTACGGCGACGAATTCGTCACCTTGGGCTTTAGCGACCTTATTGACGTGCGCACGGCGGGCAATACTGAAGCCGAGGTTCGCCTGCGTAACCCGGAGTTTGATTTAACCCGCGCCATTCGGGATGTTCAGCAGCAATACCAGCTGGGGGGCGAGCTGTTTCGCAACATTGACCAGCCCATTGAGCTGGTGGCCTACGTATCTCCCCATGCGCTGCTGCCGGAGCGACTGCGCAGCTATCGGGATGCCATTGAGCTGCAGCTTGACGCACAGGTAGCACGCTCTGCGGGCAAGTTCAGTTACCGCTTCGAGGAACCCGAAGCCAATGACGGCGACCTCGCCCGCCATCTCAGCGACACCTGGGGCTTCCGCCCCATGATTGCCGGCCTTGGTGATGAGCAGCGATTCTGGTTTTATATGACCCTTGAAGACGACCGGCAGGTGGTCCAGTTGCCGACGGATACCTTCGACCCCGAAGACTTTTCCGCCTTACTGGAGGCGGGGCTGCGGCGCTTCGCACGCGGCCTGACTCGCACAGTGGCCCTGGCCACTCCGGAGCTGAGTGAGCAAATGGCTCGCTTTCATCTGGGAGCACCCACCTTCGCCAATCTGGAGCAAGCCATCACACGAGACTACACCATCCGCGCCGAACGATTGAGCGACGGCAGCGTCGACCCGGATGCCGACATACTCGCCGTGGTCGCACCTCGCGAACTGGATGAAGCCAGTCTGTTTGCTATTGATCAATTCCTCATGCGCGGCGGCACCGTCGTGCTGGCCACGGCACCCTTCAGCGTGGAACTCAGCAACGGCGCGATGCGCCTGCTGGACTACCCCAGCGGCTTGAACGGTTGGCTGGCGAACCACGGCATTAGTATCGAGCCAAAACTGGTGCTGGATGAACAAAATGCACCGTTCCCCGCGCCTGTGCTGCGCCGCGTTGGCGACTACGAGTTCCGCGATGTACAGATGATCGACTACCCGTACTTTCTGGATATCCGCCCGCCGGCGCTAAACCCGGAACACCCGATCACCGCCAATCTGCCGCAGCTGACGCTCGGTTGGGCCTCACCGCTACAGCGGCGCCCGGTACAAGGCCTGCGAGCAACCCCATTACTGCGCAGTTCCAGCCAGGCCTGGGCATCCGCGCAGCGCGACATTCTGCCGCGCCAGGAAGGCCCGGGAAGCCCGCAATTTGCCGTGGAAGGTGAGCGCGGCATATTTGAACTCGGCCTGCTACTGGAAGGCCGTTTTGACTCCGCCTTTGCAGGGCGCAGCGCCCCGCGCCCTGCAAACAGCACAGGGCTGGGCTCGCGCGCGGTGGTAACACGCTCGGCTGAGTCAGCGCGGCTAGTGGTATTGAGCTCCAATGACTTCATGGATGACCAGATGCTGAACGCCATGGTCGCCGCGGCGGGCACACAGTACTTAAGCCCACTGGCGCTGTTTATGAACACTCTGGAGTGGTCGCTGCAGGATCAATCACTGCTGAGCATCCGCAACCGCGCGCACTTCAATCGCACCCTGCCGCCCATGAGCCGGCCCGTACAACAACGTATCGAGACCCTCAACTACGGGTTAGCCGTGGGCTGGCTACTCCTGCTCGCGGGCCTGCACCAACTTGGTACGCTGCTGCGCCGCCGCGCCTATCGGCGGAGCCTGGGTTTATGAGGCGCATGTTGAGGCGAGCAACGTGATTCGCGCATTACTGCTCATTTTGCTGATTCAATGCGGCATTGCTACCGCGGTGTACTGGCCGCAAGATACCCGCTCTGCCGCCAATCCCGCGGCGCCACTGCTGGCAAGCGACCCGGCGCAGGTGGTGGAGATTCTCATCACCGACGAAGCAGGAAATGCGGTGCAGCTACGCCGCCAGGGTGAGCAATGGCAACTACCCGCCCTGGCCGGGCTCGCCGCAGACCCCGCGCAGGTAGAAAAACTGCTGGCAACACTGACAACTAGCCAACACGGCTTTCCCGTAGCAACCAGCGTTCCCGCCAAACAGCGTTTGCAAGTGGCCGATTACCGTTATCAACGGAGCATCCGTTTGACCACTGCAAACGGTGAACATGACACGGCGCTTCTTGGTACAGCGCCCGCTTACCGGCAGGTGCATGCACGCCGAGAAGGCGACGATGCCATCTACAGCATTCCATTGAGTGTGTTTGATGCACCCACTTCCAGAGCCAGCTGGCTGGATAGCGGGCTACTACAAGTTACTGCACCGCAGCGTATCGCCGGTGATGGTTTTCAACTGCAGCAGGACGCAAACGCTGGTTGGCAAACCATCGCCGGCCAGACGCCGGAACCACGAGAACTGGAAGCACTGCTCGTGGGGCTCGCGAATTTGCAGGTGGATAGCGTGGCAGACGACAACCAGCTTGCGCAGCTGAGCACACGCGCAGCAGATTTCAGCATCACAGCCACGCTGGTAGAGAGCGTGCGCACACTGGCATTTTACCAGTGGGCTGGCGATCATTTTGTACGCGACGCGCGTTTCCCGCTGTTTTTCACCATCAGCGCCTACGACTATGACCGCCTACACACCCTCGATGTAGCGCGCTTGAACGGCGGCCCATGAGCACCACATCACAGTGGCCGCTGCCTGTGGAGGGGGTGCGCTTCCTGACGCCGACCTTCATGCTGGAAAAACTGCACCGGCACCCGCTAACACGCGACTGCTACCCAACCGCGATGGGCTACTACCCTCGTGCACGCGGCCACCGCATGCGCCGGCTGCGCCACGACGACAACCTACTGTTGTACTGCGTGGATGGAGCCGGGCGCTTGCGCCTGGGCGAGCAACGCTACCTCATCGGGCCCGGCGACCTGATCCTGCTGCCTCAAGGGCTCGCTCACAGCTACAGTGCAGGATCCGACAATCCCTGGAGTCTCTATTGGGTTCACTTTCAGGGCATCAGCAGCGGTATTTTCATGGAGTATCTCGGCTACCGCGAAGGCCGCGCGGTAATACAGGCAGGTATCGCGCCAAGCTTGATAGCCGCATTTCACAACCTGCTCGCGGTCAGCCGCACCGGTTACAGCAGCTCCGCTTTCGTCAATGCGGCTAACCAGTGCCGCCATCTGTTTACCCAGATCGTACTCGAGGCCGCTCGCCAGCGCGCCAGCCACCCTGCGGGGCTCGACCTCGATGCCATTCAAACCACCATGCAGGACAGCATTCACTCAAGCCTGGAGCTTGAGGACCTGGCGAGCATAGCGCATCTGTCCAAATACCACTTCGCCAGCCGCTATAAAGCCCTCACCGGCTACTCGCCGATCAAGCATTTCCTGCACATGAAAATTGAATACGCCTGTCAGCTGCTCGACAGCACGGAGATGCGGGTGAAAGCCATCGCGGCGGCGGTAGGCTATGAGGATGCCTTGTATTTCTCGCGCCTGTTCAAACAGACCGTGGGTTTATCGCCAAGAGCCTACCGGAGTTCGGTACGAAAATAACGCGCTGCTGCACGCACTGTCCGAGTGGCCAACGGCCATCAAAGTGGAGCTCTCGCAAGCCGCAGCTGGCCGCCCGCAGCTGGCCGCCCGCAGCTGGCCGCCCGCAGCTGGCCGCGCACTAGCCGCCGTAAACCTCGGGATTCGCGCAGTGCGGCATGTGCTCGCCCTTTAGGGCAGCAATGGCATTGCGGGTAGCGAGGTCCGCCATACGTGCTCGCGTCTGTGCGGTGGCGCTGCCAATATGCGGCGTTAGCACGACGTTCGGCAATGTCAGCAGTGGATGACCTGCCGGGACCGGTTCCTGCGCAAATACATCGATACCTGCAGCAGACAGCCGGCCACTGGCCAATGCTGCCACCAGTGCCACTTCATCAACAATTCCTCCACGGGCGGTATTGACCAGCACTGCACCTGGCTTCATCAAGGCGATGCGCTCGGCGTTGAGTAGGCCTCGAGTTTCAGCGGCCAAGGCCACGTGCACGGAAACAAAATCACTCGCGGCCAGAAGCGTTTCCAAATCCAGGTTTTCTACCCCCGGAACATTTCGCGGGCTTCGGTTCCATGCCACCACACGCATGCCAAAAGCCTGCGCCCGGCGCGCCACAGCCTGGCCAATTTCCCCCAAACCAAGCAAGCCGAGTGTTGCACCGGCGACATCCTTGCCGGCAAAAAAGTCAGGCGACCAGCGGTTCTCCAGCCGCCAGCTTCCCTCGCGCACAAAGCGGTCGGCTTCACACACGCGCCGCGCCGCCGCCAGCAGCAGCGCAAAGGTGGTATCCGCCGTAGTTTCCACCAACACACCCGGCGTGTACCCCAAGGGAATACCGCGCTCGGTCAGCGCCGCCACATCAATATGGTCGACACCCACTGACATGGATGACACGAAACGCAGGTCTGGGAGGGACTCAATCAGTACGCGATCAATACGGTCAGTCAGCAGGCAAACCACACCGTAACAGCCGGCCAACTCTTCACGCAGAGTCTCTGCCGGCAGCAGCCCGGGGCCCAACCAGACATTCATGGCACAGCATCCAGGCAGCTCTTGAATGGCCTGCCCGGGCAGTTCGTGCGTCACAAAAACAGTCTTCTTCATGCCCCGAGCATACCGCAAAGCCGCCGATAGGAAACAGCATGGAAGCGCAATAATCGTTCATTAGAAGACTGTTTCTGTCAGTCACCAATCCGATTATGATAGGCAAGAGAAAGACCTCTGTTGAAACTCCTGTTTTTTCATGCGGTCGAAGTTTCTGTTGGCACACACCCCGTTCTTTTACAGGTATCCACATGCCCGATAGCCGTGTCGCACTGAATGGCGACTTCTCCCTGCGCACCGTCGTAGACCCGCACACTCTGGACTGGACGCCAAGCCCCGGTGGCCATGTTCTGCGAAAAAGACTGCATCGCGTAGGCCAAGCCGAATCCGGGCAGGTGACCTCGTTAGTACGCTATGAACCAGGTGCCACGTTCCCTGCACATGACCATCCACAGGGTGAGGAAATCCTCGTGCTGGAGGGCGTGTTCTCAGACGAACATGGCGACTGGCCGGCAGGCAGCTACCTCCTCAATCCGGAAGGGTTTCAGCACGCGCCATTTTCCCGCGATGGTTGCCTGCTATTCGTGAAATTGCGCCAGTATCCCGGGCCGGACCGTGAGCATGTTGCGCTTTCGACTCAGGGCAGCCCTTGGCAGCCGTCGATACGCAAGAACACCAGCTGGAAAAAACTCTATGCGCAGGAACCCTATACAGACTTTATGCGCCTTGAAAGCTGGGACACCCCCGCCGCTATTGGCCAAATCAACTTTCCCCAAGGCGCCGAGATTCTTGTGTTGCGCGGGAGCTTCGCTGACGACCACGGGCACTACGGCACCCACTGCTGGCTGCGTATCCCCGCCGGCGGCGCCATCAACCCTATCAGCGACGACTACTGTGAGCTGTACATCAAAGAAGGCGGCTTCACTTACCTGCGCAGCGGCTGAAACTCGCTAAATCGTGAGCCCACCGTCGACCACGATGCACTCGCCGTTGGTGTAGCTGGATGCATCCGAAACCAGATAGAGCACCGCCCCCGCCATTTCCTCAGGTTCGGCGTGTCGCTGCAACGGGATCTTTTCGATGGCGGCCTGATAGATGTCTTCGTTGCTGAACAGCGCGCCCGCGAACTTCGTTTTGGTAAGGCCGGGCAGCAGCGCATTGCAGCGTATACCTAACGGGCCACATTCCTTGGCGAACACCTGCGTCATATTGACCACGGCGGCCTTGGTCATTGAATAAATCCCCTGCATCGGCCCTGGCTGCAAAGCGTTCACCGAGGCTGTATTGACAATGGCGCCTTTGCCCTGCTCCCGCATCAGCTTGCCCGCTTCAACCGACATGAAGAAGTAACCGCGAATATTGACGTCAACAGTTTTCTGAAACGCGCCCAAGTCTGTATCCAGCACGTGGCCGAAGTAGGGATTTGTAGCGCCGTTATTGACGCAGATATCCAGGCGGCCATGGGCGCTACGAATATGCGCGAACAAAGATTGAATATCGTCCAACACGCCGATGTTGCAGGCATAGGCCTCGGCACTGCCACCGCTGCTGCAAATAGCATCAGCCACCGGCTGGCAACCCTCCAATTTGCGGCTGGAAACAATGACATGTGCTCCCTGCTCCGCCAGCAGCCGGGCAATGGCTTCGCCAATGCCACGGCTGGCGCCACTCACCAGGGCAATGCGCCCGCCAAGATCAAACAGTTGGGTAGTCATGTGTGGGGTTCTCCTTGGAGGTTGTGCGGCTTGCAGGGATGGGTGCCGGGTGCGGGCCCAAGGCCCAGGCCAAATAGCCAGTTACCAGCACGATACAGGCCAACCACGCGCCGGTATAGCCAAACAGCGCCAGGTTGGTTCCCGCCAATAAAGGGCCAATAACCCGCCCCCAGGACGCGGCCGAAGCCGTAGTGCCGAGCATCTGCCCACGCAAATCCGCAGGGGTTCGGTGGCTGGTAATCGTATTCAGCAGCGGCATGCACAGGGTCGAGCCCGACATGGCCAGGTAAGCAGCTGTCAGCATTAAAGGCATATCACTGGCCACCAGTGCGAGGCACAGGCCCGCCATAAATGTTGCAATCGACACGCGCAACAGATTCCACTCACCCATCAGGCGCACCAAAGTGCCCAACAAGCCGCCCTGTAGCAGCACCATAAAGGCACCCTGCACACCGAACACAAAACCGACTTGCCGTGCACCCCAGCCCAATAGATCGCCCAGCCACAGCGGCACCAGATACGTGACTCCACTGATCGCCGCCGCATGCAGCACATACTGCCCCACCAGCAAGCGGCTACCCGTACTGCGCAGCATCGCCGCTGTCGACTGACGCGAGCCCTCACGATGGGCCTTGCCGTGGGCGGCTCGGCGCTCGGCGCTCACCGATTCGGGTAAAAACAACGCCGCAGCCACAATGGCCAACAGCGACATACAGCCCGCTACCAGGCAGGGCAAAGTAAAACTGCCGCTATCACCCGCTAACAGGCCACCCAGCAAAGGCCCCAAAACCAGGCCCAAGCCAAATGCCGCACCGATCAACCCCATCCCCTTGGCGCGTTTTTCCGGCGTCGTGATGTCGCTCATCATCGCCGAGGCAACGCCGAGATTACCCGCCATAATGCCGGCAAAAGCGCGCGCCGCAAAAATCATCCAAAGCTCGCTGGCAAACGCCAACATGACATAAGACAGCGCCGCACCGGACAAACAAATCATGATGACCGGCTTGCGCCCGCGCCGGTCTGACAGACGGCCCCAAAAAGGCCCTGAGATTCCTGCACACACCGCGTAGGTCACGATAATCAACGCAATATCAATCTTCGACGCCCCAAGCTGCGGGGAGAGGAAAGGCATGATAGGAATGACGATGCCGAATCCGATCAGGTCTAACAGTACGACACCAAACAGGATAGGCACTAGAGCGCACCGGCCTGCAGCAGGCGTCGGCAAAACAGGGAGATCACTCGGCCTTCCAGCGCCTGACTTGCCCCGAGTCGACATCGAACAGGTCCAGCAAACGGCCTACCGTCTGGGTCACCATGGCCTGCAGTGATTCTGGCTGAGCGTAAAAGGCCGGTACCGGAGGCGCGATCACCGCGCCCATTTCTGAGAGCTGCGTCATGGTGCGCAGGTGCCCGGTATGCAGAGGCGTTTCACGCACCATAAGCACCAGCCGGCGACGCTCCTTGAGCACCACGTCCGCCGCTCGGGTCAGCAGCGTCGAAGTAACACCCGTGGCAATCTCTGCCATGGTGCGCACCGAGCACGGCGCGATTAGCATGCCAGAAGTGCGAAACGAGCCGCTGGCGATTGAAGCGCCCACATTTCGTATGGCATGGACTTCTGTGGCCAGGGCCTTGATTTGATCCAAAGACATATCCAGCTCGTGGTGCAAAGTGAGCTCCGCAGACTTGGTAATGACAAGATGCGTTTCCACGCCGCAGTCGCGCAACATTTCGAGTGCGCGAACGCCATAAACGATACCCGAGGCGCCGCTGATGCCGACGATAATTCGCTGTGTCATGCTCTACCCTGCCGCGCGAAAAGACCGCACACTTTACCAGCACCCCGCGCTGATTTCACTGCCCGGGCAGTGCCACTTCCGCGGCTGTAGTACCCTTGTCGCGTCAATTACTGATGGGTAACTGCCCTATGCTACACACCCCGCGCTTACTGATCGACCCGCTGACTGAGGACGATGCAGCGTTCATGCTGGCCCTGCTGAACGACCCGGACTTCATCTTGCATATTGCGGATCGCGGTGTGCGCAGCATTGAGCAGGCAAAACAGTATTTACGGGACGGGCCACTGGCAAGCTATCGCGAAAATGGCTTTGGACTGTGGGCCGTGAGGCCTGTCGGCGGCGGGGAGCCACTGGGCATTTGCGGGCTGGTAAAGCGCGCAGGACTAAGCGATGTGGATATCGGCTATGGCTTTTTACCCGCGGCACGCGGCCGTGGGCTGGCTCATGAAGCCGCCGTTGCGGTGCTAGGCTACGCTGCAGGTGAGCTGAGCTTGCGCCGTTTGGTGGCTATCGTTGCGCCGGCTAATACACCGTCGAGAACGTTATTGGAACACCTCGACTTCAGGCACGAGTCGATGGTACGACTCACACCCGAAGCCGAGGAGCTGTGCCTTTACGCCTGGGAGAGCGCTCAGAACCGGTAGCGCACGCCGGCCTCCAACGAACGCCCGGCTTCCGGGGACACGTCGCGCAGGAATGACGTGCTCAGGCGAACTTCGTCATCCGTCAGATTACGTGCGGCGAGAAACAGGGTGAGCTCCGAGTCACCTAATGACACTCGGTAGTCAGCGCCCATATCCCAGCGCGTATAGCCGGCGGTAGCCGCTTCGTTCGGGCCGGGGCGATTCTGGCTGGCGGCATCCTGCAAGCGTGTCCACAGCTCCACCACATCCGTCGACCAACTCAAGCGACCGCCAATCCGGTGCGGAGGCAGGCGCGGGACATCATCGCCGTTGTCCAGCTCACCGCGAATCACATCACCGAACAGGCCAAGCTGCACGTCACCGCCCGCCAATGACCCCAGGCCAAACTGTGCATTCATTTCAACGCCATAGAACGTGGCATCGCTCTGCACATAGGCCAACACCGGCAGCTCATCCACGCTCTCGCCCGTGTTCATCAGCGTGATGTAATCATCGAAATCATTGTGGAACACGGTGATTTCGAGATCCTTGTTACCGTTGTGCCAATGCAGTGACAGGTCCACGTTATTCGACACTTCCGTATCCAGGTTGGGGTCGCCCAATTCGATAGCCGCAGTGGCCGCATGCGCCACCCAATTTTCCGGGCCGCTGCCGTCCACGTTGGAAAACAACTCTTCAATCGAAGGTGCGCGCTCGGAGCGGGCGAGGAACA
>JANQUV010000006.1:9891-11831 GCA_030730585.1 Haliea sp.
ACGTTGGAAAACAACTCTTCAATCGAAGGTGCGCGCTCGGAGCGGGCGAGGAACACGCGCAGCTGCCAGTCCTCACTCACATTCCAGATCGCAGAGCCCGATGCGCTCAACGCAGTGAAGTCGCGATTACCGACCGTTTCAGCCTCGGGGTCGCGCTCATCCCTATCCACTCGCAAGCCAGCCTCAAAGATCCAGTTGTCGGTGCGGTAGTCCTCTACCAGAAACAGACCCACATCCGTGCTATCGGTAACTGGAATAAACGCCTCCTCGCCCAGGGCGCTGAACTCGCCACTGCGTGCCTGCAGGCCGAGCGCGCCGCGGAAGCCTGCCACTTCCGCATGTACCATCTCCACCCGGGTTTCCCAGGTTTCATTGCTGTACAAGGTACCGACTTCCCCGTTGCCCTCAATCTCTGCGTGTTCGTAGTCGGTATAAGTGATCGTGCTGCGCAGAGATTCGAAACCCGGGAGTGGCTCAGTCAGCTCAAACACCAGGTCATAGCGGGTCTGCTCCACCTCGAGCGTGATACCACCTTCTTCGCCTTCTTCGCCTTCTTCGCCTTCATGGTCATGGTCGTCATGATCCATTTCATGCTCGTCTTCATCATGCTCATCTTCATGATGCTCATGAGCACCGGCTGGAATACCGTAACTATTCTCCATGCGGGCTACCGCGAAGCCCACCAGGCCGCGCTCAAAATGGTAACTGCTGCCTAGCGTGAGATTGTGCGTGCGGCCGCCGGTATTGCCCACAAAGCCGTCGGTGTTTTCGTCCTCGGCATGATCGTGCTCATCATCATGGCCCTCGTCAACGTGATCATCGTGGCTGCCCGGAGCTTCGCGTACGGCAAGCCCGGGAATACGCAGGTTGTTCCAATCGCGATACAAGGCATCCAGGTGAAAGGCGAAATCGCCGCTGCCACCATCGAGGCGCAGCACCGAGGTATCCATATCCGACGCACCGTCGTGGCGCAGTTCCGCACCGCCCTCAAGGCCGTCCATACGCTGTCTCGGCACCCGGTTGTCGATCACGTTGACCACACCGCCGATGGCTCCCGCGCCGTAGAGCAGCGTAGCCGGGCCGCGCAGCACCTCGATACTGTCAGCGAGCAGAGGCTCTACCGAAACTGCATGGTCAGCACTCACTGCGGATGCATCTGCGCTACTGGTGCCATTTTGCAACACGGTGACGCGGGGGCCTTGCTGACCGCGAATCACCGGCTGGCCTACGCCGGGGCCAAAGGAGGCATTCGCCAGCCCGGGGATATCGCCCAAGGTATCACCAATGGTCGAGCGCGCCGCGCGGCGCAGGTCGTCACCGGTCAACACAGTCACCGGCAGCGCAGTCTCCGCTTCTTGTTTGCTTAAGGGTGCCGTTACCAGCACGTGTTCGATAGGCAGCGGTTGCGCTGCCACATTCACGCTGGCAACCGCCAGCGCGAGAGGCATGAAACGTTTCATGGTCTACTCCTGAAAAAAGAAAAAGGTGTTTTTCTTCAGGCGTGTAGCGGGGGACCCCGGGTTTGGCGGGGAAGATAACGCAGCGCAGCGCGAACGGGCTGCGGCGCGGCGACAAGACAGGCCACCAACAGCAGGAACAGCGGCAACACAGGAGGTGCTGCCAGCGCGGCTGGCGCAGACGATTTGCACAGCAAGCACTCAGCGGAAACATCGTGGATCCCGTGAGTATGGCTTGCCTCAAGAACCTGAACCCCGGTCACACACAGCAGCGCCAGCAACGCAACGAGACGTGCGGCGCGGTGGCTACGTGTTGTCAGGGCTGAAAAAATTGACATAACACCGGTGCTAGGTTCGGGGGGGGCAGATTATAGACACAGACCAAAGCTCAGGCCATCATTTTTGCACAGACGCTGCCAGCGGCTGCCCACACGCAGCGAGCACGACGGCGAAAAGCAACGCAGGCAGGCCGAAAAATGGCAC
>JANQUV010000007.1 GCA_030730585.1 Haliea sp.
GCCACAGCCTCCAGGCACTCCTCTCCAAACAGAAATTTACTGGCATTGGTGATTTCAACGCAGTGCATCAACGGGCGACCGGTGAGGCTGGTGTTGATTAACGAAGCAACCACACCCAACTTGTTGAGCGCGACCACTACCACCATAAACTCAATGCGGTTTTCCATCAGCACGCTAACGGTGTCGCCTCGCTTCAGCCCCTGCGCGCGAAAAACAGCAGCATACCGGTTGGCTTGCGTATTAAACTGCTCCCAGTTCAACGCCCGGCCTTCGCAAATAAAAGCAGACCGGCGAGCCAGGCGCCGCGCATTATCGGCAACCCGAGAACCCAGGCAATCGCGCGTGTCACCCGGGCGGGGGCGCAACAATTTCTTCACCTTGATCATTTTGGGAAGTTCGGCGAGAGTGTTAAACACCTCTTTTTTTATCACGATTCAGCTCCACGCATTAGCCCAATCGGTATGATACCTTGAACCGAAAAAATTGAAACCAAAACCGACCAGAACCGTGCGGGAGAACACCACCATGACCTCATACGACCAGCTGCACACACACTTTGCGCGCTTGAACGACCTGTACCATGTGGGCGCCGTCGCACAGTGGGATGAAGCGGCCATGATGCCCATCGGCGGCGGCGAGACCCGCGGTCAGGCCCTGGCCACACTGGACGGTATCACCCACGGCATGCTTACCGACTCGCGCATTGGGGCGTGGGCGGCGGCCGCGCAAGGGGAATCACTGAGCACCTGGCAGCAAGCGAACCTGCGTGAGATGCAACGCAGCTACCACAACGCAACCTGCGTGCCCGCTGATCTTGTCGAGCGCAGCACACTGGCCACAAGCCGCTGTGAACAAGCCTGGCGCCAATACCGCCCTGAAAACAACTGGCAAGCGATGGTGCCCCTGTTGGAAAACGTTGTCGCACTGGCGCGCGA
Organism: Haliea sp.; assembly: GCA_030730585.1. Classification (GTDB taxonomy): domain Bacteria; phylum Pseudomonadota; class Gammaproteobacteria; order Pseudomonadales; family Halieaceae; genus Haliea. The sequence continues at coordinate 936 of JANQUV010000007.1, forward strand.
AGAAGCCCGCGCGCGCTCCGCCGTCACTGGCATGGCACTCTACGACACCCTGCTCGACAGCTATGAACCCGGCATGACCTGCGCGCAGCTGGATCCCCTGTTTAACGAGCTGAAAGAATTTCTACCCGGCCTGCTTGATGAGGTGATCGAGCGCCAGGCGCAGCATCCACCCCTGCTGCCTGAAGGTCCCTTTGCCATTGAGGAGCAGCGCCAAGTGGGGCTTGAGATGATGCGCACGCTCGGCTTCAACTTTGAGCACGGCAGGCTCGACGTGAGCCACCACCCGTTCTGTGGCGGCGTGCCCAGCGACGTACGCATCACTACGCGCTACAGCAATGACGGCTTTGTCGCGTCGCTTATGGGCGTTATTCACGAAACAGGACACGCCCTCTACGAGCAAGGGCTACCTGCAGCGTGGCAGGCACAGCCAGTAGGCCAGGCGCTAAGTACCGCCGTGCACGAAAGCCAGTCACTGATTATGGAGATGCAGGCCTGCCGCAGCCGCGAGTTCCTGCACTTTCTCACACCGCACCTGCAGCGTGGCTTCACTGCAGCGCAGCCGCAGTCCCCCGTCTGGCAGGAGGAAAACCTCTACCGCCTGTTCACCCGCGCACAGCGCGGCTTCATCCGCGTAGACGCCGACGAGGTCAGTTATCCGCTGCATGTCATTTTGCGCTATGAAATTGAGCGTGAACTTATCGAAGGTACACTTGAAGTCGCTGGCATTCCCGAGGCATGGGATATGCGCATGCAGGCGTATTTGGGCCTTTCCACTGCCGGCAACTATCGAGACGGTTGCCTGCAGGACGTACACTGGCCCGCGGGTTTGTTCGGTTACTTTCCTACCTACACGCTGGGTGCGATGACCGCGGCACAACTCTTTGCTGCCGCCAAGCGCACTGCACCCGCAGTGCCCGCCCAGCTGGCGGAAGGCAATTTTTCTACGCTGCTCGGCTGGCTACGCGAACATGTGCATGGCCAGGGAAAGTTTCTTGATTACACCGCGCTTATGCAGCGCGCGACGGGAGAGGCGTTAAAGTCGAGCCATTTCCGCGGCCACCTGCGCGCGCGCTATCTCGAGGACGACTGAGAACTTGCGAACAATCGCTCATCGTGGGCATGCCGGTGTCACCGAAATCGACATGAGACAGTAAAGGCAACCCCTTAAGCTATCGGAACTTGCGGCGGGCGATGGCGAAGAATAAAACGGGGTAAAAAGACTTGCCGCCGCAGGCGCCGCTCTTGCTATAATTCTCGCGCCGCCGGTGTAGCTCAGTTGGTAGAGCAGCGCATTCGTAATGCGAAGGTCGTAGGTTCAACTCCTATCTCCGGCAC
>JANQUV010000008.1 GCA_030730585.1 Haliea sp.
CAAGGCACCCTGAGCCACCGCCGGTTTATGCCACGGGTGCACGCGTTCAGTTACCGGGTTTTTATGCCCTGGATTTGCCTCGACGAACTACCACAGCTGTTCGCCAAGCGCTGGCTCTGGTCCAGCACACGCTGGGCCCCGGCGCAGTTTTTACGCAGTGATTTTTTGGGTGACCCCACGCTACCGCTCATCGACGAAGTTCGCCGGCGTATCCGCGAGGAGACCGGCAATGAACACAGTGGGCCCATCTACCTGCTGGCCAACCTGCGCTACTTTGGCTATGTGATCAACCCCATTGCCTGCTACTACTGCTTCAATGAAGACGAAACCCGGCTTGAATACCTGGTGGCAGAAGTCACCAACACGCCGTGGGACGAACGCCACAGCTACGTGCTAAGCGGGCCTGAAGCAGGCAACGCATGGTTGCAGCATACCTTCGACAAAGCACTGCATGTATCGCCGTTCAACCCCATGGGCATGGACTATGTGTGGCGCAGCAATACCCCGGCAGAGCAGCTGTCAATTTACCTTGCAACGGATACGGAGGAGGGGCGAATCTTCGAAGCCAGCCTCGCCTTGCACGCTTTACCCATGACCGCCCGCAATTTGAACAGTATTCTTTGGCGCTACCCGCTAATGACTTTGAAAGTTGTATCAGGCATTTACTGGCAGGCAATACGCCTGTTTTTTAAAGGGGTGCCGGTGCACAACCACCCCGAATCGAAAGCTTCTGGAGCTTGATATGAGCGATATGAGTGTCAGCCAAGTTCGGCTGCAAACCAAAGCCGGCAAACGCTGGTCCAACCACCAGCTGGCACGCAAACTCATTCTGCGAGTGCTCGACAATTTCGCCGTTGGCAGCCTTACCCTCCATGATCGAGGTGAAACCTTCCGCATCGGCAACTCTGAACGTGAGGGCGAGCCGCACGCCGAGGTCACCGTGCACAATCCGGCTCTATACAGCAAACTGCTGGCTGGTGGCACCATAGGCTCGGGCGAGGCCTATATCGAGGGTGATTGGTCAACGCCCGACCTCACGGCCGTCACGCGTCTGTTCAGCGCCAATATGGTGACCATGGAGGCTATGGAAGGCCGCCAGTCCTGGTTTGTTCGGCTCGGCCTGAAAATTGCTCACGGCATGAACCGCAACACGCACACCGGTTCGCGCCGCAATATTGCGGCACATTATGATCTGGGCAACGATTTTTTCCGCCTGTTCCTAGACCCCACCATGATGTACTCGTCTGCCATCTTCCCCAGTGAGGAGGCTTCATTAAACGAGGCGTCAATCACCAAGCTCGATGAAATCTGTCAACAGCTGGAGCTGAAGCCGGATGACCACCTGTTGGAGATCGGCACAGGGTGGGGAGGCATGGCCATTCATGCAGCGCAACACTACGGATGCCGCGTTACCACCACGACCATCTCACAAGAACAGTACGCACATACCTGTCAGCAGGTGGCCGAGTTGGGCCTGGGAAGCCAAGTGACCGTGCTCTGCGAGGATTATCGCAATCTCACTGGGCAATTCGACAAGCTCGTCTCCATAGAGATGATTGAAGCGGTGGGGCACCAGTTCTATGGCACCTACTTTTCCCGCTGCAGCGAGCTGCTGAAACCGACCGGGAAAATGGTCATTCAAGCCATCACCATCAGCGATCAGCGCTACCAGGAAGCACGCGACACCGTCGACTTCATCAAGCGCTTTATCTTTCCAGGCGGATGCCTGCCCTCGCTATCGGTCATCGCTAATCACTTGGCACGTGATACCGACATGCAGATGGTACACCTGCGGGATATCACGCTGGACTACGCCCGCACCCTGGCGGCGTGGCGAGAGCGCTTTATGGCGCAGCTGGAGGCCGTGCGCCGTCAAGGCTTCGACGACCAGTTTATCCGCATGTGGGAATTCTACTTGTGTTACTGCGAAGGCGGTTTTCGTGAGCGAATCATTGGTACGGTGCAACTGGCGTTTGCCAAGCCGGGTTATCGCTCACCTACAGCAGAATAGTCGCTGTAGTCCCACCAGGGTGGCAACAGCGCCCGCCAGCCTGGTTCTGCATAGCGTGTATCGATCAACAGTGCTTTGCCGCGGTCGGTGCCAGTACGTACCACACGGCCCAGTGCCTGGCTGACTTTTTGCACCGCGGGATATTGATAGGCGTAGTCAAACCCGTTGCCGTAGCGGCAGGCATACAAGCGGCGCAGTTGTTCATTGCTCGCGTTCAGCTGGGGCAAGCCGACACTGACAACCACCACACTGCACAACTCGTCTCCCGGAAGGTCAATACCCTCCCCGAACGCACCACCCAGCACGCAAAAGGCCGCCACGTTGCGCGCCTGCTGCAGTAAATTCAATAAGTCACCGACCCTTTCCTCGCTCTTGCCGCCAGCGCTGCCCTCATCGACAAGGGCTGCAGGCGCGCGGCCCTGCACCCAACGATGGCGACCCTCGGGCCAACCTAGCTGCAACATCTGCTGCAGGCAGGCATCGAGGTACTGGTAGGAAGGAAAATAGAGCAAACAGTTACCGGACTCGGTGTCCAGCCATGTGAGCAGTAATGTGGCCAATGCTGGCAAACTCGCGTGACGGTGCTGCAATCGGGTGTCGATATGCGTGGCCAGCTGCACCCGCAACTGGCCGCTGCTGAAGGGGGAGGGCGCACACCAGGCCACCGCAGAGGCCTCCAGCCCGAGGCTATCTAATGCCCATTGTTGCGGGCTCAATGTCGCCGAGAACACTACCAGTGCATGCATGGCCCGGTGACGCAGCGCCAACAACCGGGAAGGTTCCAGGCAATGCACGCGCAAGTGTAAACCTTGCGGGCCAACACCTCGCACCAGCTCCAGGCGAAACTCGTCACCCCAGCAGTCCAGCAGGCGCTGCCACTGCAGTGCTGAAAAATACAGGTCACGCAGGGCGGGCCGCGACTGCAGCACAAAGGCGTCCAGCGCCTGTTCTGCATTCACCGCTTCAATGCAGTCACCGAGGCAATTACCCAACGCTTCGGGCACCTGATCCAACCAGTAGCCTGTATCGGTTGACCACTCCAGCTTCGACAGCTTCAGCAGCTGCCGGTTGAGGCGCTCAAGCAGCTGCCGAAGGCGCGGCGGCGCCTCTCGCCGCGCTGCCATCACTAAAGCCTTGGACAAATCTGCGCCGTACATGCCTCGCGCGCGGTCGGGCAGGCCATGCGCCTCGTCCAGCAACACCGTCCAGCGCCCCCCACTCGCCGTCAAATGCTCGGCAAGGTTGGCGGTCGGGCTGAACACATGATGTACGTCTGCCACAATCACATCGACCCAAGGCACCAAGTCGAGGCTCAGTTGATAGGGGCACACCGCATGCCGCTGAGCAATCTCCGCCAGCGCTTCACGGCCCAGCTCAGGCGCACCCAGCGCCTCACTCAGCGCCGCGGGCAAACGTTCGTAATAGCCTCGAGCATAGGGGCAATCATCACCATGGCAGGCTTTACCCGGCGCCAGGCAAGCCTGCTCTTTGGCCGTCAGACTGAGCGCGTTACCCGCATACCCTGCATCGCTGAAACGCACCATAGCCTGCTGCGCAGCGCGCCGTCCGCTAATTCGCGTGGTTGCAAACACCACACGCTCGTGGCGCCCCGTACCCAGTGCTTTCAGCGCCGGATACAGTACCGCTGCCGTTTTTCCAATGCCTGTAGGTGCCTCGAGCAGCAACTGGCCCGCCTGGTGGATACACTTATACACACGCTCCGACAGTTCGCGCTGCCCTGCCCTGAACTGCGCGTGAGGAAAGGCCAAAGTCGCCAGGCTTGCGTCTCGACTGCGGGTGCGCCGCAGCACTTGCGCCAGCCAGGCGCTGTAACGCGCCAGCGTATCGCACAAAAATTCATCAAGCTCGGCGCGAGTGTAAACCTGCCGCAGCGGATATTCATGGTCCGTATCCAACTGCAGCCAAGTGAGCTGCACCGCCAGCTCTGGCAGGTCTTCACTGGCGGCAATCATTGCCGCGTACAGACGGCCCTGAGCCAGGTGCAGACGTGTCATTGCCGCGGGAATGCGGGCCGGATCAACCCGGCAGGTTTTAATTTCTTCAACCAGAGCCTGCTCTGGATCGTAGCCGTCGGCACGCCCGCTCACAATGAGGCTGAAGGCAGGGTGCTCTTCACCAGCACCTTCGCGGCGCTCTGCACGGGGCGCCTCATCGCAGATTCCCTCGTTTTGTGTTGCATATACAAACCGCACCGGGAATTCACTGCAATAGCTGGCGGGGCGGCGGCGATACACCCGCTGATGCCCCTCCATACCCTGCAGGCCGGTCGGGGAGGGCGTGAAACGATGGTCGATATCGCCGCTGCGATGGCAAAACAATGCCAGCTCGCGCACCGTTACCCGCTGCTCAAGCATCGGTCCACTCCACTTTTGCCACTCGAGCAGGTATGCCATGATCGGCAAAAAATTGCAGCCAACGACGCTGGCTGTGCTGCAGTTGATCGCCGGGGCCTTTCACTTCAACCAAGCAGTATTCGCCCGGCTGCCGACCCAAGGCGATGAGGTCGGGGAAACCGCGGCGGTTCTCGCCTGGGTCGAAGAGCATGCGCTCCCAGATACTCACCAAGTGAGACGCAGGCAGACAGGCCAGCACCTCGTCCAAAAACGCCTCTGTGAGCAAAGGCCAGCTAACCCAGCGGCATTGATAGCCGGTAAACCGTGCACGCGCGGCGCGCAGCTCACCGGCCATATCGCCCTGTGTCAGCTGCTGTAAGCGCGCCGCCAACGCGGCAGTGCGCCGCTGCCGAAACACCGGCTGGTACATATCCGCAGGTACAGACTGAAATGGATTGTGGAAGGCACCCGGTACGGGAGCAAATATCTGTTCCCAGAAGGCCAGGCCAAAGAGGCTATTAAACAAGCTGTTTTCAACATAGTGCACGGCGGCCCAGTCGGCGGCCAGATGCTCGGCTACAGCCCTTTCCACACGATGCTGGGAGCTCGGCAGCTGCAAATCCAACACCGCGGCGGGTTGGCGCCGCCGCGCCACAGCCTTCGCGCCGAGTTTCCGGCGTAGCCTGGGTAAAATACGCTGGGCTGCATCACGCTCTTCTTCGCACCAGGGAGCGGCGAGCACTGCTTCACAGGCAGATTGCGCCTGCAGCCACTCTTCTGTCTGCTCCAGTACGCGAATATAGCGCTCGCGTGCCGGGTGCAGCTGGCTGCACTGATACACCTGCGCTGCGAGCGCCAAGGCTCCCTGGCGCTCAAGGCTGCGCCCAACACGATTACACAGTGCCCAGTAGCCGCGCTTGCTGGTCGCAAAACGCGGCGGGGCGGCCAGCAGCTGGGTCGCCAGGGGAATTAACTTTTCATGCTCGGCTGCAGTTTCCAGCAACCAAAAGGTGTCCGCCTGCAAGCCCAGCTGCCCGTATTCATCAACGGCCTCACGGCAGGGAAAGCGGCGCTGTTGCCGGGTTAATGCGTAGGGGTAATAGCGCGCAATACCAAGGTCGCTGAGCACAAATTCGGTGAGGTTCTGCCGCCGGTTTCCAAAGAACAAGAGCTGGAACAGTTCCACTGTGTCCGTGCCCAACGGCGCAACAAGACTGTCACCGCTGAACGCACAAAGCCGCTCGCGCAGCAGCTCAGCGGGTTCCTGCAAGGATTCTACCGCAGCCATCCATTGCGCTTTGCTGCGCGGCGGTGTCGGCACGCAATCGCTAAAAGCGCGGCGCCATTCCGGTAGCGTAAACAGACGGCCGAGAACCTCCAGGTCAAAGGACTCTGGCGTAGCCTGTGCGGGGTGCAGCAACAGGCCCAGCGCTTCCAGCTCCGCGAGCAACGGCGACACTGCGCCAATCTCGGGGTAATCCAGCTTGGCCACCCGAAACCAGGGGCCGACACGGGAGATAAGCCGCACGTAGAGGCACTGGGCCGGCTCCGAGGCAGCGCGCCAGCTTTGCAGCCACGCCTGCTCTTCTGCCTGCAACAGATCGTCGTAGAGCACTTCAACCGTGTCACACAGGCGCTGGAAATTATCCCGGTAATAGCGGGGTTCCAGCACCGGGGCAGAAGGTTTCATCACAAAACTTTAGGCGTCACGGGGCGCTGCAGAGGCACCAGCCTGCTGCAGCAGCACACCCGGGATAATCAGTGCCAGGCCGACCAGGGTTGCCGGATGAATCGCCTCCTCAAGCACTGTGGCAATGAGCACTAGAGAAAATAATGGCGACAGAAAAATCAGGTTACCAATACGGGCCACAGACGTGGTGAGGCGCAAGGCGCTGGCCCACATAGCAAAAGTAATGCCCATTTCGAACAAGCCCACGTAAAGGGCGGCCAGCAAACCGGACGTGCCGCCGATCGCCGGGGTTGAAAACACAGCACACACCAACCACGCCGCCGGCGTTGCCAGCAGGAAATTCAGGCACAGACTCACCACCGGGTCGCCCTTGTTACGCGTATTAAGAATCCAGTAAAACGCCCACACCAACGTGCTGCCCAAAGCCAGCACGACACCCGTCAAGCTGCTGAACTGCATGCTAAAGGGCTGGCCTTGCGTAGCAATAATCACCACTCCGCTATAACCGAGCACAACGGCCAATACGTCGCGCCGGCCCATGCGCTGGCCCAGCAAAGGCACCGCGAGTAAAGCAAGGGTAATCGCCCACGTATAGTTTATCGTTTGAGCCTGCTGAGCTGGAAGTAGCGCATAAGCGTGCAGCAGTACCAGGTAGTACAGTAACGGATTGATACCGGCCAACAAAAAAAAGTAGCCGGGGCGCTCGCGCAGGGAGCTCCAGAGCTGGCTCTGCTGCCCTTGCCAGCACACGATCACCAGCAGAGCGATCGCCGATGCGGACACCGACCAGGCCACCAGCTGAAAGACATCCAGATCGCGCAGAGCGAGCTTGAAAGCCGTTGCCGCAGTCGACCAGAGCAGCACTGCGCTTATACCCAGATAAAGCGCCTTGCGATCGCGTGTCACAACCGTCCTGTCATTACTGTGTCCCTCTGGCCCCTTACCGCTGCCTGTACCCGCCCGCTATTTTAAGGCATTCTGCAGCACTGACCGTGCCGATCCAGTGCCCCCATAACCACATGAGTGACGCCCTTGAGTGCTGAGCCCCCTCATTATCACCCACTAACCACAGGCCTGGCGCTGGCACCGGTCATATTTCTCACCCTTCTGCTGGCCGCTTCGGTGTACCTGTTTGGCGCCGACTCTTCCTACGGCGCCAATCAAATTGCCTTGCTGCTCGCCGCCTGCGTTGCGGCGCTGGTCGGCAAACGCATAGGCTTAACCTGGCTCAGCACACAGGAGGGGCTCATTCACGGCATTTCAGTCGGCCTGGGACCGACACTCATCCTGCTATCTGTCGGCATGCTGATTGGCACCTGGATTCTCTCCGGCACGGTGCCCGCCATGATCTACTATGGTGTAGAGATACTCAATCCATCGGTGTTTTATGCCGCGAGCGCTGCCATCTGTGCCATCGTTGCCATCAGCATCGGTAGTTCCTGGACGGTCGCAGGCACCCTGGGCATCGGGCTTATGGGCATTGCCGGAAGTTTCGGCCTGTCCCCGGCAATCACCGCGGGCGCCATCGTCTCTGGCGCTTACTTCGGCGACAAACTCTCTCCCATGTCCGACACCACCAACCTTGCCGCAGCCGCCACCGGGGTGGACTTGTTTGACCACATCCGCCATATGTTGTGGACGACGGTGCCCGGCTTTGGCCTTGCCCTAGTGGGATTTTTGCTTATAGGCGGCGGTGAGGCGGCAACGCCTGCGGAGATTGCGGCCCTGCAGCAGAGCCTGTCCAGCGAGTTTGCAATTGGCTGGCACCTTCTGCTGCCCCTGTTATTCATGCTGGGTCTTATTTATCAGCGCTTCCCTGCATTCCCCTCCATCGTAGTGAGCGCATTGGTCGGTGCCGTATTTGCGGTGCTGTTCCAGCCTCAGGCGGTGCGCGAACTGGCCGGAAACACCGCCGAACTGGGGTCTGCCGCGCTGCTGGTAAAAGGCGTATGGATCAGCCTGTTTGACGGCTATGTCGCCAACAGCGGCAACGCCTTTCTCGATGACCTGCTGAGCAAAGGTGGCATGAGCAGCATGCTCAACACCGTCTGGCTGATCATCTGCGCTCTGGCATTTGGTGGCGTACTGGAGCGCACCGGCATTCTCGATCATCTGCTGCGCAAAATACTGCAACGGGTGCACAGCGCAGCCGGGCTGGTTGGGGCAACGGTAAGCACCTGTATTGCCACCAACGTGTTGGCCGCCGACCAGTTTATCTCCGTCGCGCTGCCGGGGCGCATGTTCCGCGATGAGTACGCTCGCCGCGGGCTATCGCGCCTGAACCTGTCACGCACATTAGAGGATTCAGCCACGCTCACCTCTGCACTGATCCCCTGGAACACCTGTGGCGCCTACATGTCGGCCACACTCGGTGTCGCCACGTTAAGCTACGCACCCTTTGCCTTCTTCAACCTCATTTGCCCGGTACTGGCAGTGATTTACGCGCTGTTTAATATCGCTCAAAAGCCGCTTGAGACAGTGCTGGCCTCGACTGAGGCTACCGACGGAAAGCAAACCGCATGAGCACCACGGCAGCTTGGGACTACCCGCAGCCTTTTACGCTGGCAACTCGCGTAAGCCCTGCAGATATCGATGGCCTGGAACACACCAACAACACCGTCTATGTAAAGTGGTGCGAGCAAGTTGCCTGGGCACACTCAGTGCACCTGGGGCTCGACCTGGATAACTACCGACGGCTAGACCGCGCGATGGCGATCACCCACAGTGAATACGACTACCTGCGGGCCTCGCGCCAGGGCGACGAGCTGATTGCGGGCACTTGGATTGTCAGCTGGGATGGCAGGTTCACTATGGAGCGTCGCTTCCAGATACAGCGGCCGGCCGATGGTGTCACTGTGCTGCGCGGCATGATGCGCTTCGCCTGCATCGAAATCAGCACAGGCAAACCGCGACGTATGCCACCTGAATTTATTGCCGGCTACGGCCCTGCGCTGCCCTGAGCCCAACCTGGGCTCAGCCTGACCTCATCCGGCCAGCCCTGCCACCGCCAGGCACCCGGCACATCGCGCCCATCGGCGCCTCAGCAACGTTCCCATGAAAACGCCAGAACGCGACGGATATCTGCTTCGCCACTCGCCAATAGCAGCAGCCGGTCCAACCCCAAGGCCACGCCGCTGCAGGCAGGAAGCCCTGCCTCAAGGGCCGCAAGCAGAGCCTCATCAAGCGGACGCTCCACCTGGCCCATACTTTGCCGGCGGCGATTGTCGGCTTCAAAGCGAGCTCGCTGTTCCGCCGCGTCTGCCAGCTCATGGTAACCATTGGCGACCTCTATGCCGTCAATATAAAGCTCGAAACGCTCACCTACCGTGTGCCCGTCGCGCTCCACCAGCCGGGCCAGCGCAGCCTGGCTGGCGGGGTAATCGTAGATAAAACACAGGCCCTGGCCCGCAAGCCAGGGTTCGACAGCATGAGTCAGTAGCAAGTCCAGCCAAAAATCCCGGTCACCCGCCAGTGACCCCGTGTCAGTCAGCTGGCGTGCCGCGGACTGCAACGCGGCGAGGTCGGCAGTAAAAGGGTCAAGCTGGAGGCACTGCTGAAAGACCGCGCGATAGGTGAAAGCCTGCCAAGGGCCCTCCCCCAGGCAAGCGCACACCAGCGCCGCCACCTCCGCCATCAGAGCATGCTGATCCATACCCGGCCGGTACCATTCAAGCAGCGTAAATTCAGGATTGTGGCGGCGGCCGGCCTCGCCGTCGCGAAACGCCTTGCAGATCTGGTAGATAGGGCCGCTGCCCGCCGCAAGCAGGCGCTTCATTGCATACTCTGGCGAGGTTTGCAGATAACGAGAGCTGCCACCCAGCGACAGGCCGCCCGACACACACAAGGGCTCGATCGCCGGATCAGTGATGCCCCGCGAGCACAACAGAGGAGTCTCTACTTCCAGCACAGCTCTGTGCGCAAAAAAGGCGCGCACTCGCGCCAGTAGCTCTGCACGACGCAGCAGCAGAGCCTGAGAGGCCCCAGGGCGCCAGTCAATCACTGGCGGTAACGGGGCTGAGCCCTACTTGCTGACGCGGTTTTGATATTCACCGGTGCGCGTATCCACCCGAATAACTTCGCCAGTGGTTACAAACAAGGGCACTTTAACCACGGCGCCGGTGCTGAGTTTGGCTGGTTTGCTACCGCCTTGCGCGGTATCGCCCTTCAGGCCCGGGTCCGTTTCCACAATCTCCAACTCGACAAAGTTGGCCGGCGCGACAGACAAGGGGGTGCCGTTAAACAGCGTGACCTCGCAGGTATCCTGCTCTTTCAGCCAGAGGTAGGCATCGCCCAGCGCCTTGGCATCCGCTTGATGCTGCTCGAAGGTATCGGGCTCCATGAAATACCAGAATTCACTGTCGTTGTAGAGGTATTCCATGGTCCGGTCCATCACGTCTGCGCCTTCCAGGCTCTCGCCGGACTTAAACGTGCGCTCCCAGACTCGGCCGGTTTTCAAGTTGCGCATACGCACCCGATTGAAAGCCTGACCCTTGCCCGGCTTAACAAATTCGTTCTCAAGTATGCTGCAAGGATCACCGTCCAGCATAACCTTGAGGCCGGGACGAAACTCATTGGTGGAAAAATTCGCCATGACTCGTATCACACTACTTAAAAATAAGGAGCCACAATCATACCTTACACTGGTCCTGCCCGCGAGATTGCAGTAGCGATTACCGCCTCGGATGGGCTACTCTTGGTGATAACCGTTGATAAGGCAGAGTGACATGGGAGGCCACGGCCATGAGTGACAAGGCACCCGTAAAACTGAGAATCCCACGTCAGGACCTGGAAGCGTTCAGCCGCTTCACCCTGTCGCAGACGGGTGCTGCCGAATGGGCGGCCGCGTTGCCGGTCACCAATGCCCGCGAAGTGGCTTTAGCGCTGGTACAGACGCTGGGTGAACTGAACAGGGTTGCGCTGCCCGCCGCTGACCGCTACGCCATTCTGGAGGCCATCCGGCCCAACATGAACGTGGCGGTGGCCAGCCTCTCGCGCAAAGTCATTAACCAGCCGCTGGTGTTGCCCGAAGAACCCCGGCAACTTGCAGAGCTGTCCGACCAACTGCTGGGTCTGGCCAGTACGGCTTACACACTGGTCGCCGTGCACGCCATCCGCGACCGTGGGAAGGTAACCGGGGTCAATCCTGCCCGGCTGGCCTGCGAAGCACTCCAGCGCGCCATTGACCTCACTGCAGGCAAGATCTTCCAGTACTTCTTGCTCTACCAGCCCAGTGAAGGCCGCGCTTGGCAAACTTTGCACCAGCTTTACCACTTGGCCGAGCGGCAGCACCTCACCCGGCTGCGGGTTGATAACGGGCAAAATGGCAGCACCACCATTCAGGCCACTTGGCTGCGCCCGGTACTGCTTTCATGCTGTAAACCCAACCAAGTCAGGCAAGGCGACTTGACTGCCATGTTTCGCTGCCTGCAGGAGTGGGGTGGAGAAGCAGAAGGGGACGCGCAGCACGGCGCGCTGTTTGCCGTCGACCTGGATGCAGACCAACCAGCCACCTACGCCAAGAGCACTCGTTTTACCGATAGACCGGAGGGAATGCGCCTTGTCGATACAGCGGCGCTGGTTGTACACCTGCGAGCAATCGCCGCAGAATCTGAAGACCACGGTCGCAGAGATGTAGTATTCGACAAGGATGTCCGGCTGCACCACCACACGCTTCTGCACGTGATTGAGGCTTTGTCCTCGGTCAGTATGCGTAATTTCAATCGCACCCCCGCACAGCAAAACCTGCAAGTAACGCTGGGGCTGAGTAATGCTCATTACTTTTCAGCCGGCAAGCAAAACTTCGACGAGGTTTTACACGGCAAAGGCTACCAACCACCGGCCGGCAAGCGCATTGCCATCAACCCGTTCCTGGTGGAACAGAAGCGTCGCGACCCTTGGGTAGAAGCCTCACCTGACGATATTTTCAGCGGTGAAGAACAAGCGCTGCCGGATGAGCCCGCCGCAGGCCAGGGCATTAACGTCGATGCCGATATACGAGCCAAACTGCTGAAAGAAGACGATACCGGGCACCTGCAAGATACTACCCGGTTCCGCGAATACCGCGTCAAATGCATCAACGCCAGCCCGGGGGGCTATTGCCTGGCATGGGAAGCCAGCCCACCCGGCGTCATCCGCAGCGGAGACTTGCTGTGCGTTCGCGAGAAAGATAATCCGCACTGGGTACTCGCGACTATTCGCTGGGTGAGCCAGCTGGAGGGCAAAAGTACACTGATGGGCGTGGAGCTGCTGAGCCCCGGGGCAGAACCGTGGGGCGCTCGGATTCACGCTGAAAGTGGGCTGTCGGAGCCTATTCGAGTACTGCTACTGCCGGAAATCAAACTGGTCGCACAGCCACCTACGCTAGTCACTCCGCACAGTGGCTTTCGCGAGGGCCAGGGGCTAACCCTGCTGCGCTATGGCGAGACACGCAACATTTGCCTGCAGCGGCTGGTTGCCGCCACCGGCACCTATAGCCAGTTCGAATTCAGGAAAGCGGCCGCGCGGCCGGAAACCGGGGTTAAAGAAGACCGCGGGTTGCCGGCATCACCGTTCCAATCCATCTGGTCGGAGATCTAGTTCAGGGCCCGGCTGATAGCGGTCAGAAATGCCCAGCAGATACAATATTGCATCAAGGCCAAGGGTTGATATCGATTGCTCCGCGGACTGTTGCACCAGGGGCTTGGCGCGAAAGGCAACGCCCAAGCCGGCAATGCTGAGCATTGGCAGGTCGTTGGCACCATCACCGACGGCAATCACCTGCTGCAGGTCGATGCCCTCTCGAGCCGCAAGCTGGCGCAGCAACGCTGCTTTGCGCTCACCGTCCACGATGATTCCACTCACGCTGCCGGTCACCACACCATGAGCAATGTCCAGTTCGTTGGCGTGCACGTAGTCAATGCCGAGCTGCCGCTGCAACCACTGAGCAAAGTAAGTGAACCCACCGGAGAGTATGGCCGTTTTATAGCCCAGCGTACGCAGCGTGGCAATGAGGTGCCGGGCGCCCTCGGTGATACGCAGGTTTGCCGCAACCTCCAGCAACGCTGATTCAGGTAAACCCTTGAGCAGGGCTACCCGCTCGCGAAAACTGGCGGCAAAATCAAGTTCGCCGCGCATCGCGCGGTCGGTAATCGCACTGACTTGCTCGCCTACGCCCGCCAGCCGCGCTAATTCATCGATAACCTCGGCCTCAATGAGGGTTGAGTCCATGTCAAAGGCCACCAAACGGCGGTTACGGCGGTACATATTGTCCTCCTGAAAAGCCAGATCGACCTCCAGTGCGCTGGCCACCTCCAACAGCTCGCGCCGAAAAGCCGCCACATTCGGCACCGTGCCACGCAGGGAGAACTCCACGCAGGCCTTGCTCAGTGGCGGCAACGCGCCTAAGGGAATGCGACCAGAAAGACGTGAGATACCGTCGATTCCCAAGCCATGGCGGGAGAATACAGCACTTACCCGAGCCAGCTGATCGGCGGTAATTTTGCGTGCCAGCAGCGTGGTGATATAGCGAGCGCGCCCCTGAGCCGCCACCCAATCGCTGTAGCTGCTTGCGCTGACCTGTTCCCAGCGCAGCTGCAACTGCTGGCTTGCCGCAAAACTCTGCAAGGCCCGCTCAATATCTACCCGCGGCACGCCAGCGGGAATTTCCAGCAACAGCCCCATGGACAAGGTGGCATGAATAACCGCCTGGCCAATGTCCAGCACATTTACCGCATGCTCGGCTAGCAACCCGGAAACCCCGGCGGTAATCCCCGGCTTATCGGCACCGGAAAGGGTGATCAGGACGATGTCATTCACGGTCGGGGGGCCCGGCGGCTATAAGGTACTTTATTCTAACCTTGCGCTGGTTACGGCGAAACCGTTGCGCGCGGCCAGTGCATGCTTGGTTTATACTCCCCGCTTCATTCACAGGGAAGCCCACCGGCGTGAGCAAACGATTCCGCGACGCAAGCCTTAGCCACCAGCTGGCGGTCATAGCAGGGCTTGCCTGCCTGCTCATCAGCTTGGCGCTGGTTGCGCTGGCCGCCACCTCCAGCCGCCACATGCAGAAAGTGCAACAAGCCGAGTTCGGCGATGCACTGGCCCAGCAAATTGCACGGCGTATCGGCGTTGCGCTGGAAACCGGCGACCTGCTCAATGTCGCCGCGTCCCTGCACCGCTTTGTGGAATCCTCCTCTGCCGGCAAAGTAGCCATATTCGACGTTGAGGGCCGCGCTCTCGGCGAAGCCGGCAACGTTGACGGTGAGCATCTCACGGAGTACCAGGCCCCAGTGCTGATTGGCCCCGATGTAGCGGGCGAGGTGGTTCTGACCCTGAGCACAGATGTGGCGGAAACTGCCCGTATGCGTTTCTTGCTAAGCCTGTTTGGGCTGTCCATCGTGCTCAGCCTTTTCGTTTACGCAATGGCGCGCAAAGCGACTCAACAGCTGCTCGCCAACCGCCTGCAAAGGCAAGCGCATACCATCACCTTGGATGACTCTGGCCGCGCCCCGCTGCCAGCAAACGAGCTGCTACAACTGCAATATCATGTCGATGCGCTACCCATGGACTTGCTACGTGCGCGCACCGGCAGTGGCCCTAACGAAGCCAATTACCGGGATACAGCGGTACTGTATCTTCACCTCATCAGCCTGTCCGCTTACCTCGACACCCTGGATGAAACCTCACTGCACCGTTACACCGACCGTCTGCACCAGATTGTCTATGCGGCCGCCGGATTCTACGGCGGCCATCTGCAGGTTGTGCGACAGTTTGGCCTGGCGGTTTTTTTCAGCGGCAACAGCAGCGGTGGCAGCGCGGCCTTTCGGGCCGCCAGCTGCGCCTGGCTGGTGCGCAGCGTCAGCAAGGCGCTGGAAAAGAAGATGAGCTTGTCCATGAACATGTCCATGGCGGTTGCCCAAAGCGAACTGGGGCGTGGCGATGAAACAGATATTTACCCAGGCTTGTATATTCAGTCCACACTGGATGAGCTACAAACGCTCTGCTCCAGCATGCCGCCCCAAGTGATGCTTTCTCCGGGGGTCTGCGAGGATATCGATGTGAGTAGCCGGCTGGAACAACGGGACAGCGAACTGGGCGATTACGCCATTCTGGAAGAGTTCCTGAGCCCTTGGGATGACCTGCTTGAGCGTCAGCTACGCCTTACCCTGAAGAGATTGGGTGGGCCGCTTTAGCCGCACATGATGACCAATAGAGCAACGAGCGGCACAAGAACATACCACTAGCCGTGCGCCACTAGCCGTGTGCGAGTCACCAAAGCCCGCGCCCGCCGTCGATGGTGTGATCCGCACCAGTAATGTAGCTGGACTCGTCCGAGGCCAGAAACAGCACTAACGCAGAAATCTCATCGAGACTGGCGGGGCGCTGCAGGGGAATGGCCTGCATCTGCTCCGGCGTGCCGCCCGAAAACATGCCGGTATCCGCCACAGCACCGGGCAACACCGCGTTGACGCGAATATTGTCCGGCCCCAGGTCGTAAGCAGCTGACTTGGTCAGGCCGCGTACAGCGGCTTTGGAAGCACCGTAGATAGAGAGGCTGGGAATACCCCGGATACCCGCCAATGATGACAGGTTCACAATCGATCCCCCGCCACCTTGGGCCTTCATCACCGGTGCCACCTTGCTGATACCCAGCCAGCAGCCGAACACGTTCACCTCCAGCAGCCTGCGCACTCGCTCAGGCTCTACCTCATCAACGGGGCAGGCAAAAAACAGGGCAGCATTGTTCACCAATACATCAATGCGCCCAAAATGGCTCTTCGCCGCCGCTACCACGCTAACCCAGTCCGCTTCACTGGATACATCCTGGCGCACAAAGTGAGCCTGCGACCCATGCTCCGCGGCCAGTGCTGCGCCCGCATCCTCCTGCACATCGGTCAGGACCACGTTGGCGCCTTCCGCAACGAAGCGCCGTACATGATTAGCACCCATGCCCTGCGCTGCCCCGGTAATGATGGCAGTTTTGCCGGTTAAACGTCCCATTCTGCTCTACTCAGGCCGCAGCTAAGGGCTGCAGCATCTTACCCGGGCGTGCTGATGTGCTCTGCTGCCCGTCGAAGGTGACCTCACCGTTAACCATGGTCATCCGCATTGGCGCAGCGTCCCTGCTCCAACGCCAGGTGAACCCACCCTTGCCGTCGGGCACATCGAAAACCCGCTTCATGTCACGCTCCTGTACCTCATCCAAATGGAAGATGGTGAGGTCTGCGCGTTTACCAGCGGCAATTACGCCGCGGTCATGAAAACCGAAGTGGCTCGCCAGCTTCCCGGTTTGGATATGCACTGCTTCTTCTACCGTCAGCTCACCACAGCGCACGAAATCCGTGAACAGCTTGATGTTCTCGCCGCCGCCACAGAGCATTTGCCCGTGGGCCGCCGCATCACTGATATTACCCACGGTGTACGGGTCGCGCATCAGGCTCAACACCATATCGCGATCGCATTCGAAGGGGGGCATCGTCACCGTAGACTGCAGGCCATTCGCCAACAACCATTCAGCCATAGCATCGGAGGGATGCGGTGCGCCGATCTGCTCCTGATACTCGCCCAATGTGAGGTGCGTGGGGCCAACGCCATTGTCTGTGTTCATCAGCAACAGGTGCCCTGCACGCCCAGCAGGGAAGGGCGAGAATTCAAAGGCTTTGGTGTCCCAGGATTCACGCGCACGCTCACGCCAGCTGGGATCGCGCAGAACGGCTTCTTTGGCCTCGTCTCCCTCGGCGGTGACCACTTCGTGCCAAACATAATCGTTGGACTGCGCAAAAATCAATGAACTTTGCACGCTCAGCGTGGAAGTGACCGCAATGTGTGCATAGCCGGTCCAGAAGTCACGACCCTCGCGTTTGAACTGCTCGTGCAGCTCAACCAGGGGCGCCTGAATACCCATCATGTCACGCTGGAAAACCAGGGTAGGCAAGCCCGCCCATTGCACCCGCAGCGGCATACCGTCTGACAGGCGCGCAATACGGCGCATGGTATCGGGCGCAGTCATGTTGCGGAAAGTGTCCACAATGACCTGCAGAGTGGCACCCGGATGCCGGCTGATCACTGCCATCAGCGACTGCAGCTCATGATCATCGGCTTGCAATGACGGTACCGGGCGATCCTGCCCATCGTGATCGAACAGATTAGTAGACATACCGAGTGCGCCGGCAGCCAAAGCTTCATCTAACAAAAAGCACATCTTATCAACTTCTGCCGGGGTTGCCGCCCGGTCCCAGGCATCCAGGCCCATAACCGCAAGGCGCAACGCGATATGCCCACAAAACGCCGCGTAATTGGCCGGCAGCTTCACGTTCTTCACCATAGAGTCGCGATACTCTGGCCAGCTGCGCCAGTCCCAGGGAAGAGAATCAAAGAAGGGCTGCTCAGGAATGTCTTCGAAAAAAGAGAAAATACCCACAACTTCGCGCCGCGCCGCCTCGTCATCTGACACCGGAGCGACCGAGAATCCACAGTTACCCATCACCAGCGAAGTCACGCCATAACCGGGGAGGGGGTCGAGTTTATCGTCCCACCACATCGCGCCGTCAAAGTGTGTGTGGCTCTCAATAAAACCCGGAGAAACAATGCATCCGGTAGCGTCCACTACCGTCTCATCGGCTGCTGGCGCCAAGCCTGCGGCTACTTCAGCAATAACGCCATCATGCACGCGCACATCTGCCGCAAAACCAGCGGCGCCGGTGCCATCGATTACTGTGCCATTACGAATGAGTGTTTTAGTCATGTCGCCACCTCTATAAATTATTGTCAGGTCGGGAGGGTCGCCGCCGTGGAGCCATTGGCTATTCACGTACGCGCCAAGCCTTAGTCTAGTTATTTTTAATAACAGTTTCTATAATTATTTTTCAACTTCTTCCTGTAATACCGAAATGAGTGAGCGGAAGCCCAATTCGAACACCTGCTCGCGCCGTACCGCAGGCAAAGCCTGGTTCACCGCCGACACCCAACCCTCGTGGTTATTATCTTCTGTCGACACCGGAGGCGTCAGCCGCCGCGCCGGCTCGGCAAAATCTTCGATATAGATCAAACCCATTGCCTGGCTGGTGACCCAAGCCACCAGCAGCGCGGCTCGCTGATCATCAACTCCCAAAGACTGCAGCACGCGCAGCAAAGGCGACACGATACGCTGCCAAGCAGGCGTTGCGCGGCCTTCGATAGAAATCATCCGCAAGGCCACAGGATAACGCCGAAAATGTTTAGCCAGGGCTCGCAGCCAAGCCAGCAGCTCATCCTCCCAGGGCGCACCGTTGCGTATCACCGGCATGCGAAACAGGCCAAAAGTGTGGTCAGCGACAGCCTGCATCAACTCACTGGTATTGGGGAAATGGTTGTACAGGGACATCACCGGTACCGCGAGCTGCTCAGCGACATCAGCCATGCTCACTTCGTCGGGCGCGGACTCCTCCAGCAGCAGCAAAACGGCGTCAATAACTTTGTCGCGAGTTATCTTAGCCGGGCGCCCGCGGCTACGGCGGGGCGGAGGTACAGGTCGCTGGATGGACAATTGCTTTTACCTCTTATTTTTACTTTATTTGATGCTCTACTCCACCCGCATCCCATCCACTTTCTGAAAACCACGCGGCAGCTTATTGCCCCGGCGGCCGCGCTCACCGCGGTAGTGCTCCAACTCGCTGAACTTCAGCGTGAGGTGGCGCTTGCCGGCCTGAATCACTAACGACTGCATCTCATTGATGACCTGCACGGTCACCAAGAATTCTTCACGCGCCTGCACCCGTGCCGAGGGGATACCGAGAATCTTGTTACCCTTGCCACGCGCCAGCTGCGGCAAATCGGCCAGCGGAAACATCAACAGGCGCCCCTCATTGGACAGTGCCGCCACCCAAACACCCGCGTTATCGGCAGGCACCAACGTCGGCTGCAATACGCAGCCGCCCTTGGGCAGGGACAGCACACCTTTACCCGCTCGATTTTTGGTTTGCAGGTCGGAAAACACCGCAACAAAGCCGTAGCCCGCGTCACTGGCCAACAGAACACGCTGCTGCTCATCGGCCAACAACAAGCCTTCAAAGGTGGCGCCAGAGGGGGGATTAATACGGCCTGTAACCGGCTCACCCTGGCCCCGAGCAGAGGGCAAATTATGTGAAGCCAAGGTATAGGCGCGCCCGGTCGAGTCGAGAATCACCGTAGGCTGGTTGCTGCGCCCGCGCGCCTCCAGCTTGAAAGCATCACCAGACTTGTAACTCAGGCTACCCGATTCCACATCATGCCCTTTGGCAGCGCGAATCCAGCCTTTTTCCGACAACACCACCGTGATGGGGTCGGCGCTCAGCAGCTCCAGTTCGCTGAAAGCGCGCGCCTCATCGCGGGCGGCCAAGGGCGATCGACGGGCATCACCATATTGCTCAGCCGCCGCCTGCAGCTCCTTGCGAATAAGCGTTTTCAACCGCGCCTCGCTGCCCAGCGTCAGCTGCAGCCCATCGCGCTCCGTGGCGAGCTCATCCTGCTCACCGCGAATCTTCATCTCCTCAAGCTTTGCCAAATTGCGCAACTTCAACTCGAGAATCGATTCAGCCTGCGCATCGGTGAGGCCAAAGCGTTCTATTAGCGCAAGCTTGGGCTTGTCCTCGGTGCGGATGATGTGAATCACCTCGTCAATATTCAGGTAGGCAATCAGGTAACCTTCCAGAATATGCAGACGCTTTAACACACGCTCCAGGCGATACTCCAGGCGGCGGCGTACCGTTGCCGTGCGGAAAGCGAGCCATTCGCGCAGAATCCCGTCCAGCGATTTCACCGACGGACGGCCATCGGTGCCAATCATGTTCAGGTTGACCCGGTAGGTTTTCTCCAAATCGGTAGTGGCGAACAAGTGGCTCATTAACGCTTCGCAATCGACCCGGTTAGAGCGCGGCACGATCACCAGCCGAGTCGGGTTTTCGTGGTCAGACTCATCGCGCAAATCCGCCACCATGGGCAGTTTACGCGCCTGCATTTGCTGCGCAATTTGTTCCAGCAAGCGCGAGCCGGATACCTGATAGGGCAGGGCGCGCACGATAATGTCGCCCCCCTCTCGCTCCCACACGGCGCGCATACGCAGGCCACCGCGGCCTGTTGCGTACAGCGCACGGATATCTTCTCGGGGCGTAATAATTTCGGCGTCAGTGGGGAAGTCCGGGGCCAACACAAACTCACACAGTTCCGCTAGCGTCGCGCGCGGCGACTCCAGCAAGTGAATAGCGGCGGCGACAACCTCGCGTAAATTATGCGGCGGGATGTCCGTCGCCATGCCAACGGCAATGCCGGTGGTGCCGTTGAGCAGTACATTAGGCACCTGCGCCGGCAGCACTGAGGGCTCCTCCAGGGTGCCATCGAAGTTTGGCACCCAGTCCGCGGTGCCCTGGCCCAACTCACCAAGCAACACCTCTGCATAGGCGGTCAAGCGAGATTCTGTATAGCGCATTGCGGCAAAGGATTTGGGGTCGTCCGGAGAGCCCCAGTTCCCCTGGCCATCGACCAGCGGATAGCGATAACTGAAGTTCTGCGCCATCAAAACCATGGACTCGTAAGCCGCGCTGTCACCGTGGGGGTGGAACTTGCCGATCACGTCGCCAACCGTACGCGCGGACTTCTTGAACTTGGCGGTGGCTTTCAGCCCCAGTTCGCTCATCGCATATATAATGCGCCGCTGAACAGGCTTCAGGCCGTCGCCGATGTGAGGTAAGGCGCGGTCAAGAATGACGTACATGGAGTAATCCAGGTACGCCTTCTCGGTGTAAAGATGCATCGAGACCTGCTCGATACCATCGCTGTCAATTTCTACTATATCGGACATGCAAAGGGGCCTTGTTTCTAGTATCGACGCAATAGCGCGGGCCGGCACACCTCAAAGCGTCCAGGCGGCAAAAACTCAGCGGTCGAGGGAGGGGCTGCGTGTCGCAACCAGCTGCTCATTAAGGTTCACAATTGAATTGGCCATGTCCACGAGCAGGCTGTGGATAGTGGCCGGGTTATTGGCGATGAGGTCAGTGAACTGCTCCGTGCGAACCTTGACCACCGAGCAGCGGGTACGTGCGCGAACGGTGGCACTGCGGTCCGACTGAGTGAGCGCTGCCATGGCGCCAAAAATTTCCCCTTCATTAATTCGCCCCACCACCACATCATCGACCAGCACCTCGGCACTGCCCGCAGACAGGTTGAAGACATATTCTGCTCGCTCGCCCTGGCGGATGATCGCATCACCAGCTGCGTACTCCTCAAAACCCGGTGTCGCCACGCCAGATTCCGGCGTGTTCGCCGCGGTAATGCGCAGCATCAAGCCAGCGTAAGTCACCAGCAAACGGGTCCACACTTTTATCGCAGCTGGACGACTAAACACCTGCTGCATCAGTTCCAGCCCGGCGTAGGCATACAGGCTGGCGCCGGCTTCGCTGCCATAGACCACCGACATATTGGCATTGCTGGTGCCGGCGATATCCGGCAGCAGCAGGTCGCCTTCATCCAGCAGGTAGACGGTACGGCCGGAATAACGTGCCGTGAGCGAGCCACTCTCAACCAGATAAAAACGCGTGGCGTCGAATCCTCGAAAACTTCCACTGCGAACGGCATCAACCTGCACCCGCACCGGCTCTATATTCACTGCGTCGAGCAGAGCCGACACCAGCTTCTTGAACTGCTGGTTGAGGTGGGTAAAGTCGTGGGAAAGTTCCGCGTTAGCCAGCATCACCATGCTCTTTATCAGTCTTCGCCGCGCCCCTGCGGAGCTTGGCCTGTGCCAGCCGCGAACGCCTGACAATCTCTGCTCGAACTGAGCAGCCTTTGCATACTACCAAGTATTCACCTTGCGGAGAATCGCCAATACGCCAATTTGTGTACCGCGAGGCTGCACGTCACGGCACATCGCGTGATAATATCGCGTGCTCCTATTATACGGGTTCTGTCATCGTGAAAATCAGTTCAGACGCCGTCGTTACCTTTCATTACTCTTTGCAAGACACTACGGGTGACATCTTGGAGTCCTCCCGGGGCGGAGACCCCAGCGCATACCTGCATGGGGCGGGTAATATACTGCCCTCCCTGGAAGCAGCTCTGGAAGGCCTTGAGCCGAACGCTCAGACCGAAGTGACGCTGGCACCCGCGGAAGCATACGGTGAGTATAAGGCTGGCAGGCTGCAAAAAGTCCCGGTCAAGCACCTCGTCTATCACGGCAAGTTACTGCCGGGCATGACGGTACAACTCAACACCAGCGAGGGCCGCCATCCCGTAACAGTCACCAAGGTGGGCAGGCACAGTGCAGAAATCGACACCAACCACCCACTCGCGGGCCAAACACTGCGCTTCGACATTGAGATTGTTGAGGTGCGTGAGGCAACCGCAGAAGAAAAGGCCCACGGCCACGCACATGGCGTGGGCGGCCATCACCACTAACCGTGGCAAGCGACTGGATTAATACGCCGTTCGAGGCGCTCACAAGCAGTGAGCTTTATTGCCTGCTGCAGTTACGCCAGGACATTTTCGTGCTGGAACAAGCCTGCTTTTATCGCGACCTAGACAATTTCGACGCCCAGTCCTGGCACATGCGCTACGTGGAAGACAATCAGCCTCTGGCCTACCAACGCTGCCTCCCGCCGGGGCTAGCCTACGCAGAGAGCTCTCTAGGGCGCATTGCCGTGCCTGCGGCGGCGCGCGGCGCAGGCCTCGGCCGTGAGCTGGTGCAACGGGGCATAGAATTCAACCAGGGGCAGTGGCCCGACGCGGGCATCGCCATTGGCGCACAAGCTTATCTGCGCGATTTCTATGCGTCATTGGGGTTTGTGGCGAAAGGACATCCCTATCTGGAAGATGGCATCTTCCACGTGCATATGCGCCTCAGCCGGGGCTGAGCTCGAGCAAGAAGGTCACCGGGCCATCGTTCACCAGGCTCACCTGCATATTGGCGCCAAATTCACCCGCCGCAACACTCGCATGACGGCCTCGCAGCTGCGCCAGCAACCATTCATACAGGGGTTCTGCCTGTTCAGGAGGCATGGCGGCGGAAAAACCGGGGCGCAGGCCCTTGCGGGTGTCCGCCGCCAGCGTGAACTGGGAGACCAATAACACGCCGCCGGAGACATCAGCGACGCTGCGATTCATGCGTCCCTGGTCATCGGCGAACACGCGATAGCTGAGAATGCGCTCCAAAAGACGAGCACCGGCGTCTTGCGTATCGCCATGCTCAAAGCCTAGAAAAACCAGCAGCCCACCGCCAATCTCACCAACGCAGCACTCCCCCACCGTGACTCGCGCAGAGCTAACACGCTGCAGCAGCGCTTTCACGCGCTACGCCGAGAGGCCGTCGGCCAATAACAGCCGGGCAAGCGGCAGGCCGAAGCCCACCGATCAGCCACGCCCGGCGCGGCGGCGCTCGTGTTCCAGCAACTTTTTCTTGCGCAGGCGAATGCTCTCTGGCGTCACTTCCACCAGCTCATCCTCTTCAATAAATTCCAGCGCTTGCTCAAGGCTATGGCGGACATAAGGCGTCAGTGTCAACGCTTCGTCGGTGCCGGACGCGCGCACGTTAGTCAGCTGCTTGCCTTTGATAGGGTTGACCGTAAGGTCGTTACCACGACTGTGCAGGCCAATAATCTGGCCTTCGTAGACGTCGACGTTCGGGCCGATAAAGAGACGCCCGCGGTCCTGCAGGTTAAATAAAGAATATGCCAGCGTTTTGCCCTTCACCATCGACACGAGCACACCATTAGAGCGCTTCGCGATCTCCTGGTTCTTCACCGCACCGTAGTGGTCAAACACGTGGGTAAGAATACCGCTGCCAGACGTCAGCGTCAGGAACAGGCCGCGAAAGCCAATCAAACCACGGGCAGGGATAATGAACTCAAGGCGCACGCGGCCCTTGCCGTCCGGCGTCATGTTTTCCAACGAGGCGCGGCGCAGGCCCAGCTCTTCCATAATGGCGCCCTGATGCTGCTCTTCGCAGTCAATCAGCAGCTGTTCATAGGGTTCCTGCATGACGCCGTCGATTTCTTTCTGAATCACTTCGGGGCGAGAAACGCCGAGTTCAAACCCTTCACGACGCATACTTTCGATCAGCACCGACAGGTGCAGTTCACCCCGGCCAGACACTTTGAACTTGTCTGGAGTATCGCCTGGCTGAACGCGCAAGGCGACGTTGTGGATCAACTCGCGCTCCAGACGCTCTTTAATATTGCGGGTGGTGACAAACTTGCCTTCACGGCCGGCAAACGGTGAGTCATTGACCTGGAAGGTCATGCTCACTGTGGGCTCATCCACGGTCAGTGGCGGCCGCGCCTCCACCTTCGCAGGGTCGCACAGGGTATCGGAAATATTCAGCCCTTCAATGCCGGTAATACAGACGATGTCGCCCGCCGAAACCGACTGCACTTCCACCCGCTCCAGGCCCATATAACCCATGACCTGCAAAACACGGCCATTGCGGGTTTTACCTTCGCGGTCAATCACGGTGACTTGTGTATTGGGCTTCAAGGTGCCGCGGCTCACGCGGCCAACCCCGATGACGCCTACGTAACTGTTGTAGTCCAAAGCGCTGATTTGCAGCTGCAGCGGGCCTTCTCGGTCCACCTCAGGGGTTGGCACCTTGTCGATAATGGTCTGGAACAGGGGCTGCATGTCCTCGGCCATTGCCTCGTGGTCAAGGCCCGCGATGCCTTGAATGGCAGAGGCAAACACAATCGGGAAATCGAGCTGTTCGTCAGTAGCGCCGAGACGGTCAAACAAATCAAATACCTGATCGACCACCCAATCGGGCCGAGCGCCAGGGCGATCCACCTTGTTCACAACTACAATCGGATTGAGGCCCTGCTCGAAGGCTTTGGCAGTCACGAAGCGTGTTTGTGGCATGGGGCCATCCACCGCATCCACCAGCAGCAGCACGGAATCCACCATGGACAATACGCGCTCAACCTCACCACCGAAATCGGCGTGCCCGGGCGTGTCGACGATATTGATACGATAGTCGTTCCAGCGAATGGCGGTGTTTTTGGCCAAAATGGTGATCCCACGCTCCCGTTCCTGGTCGTTGGAGTCCATCACGCGCTCTGCACCTTCGGAGCGGCGATCAAGCGTTCCCGACTGATTCAGCAGGCAATCCACAAGCGTGGTTTTGCCATGGTCAACGTGGGCAATAATGGCGATGTTGCGAAGCTTCTCAATCAAAGGACTTCCTCAATTCGGGAATACGGCTATAAAAACGGCGGCAGATTATACCCCAGCAAATGCGTAAGCGGCGCGCTTGATTGCGGTGATAATGCGATATTCCATGCTTTCGGTACCACCCTAACCGCCTGCTCATCACCTGCGGCGGCCTTTGGCGCACGCTGCGTCGAGGCACGAGGCATGGCGATAAGCGCTTATTGCACCAAAATAATGCGTTTGCGCGCTAAAATAGGGCGATCGTTAGCACCATCTCTACGCTGGCAGTGATAAACTGCGCAAAAACAGGGGTTTAGGCCTCTTCAGAAGTTTGGCATGGGTTTTGCTTTTATCAACCTTGCCAAGATTCGCTGGCCGCTGTCGGAGCGCTCGCAAGCAACCGCCGCACCAGGAACACGCACTGCACCGAATACTGTGGCACGACTAATACCCCATGGAGGATATCCAATGTCAGAGCATACTCTGAACCTGATCAAGAACAGCGAAGCAAAATGGGTTGACCTGCGTTTTACCGACACCAAGGGCAAGGAACAGCACGTTACCCTGCCCTCAAGCGCCGTAGACGAAGATTTCTTCGAAGATGGCCAAATGTTTGATGGCTCGTCTATTGCAGGCTGGAAGGGCATTAACGAGTCAGACATGATTCTTATGCCAGACGACAGCACTGCAGTGCTGGATCCGTTTACCGACGACACCACCATCATTCTGCGTTGCGACATTGTAGAGCCCAGCACCATGCAGGGCTACGAACGCGACCCGCGCTCTGTTGCCTACCGCGCGCAGGAATACCTGAAGACCACCGGAATCGGTGACACCGCATTCTTCGGCCCCGAGCCAGAATTCTTTGTATTCGACGACATCAAGTGGCACGCCGACATTTCTGGCGCAGGCTACGCGATCAGCTCCTCGGAAGCAGCCTGGTCATCCAACCTGCATCAGGAAGACGGTAATACCGGCCACCGCCCCCGCGTCAAAGGCGGCTATTTCCCGGTTCCACCCATCGACTCGCTGCACGACATCCGCGCAGCCATGTGCACCGCGATGGAGCAAATGGGCTTGGGCATTGAAGTTCACCACCACGAAGTCGGCACCGCTGGCCAGTGCGAAATCGGTGTCAAGTTCAACACTCTGGTGAAGAAGGCTGACGAAGTACAGATTCTCAAATACTGCGTGCACAATGTGGCCCACGCTTACGGCAAAACCGCCACCTTCATGCCCAAGCCGCTGGTTGGCGACAATGGCTCAGGCATGCACGTACACATGTCTATCTCCAAAGACGGCGTCAATACCTTTGCGGGC
The DNA here is from genome assembly GCA_030730585.1 of Haliea sp. GTDB lineage: Bacteria > Pseudomonadota > Gammaproteobacteria > Pseudomonadales > Halieaceae > Haliea. The sequence continues at coordinate 26,498 of JANQUV010000008.1, forward strand.
GACGGCTACTCCGGCTTGTCCGAAACGGCGCTTTACTACATCGGCGGTGTCATCAAGCATGCCAAGGCATTGAACGCTTTCACCAACCCGGCAACCAACTCCTACAAGCGCCTGGTTCCCGGCTTTGAAGCGCCAGTGATGCTGGCCTACTCAGCTCGCAACCGCTCTGCCTCGATTCGTATTCCCTACGTAGCAAGCCCGAAAGGCAAGCGCGTAGAAGTGCGCTTCCCTGACCCGGCGGCCAACCCCTACCTGGCTTTTGCCGCACTGCTTATGGCTGGCCTCGACGGCATCCAGAACAAGATTCACCCCGGCGATGCCGCGGACAAGGATCTGTACGACCTGCCGCCCGAAGAAGGCAAGGCTATTCCGACGGTATGCTCAAGCCTGAGTGAAGCCATGGAGTCACTGGACGCAGATCGCGGCTTCCTGACCGCAGGCGGCGTGTTCACCGATGATATGATCGACGCCTACATTGACCTGAAGAGTGCCGACATCGAGCGCCTGAACATGACCACGCACCCGGTCGAGTTCGACATGTACTATTCCGTATAAACCTTACGGTATCAGCTTCAAGGCCCGCCACGTGCGGGCCTTTTTTTGCACCGATTTTCTGCTATGGTAATTAAGACTCTGTTCGAGGCTTACCGCCATGACACGCCCTCTACTTTTGCTCTTGCTTATGCTTATGCTGTCATTCGCGGCTCAGGCCAATCAGCCCATCTACAAGTCGACTGACGCGCAAGGTAACGTGGTCTTCACCGACAAGCCACCCGCCGAGGGCACTCAGCGGGAAGAGGTGAAGCTGCAGCGGCTGAACACGCAACCAGCTCCAGACGTGGCCACCATACCCGCCGCGCGCAATGCCACGCCCGAAGCGACCGTGGAACCTACGGTCACCATCACCCTGCCGGCAGACCAAACCGTCATCCCCATGGGGCAGGGGGACTTTATTGTGGAAGCAAAGGCTACACCGCCGCTGGTCAATGGCGAACAGCTTCTACTGCAGATTGACGGGATGCCTGCCGGCTCACCGCAAGCCGCCGGACGCTGGGCACTGACCAACGTGCTCCGTGGTGGGCACACACTGAGCGTATTGCGCCTGAACGCGGCAGGTGCCGAGGCGGCACAATCCAGCCCCGTAAACATCCAGGTCATGCGGCCGTTCAATATTCAAAACCGCAACTAAGCCACCCCGCTGGACAGTCACCCCGCACTAATGCACTATATTGGTGCGTAGATGGCCCTCAAACAGAAGAAAGCGCTACCTGCTCGAAGATAATTGTCCAACCGCTCTGGTCCTGTTTTCGGAGTGTGCGCATACTTACCTACAAAGCTTTTAAACATAGGGGCTAAAACAAGGCGTGACGCCAGACAGTAAGTTGGCGCTATTCTTGCTTCGCCAACAGGCGTACCGCGCGTGGGCGGTCAATCATGGGGCAGGCATGCAGCAACGACCCGACATTCTGGACCACATTAGCACCGGTGTAATCGCGCTAGACGCACAGCTTCGCGTTACCGCCATTAACCCGGCCGCGGAAGTGCTGCTGGATGCCTCCTCAACGCGGGCCGTGGGTGCCCATGCCGGCCAACTGGTGCACAACACTGCAGAGCTGCTAGAAACTCTTAAACAAGCGCGCGACACACGCGCCACCTTTGCCCGCCGCGGCATGCTGCTCGCCACCCATTCCGGCCAGGAGGTGCAGATAGATCTCATTGTGACCGTATTACAAAATGACCAGGGCGATAGCTTACTGTTGGAGCTTATCCCCATCGATCGCCTGCAGCGCATTAGCCGGGAAGAAAGCATGGTGCATGCGCAGGAAACCACCCGTGCGGTTATCCGCGGGCTGGCTCACGAGATCAAAAATCCGCTGGGTGGGGTGCGCGGCGCCGCGCAGCTGCTGGCCAAAGAGTTACCCAACGAGGAGCTTACCGAATACACCCGTATCATCATCCGCGAGGCAGACCGCCTGCGCGACCTCGTTGATCGCCTGCTGGGGCCCAATCAGCGCCTGGCCATCGAGCCGGTCAATATCCACGAGATTATTGAACATGTGCGCAACCTGATCTCCGCCGAGTTTAACAACGCAGTCACCATTAATCGCGACTATGATCCCAGCCTGCCGCCGCTACCGGCAGACCGCGCGCAGCTTATACAAACCGTGCTAAACATTATGCGCAATGCGCTGCAGGCGGCGGAGCGGGCAGAAGACTGCACAATCTTGTTGCGCACGCGATCGCAGCGGCAATTTACCATCGGTGGGCGCCGCCATAGGCTGGTATGCCGGGTGGACATCATCGACAACGGGCCGGGGATACCGGCAGATCTGCAGCAGTCGATATTCGTGCCCATGGTCACTGGCCGCGCCGATGGCACCGGGCTAGGCCTGTCCATTGCACAGTCGATCGTTAACCGCCACGGGGGGCTACTGGAATGCGCCAGTGAACCCGGTAGCACCCGTTTTACCTTCTACTTACCCATGGAGCAGTACCATGCAAAGACACGCTAAGGTCTGGGTCGTGGATGATGACAGCTCTATTCGCTGGGTACTGGAACGTGCGCTCAGCCAGGCCGGCATAGACAACGAGAGCTTTTCCGATGGCGACTCGCTTATCGAACGCATGCTCTTGGAGCAGCCGGACGTCATCATCAGCGATATTCGTATGCCCGGAATCGATGGCCTCGACCTGCTCAGCCGCATCAACACGGAACACCCAGAGCTTCCCATCATCATCACCACCGCCCACTCGGACCTGGAAAGCGCCGTAGCCTCTTACCAGCGGGGAGCCTTTGAATACCTGCCCAAGCCCTTTGATATCGACGAGGTGGTGGCGATAACCGAACGCGCTCTGGCTCAGGCCAGAGAAAAACGCGGCGAAGCATCACTTCCCGAAGCACTGCCGGAAACGGAGATCATCGGTGAGGCGCCCGCCATGCAGGAGGTGTTCCGGGCGATCGGACGCCTGGCGCAAAGCAACATTACTGTGCTCATTAACGGCGAATCAGGCACCGGCAAGGAACTGGTCGCGCGCGCCCTGCATCGCCACAGCCCGCGAGCGCAGCGCCCTTTTATCGCGCTGAACATGGCCGCCATACCGCGCGACTTAATGGAATCTGAACTGTTTGGCCATGAAAAAGGCGCCTTTACCGGCGCCAATAACAAACGCGAAGGGCGTTTCGAACAGGCCGACGGCGGCACTCTGTTTCTGGACGAGATCGGGGATATGCCGGCGGAAACCCAAACCCGCCTGCTGCGCGTGCTGGCGGACGGCGAGTTCTATCGGGTGGGCGGGCACATGTCCGTGAAGGTGGACGTGAGAATTATCGCGGCCACCCATCAGGATCTGGAAGAACGAGTACAACGCGGGGAGTTCCGCGAGGATCTTTTTCATCGCCTGAATGTGATTCGCATCCACATACCGCGCCTGGCCGAGCGCCGCGAGGACATCCCGCGCCTGATGAAGTTCTTTTTCCGCAAGGCGGCGGAGGAGTTGGGGGGCGAGTACAAACTTTTACTGCCAGACACAGAGCGTTTCCTCACCGCGTTGCCCTGGCCGGGCAACGTGCGCCAGCTGGAAAACACCTGCCGGTGGCTGACAGTTATGGCCTCTGGCCGGGAAATACACCTGCGCGACCTGCCCCCGGAACTGGGCAAAGTGTCTACCCCCTCCACCGGCGGCGCCTCCTCCCAATGGAATGAGTTGCTAGGACAGTGGGCGCGCAAGGAGCTGCAGCAGGGCAAGCATCATATACTGCGTCAAGCAGTACCCATGTTTGAACGTGCCATGATCGAAGTGGCGTTAGCGCAGACTCAAGGGCGCAAACGTGACGCGGCAGAGCTGCTGGGCTGGGGCCGCAATACGCTCACGCGAAAAATGAAAGACCTCGATATGAGCGAGTAGGCTTGGGCAATAGGGCCGTTGGCGGCATACTGCGCAGATGCTAAACATCGTATTGTATGAACCGGAAATTCCCCCGAATACCGGTAATATCATTCGCCTGTGCGCCAACACAGGCTGCCAATTGCACCTCGTTGAGCCACTGGGCTTCGAGCTGGATGATCGCCGGCTGCGCCGCGCTGGGCTCGACTACCGCGAGTTCGCCAATGTGCAGGTGCACCCCTCGCTGGACGACCTGCGCGCCAGCCTGCCGACGGCCCGCCTGCTTGCCGTCAGCACGCGAGGCACAATGCCCTATCATGAAATACAGTTCCGCGAAGGTGATGCCATCGTGCTGGGGCCAGAAACCCGAGGCCTGCCACAGACGTTGCTGTCATCGTTACCCACCAGCCAGGTTTTGCGGATTCCGATGCAAACCGACAGCCGCAGCCTTAACCTGAGCAACGCAGCGGCAATTCTGTGCTATGAGGGTTTGCGCCAGCTCGGTTTCCCGGGGCTCAACTAGCTGGGCCGATATGGCCAACCGATAAAACAGGCCGCGCCCGAATGGGCACGGCCGGGAACACGGATATTAGTGCTCGGTGGAGCTAACGTCGCCAGCCGCTGCTGGCGCCTGAGGCTGCTCCTGCGAACGCGCCAGAGCCTGCATATAGAGGCCGTCAAAGTTCACCGGGGCAAGCATGACAGGGGGGAACCCGCCTTTGACGCACAGTGAGTCAATGTTTTCGCGAGCATAAGGGAACAAAATATTCGGAGCAGCGGTTGCCAGCACGCGACGCAGATTTTCGCCATCAAAGCCGGTGATGAGGAAAATACCCGCCTGCTGAATTTCCACCAGGAACGCTGTTTCGTCGTCCATCTTGGCGGTCACGGTAATGGTCAGCACCACCTCATAGTTACCGTTTTCGTCGATGACGTTGCTCTTGGTGTTGAGGTCAACATTCACCTTGGGCTGCCACTGCTTACGGAAAATGCCGGGGCTGGCCGGGGACTCAAACGATAAGTCCTTGTTGTAAATACGCTGCATTACGAACTGCTGCTGTGCCGGCTCTTGTGCGGCGCCTGCTGCTTGTGCTTCTTCGTCGGCCATTGCGCCGTCCTCCATAGGTTGTGTTAGCGGCCGGACGCCTCTTGCGCCTTGGCCAATAGGGAATCAAGACGACCCTGGCGCTCCAATGCCACCAGTTCGTCGCAGCCGCCGACATGCACGTCGCCGACCCAAATTTGCGGTACGGTGTACCCTCCGCTCAAACGTTCCATCTCGGCGCGCTTGGCGCGGTCGCCGTCTACCGGAATATCTAAAAACTCAACGCCCTTACCCTCTAACAGCCTGCGGGCACGAACGCAGTAGGGACAAAGTCGTCTGGTATATAACGTGACTGGCGCACTCATGGGCAGCTGTGCCTATTTCACTGTAGGCAACTGCAAGTTACCCCACTCCAACATGCCACCGCCCATTTTGTAGACCTTTTCAAACCCGGCCGCCTTCAACTGCTTGCCCGCAGCGCCGGCAGTTTGGCCCATTTTACACACCAGAATTACAGGCCGTTGGCGGTACTTGCCCAGCTCGTCGATGCGCGCCTGTAGTTTGGCAGCGGGGATATTCACCGCTTCAACAATGTGCCCGCTTTTGAAGTCGACAGCGTCACGCAAATCAACAAACACGCCTTCTTCGCTGTTCACCAGGTTGATCGCTTGCTGCGGCGTTAACGCCGGGCCAGACTTGCGAGCCTCGTGCATAACCAGCATGACGACCACCGCCAGAAGAGCGGCAAAAAGCACCCACTGCTGCGTAATGAATTCGATAAACAGAGCCATCATAACTGTGACGTGCACTCGCAGATGAGAAATCGTTGGCAGCGGCCCGCGCGTGATTCCGGGTAAATCACCACCAGACAGGCTGCAAAGGAGTGCGAAAGTATACAGGCTAAGCGCTCTGGCAACCAGCCTGAGCCTTCGGCAAATAAGGCGGGCCAGGCATGACCTTGCTGCAAGAGGCACCAGGCAGGGAGCGCGCGGCGATGCGATTCATGCACCGACAAGGTAGAATACTCTATTCTGGCCACTCGCCTTCCACCGACCTTTGGATTGACCATGAGCAGCACCCGCAAAGCACCCACCGTACTGATCATCCTGGACGGCTGGGGCCATCGCGAAGACGCCCGCGACAATGCCATCGTGCAGGCCAACACGCCGGTGTGGGACCGGCTCTGGCGCGACGCGCCGCATACTCTGGTGTCCGGCTCGGGACTGGATGTGGGGCTGCCGGCCGGCCAGATGGGCAACTCCGAGGTGGGCCATATGAGCTTGGGCTCGGGCCGGGTGATTTACCAGAACATCACCCGCATTGATCAGGCCATTGCCGACGGCAGTTTCAACACCAACCCGGCTTACACAAAGGCCATCGACACCACAGTATCCAGCGGCGGTGCGGTGCACTTGCTGGGCCTGCTGTCGCCCGGCGGCGTGCACAGTCACGAAGACCAAATTCTCGCCGCCGTACGCATGGCCGCTGGCCGCGGTGCCAGCCACGTGTATTTGCACGCCTTTCTTGATGGCAGGGATACGCCGCCGCGCAGCGCTGAGGCCTCACTGGCAAAAGCCGAAGCGCTGTTTCGCGAACTGGGCTGCGGCCGGGTTGCCAGTATCGTCGGGCGCTACTATGCGATGGACCGCGACAATCGCTGGGAGCGCATCGAGCAGGCCTGGAACCTGCTCACTCAGGGCTCGGCGCCGCAGCACGCCACAACCGCCGTTGCAGGCCTGGCCGCCGCCTACGCACGTGATGAGAACGACGAATTCGTGCTGCCCACCACCATTGGCGCTGCAAGTGACCACAGCGGCGTGATCCGCGACGGTGACTGCGTGCTGTTCATGAACTTCCGGTCGGACCGGGCTCGCCAACTCACCCGCGCCTTCACCGACCCCGCTTTCGACAGCTTTACACGGGCCACGGTGCCGCAGCTTGCGGGTTTCGTCACTACCACGGAGTACGCAGCGGATATCGATGCGCCCTGTGCCTTTCCACCCCAGCACCTGAATAATGTGTTGGGCGACTATCTGTCACAGCAGGGCAAAACCCAGCTGCGCCTGGCAGAAACGGAGAAGTACGCCCACGTCACCTTCTTTTTCAGCGGCGGCCGGGAAGAGGTCTTCCCTGGCGAAGAGCGCATTATGGTGCCCTCACCCGACGTCGCGACCTACGATTTACAGCCTGCCATGAGCGCGGCCAAAGTCACCGACAAGCTGGTCGATGCCATACGCGCGGGGCGCCACGATCTGATCGTGTGCAATTATGCCAACGGCGATATGGTTGGCCACACGGGTATTCTTGCCGCCGCAATACAAGCCGTAGAGGTGCTGGATGGCTGCCTGGGACGTGTAGAGCAGGCGTTGCTGGAAACCGGTGGCCAAGCGCTGGTGACTGCAGACCACGGCAACTGCGAGCAGATGCTCGACTATGCTTCGGGCCAACGGCACACTCAGCACACTACCGAGCACGTGCCCCTCGTGTATATCGGCCAGCGGTACTGCACATTGGACCGCGCTGGAGGCATTTTGGCAGATATTGCACCCAGCCTGCTGAGCATGATGGGGCTGCAGCAACCGGCAGAGATGACCGGCCACAGCCTGGTCGACTGCCAGGAGTAAATACTTGCCCCCACGGCACACACATCCTGCGCATCGACTACCGGCCGCTATTCTGGCCAGCCTGCTGCTTGCCAGCCCTGCTTGGCCGGAAGGCGAAGAAGAGCAGGCGCGCGCCAACCTGGCCCAGCTGCAGGCGCAAATCAAGGCAGTCACGGGGCAGCTTGATCAAGCGCGCAGCCAACTCAGCGCAGAGCAAAAACAACTGCGCGATGCTGAGCGTCGCCTTGGCGAACTGCAGCGGAACATCAGCAGCAACCTGGACGCTATCAGCCGCACCCAGGCCGAACTGGCCTCACTTGCCAGCCGGCGGCAAATACTGGAGAGCGCGCGCGATAGCCAGCAGGTTCGTATTGGCACCGAACTGCGTGCTGCCTGGCAAATGGGCCAGCAGGGCACCTTCAAGGTACTGTTGAGCCAGGAAAGCCCGCACACTGTCGCACGGGCCATGGCCTACTATCGCTATTTCTTTCAGGCCCGCAACGAACTGGTTATCGCTTACCGCGCAACGCTGGCGGAGCTCGCCACAGTGGCTACGCGCAGCAAGGCTGCCGCCACCGAACTGGCGGAACAACAAATACAGCTGCAGAGCCAGCGTGAAGCGCTGCTGGCCTCAAGGGCCGAGCGCGAGCAGGCCATTGGCGCACTGGCCGCCAATATTAGTAGCAAGGACGACGAACTGCAGCAGCTCGAGCGCGACCGGGCTGAGCTGGAGCAGCTGCTGAACTCGATCAAGCAAGCCATCGTAGAAATTGAACTGCCCTCCGACTACAAGCCCTTCGCCAGCCGCAAAGGGGGCATGGCATGGCCGGTTGACGGGCGCCGCAACAACAGCTTCGGCTCCAGCCGCGGCGCAGGCGGCATGCGCTGGCAGGGCATCAACTTAAGCGCTGAGGAGGGCACTCCGGTACGCGCTATTCACCACGGCCGAGTGGTGTTTGCCGACTGGCTGCGCGGCTCGGGGCTGCTGCTGATTGTCGACCACGGCGATGGCTATATGAGCCTCTACGCACACAACCAGAGCCTGCTCAAAGAAGTCGGTGAATGGGTGGCACCCGGCACGCCACTGAGCACCGTTGGCAGCAGCGGCGGGCTTGAGCGCGCCGCTCTGTATTTCGAAATACGCAAGGACGGCAAGCCGCTGGACCCGGTCGCCTGGTGCCGCTGAGCGCCGATGTTTGCACCGGATAAGCGGGAATCGGTTACACTTGGCGCTTTCATTTGGTAACGGCGCAATGCCGATGGCGGTATCCATGCAGTCGAGCTTTTCTTCCCCAGCGGCGAGGCGCTTAGCGCTCTTGGCTTGCGTTTTGTTAGCACCCGTGGCGCTTGCTCAACACACACAGCAAGACGCTGAATTACCGCTGGATGAACTGCGCACCTTTGCCGATGTGTTCAACCAGATTCGCATCGGCTACGTCGAAGAAATCGACGACAGTACGCTGCTGGAATACGCCATCCAGGGCATGCTGATGAACCTCGACCCGCACTCCGCCTACCTGACTGAAGAGGCGTTTGAGGACCTGCAAAGCAACACCAGCGGTGAATTCAGCGGGCTCGGCATCGAAGTGGGTATGGAAGACGGCTACATCAAGATCGTGTCGCCCATCGACGGGTCGCCCGCCGCAGAGGCTGGGTTGCTGTCCGGGGACTTGATTCTCAAGCTGGATGGCAAACAGGTGAAAGGCTTGTCATTGAATGAAGCCATAGAGCTAATGCGCGGCCCCAAAGGCAGCCCCATCGAGCTACAAATTGGCCGGCCAGGTGCCAGCCAGCCCTTTGACATCACCTTGAAACGCGACACCATAAAAGTCGCCAGCGTGCGCGAACGCTTTCTGGAGCCGGGCTATGGCTACTTGCGCGTTGCGCAATTCCAAACAGGCACTGGCGCCGATGTAACCGCCGCCCTCAACCGGCTGATAGCGAAAGAGCCGCTAAAAGGCCTGGTGCTGGACCTGCGCAACAACCCCGGCGGCGTGCTCGGCGCCAGTGTCGACGTGGCCGGCCTGTTCATGGATGGTGGGCTCGTGGTGTACACCGAAGGCCGCCTGGCCAATTCAGAAGTACGCTACTCAGCCGATGCCGGTGATGCCAGCGGCGGAGTGCCACTGGTGGTGCTGATTAACGGCGGCTCCGCCAGCGCCTCGGAAATTGTCGCCGGCGCTCTGCAGGACCAGAAGCGCGCGGTGATTATGGGTACCGACAGCTTCGGCAAGGGGTCTGTGCAAACCGTGATGCCCATTTCTGAATCCCGTGCAGTCAAGCTCACCACCGCCCTCTATTTCACACCGAATGGCCGCTCCATTCAGGCCGCCGGGATTGAGCCCGACATTATTGTCGAACGCGCACAGGTAACCGCATACGACACCTCCAACCAAATCACCGAGGCAGACCTCACCCGCCGGCTGGACAACGTGAAAGGTGAAACTCGCCGCAGCCAGCGGGCTTCGGAAGGGCTGCTGGGCACCGACAACCAGCTCTACGAGGCGCTCACCCTGCTGAAGGGCGTGAATATACTCGGGTTGCGCAGCGCACCTGCAAAAAGCTCAACGGCCGGCGAAAGCTGACCTATGCGGCCAGGCCTGCTGCTGGCGCTGCTGCCTGCTGCGGCCTGGGCCCTGCATCCGCTGGAGACGCCTCAGGCATCGCTGGAGGCCGTGACGCTCATCGGCGCACCCGTTTCAGCCCCAACCCCAATTGCTGCTCCCGACGTTGCTCTGCCAACGGGGCAATCCGCCATCCTGGTGATCATCATTGATGACTTGGGTAATCAACTAAAAGAAGGGCGGCAGACGGTCAGCCTGCCCGGCAAGATAAGCATCGCCGTATTACCGCATACTCCGCACGGTGCCCAGTTGGCAAAAGAAGCTCACCGCAGCGGCAAAGACGTACTGCTGCACGCCCCCATGAGCACCCTGGACCAGCGCCCGCTCGGCCCCGGCGGCCTGACAGCAGAGCTGTCCGAAGCCGAATTTCGCACCACCTTGGGTGCCGCACTGGCCAGCGTACCCCACGTACAGGGCGTGAATAACCATATGGGCAGCGACCTCACCCGGCACACAGAACCCATGCGCTGGCTGATGGCCGAACTCAGCGCCCGCCAGCTGTATTTTGTGGACTCTCGCACCAACAAGAACACCGTGGCGGCGGCGGCGGCCGCCACAGCGGGCCTGCCCCACCTGTCGCGGCAAGTGTTTTTGGATAACGTGGCGGAACCGGCGGCGATTGCCGAACGCTTTAGGGCCGCCGTCGACCAGGCTCGACAACAGGGCAGCGCGGTGGTTATCGGGCACCCATACCCGGCAACGATCGCGTTTTTACAGGACGTATTACCACAGCTGGAAGAGCAGGGCATTCACTTGGCAACGGTATCGGAAGTGTTGGCGCTGCATTAACTAAACGTTTCCCCTGCCGCAGCCTCTATCTCAAACACCGGCAACACCGTGGAGCGCGGCAACCGCGATTTACGGCCAACCGAGGTGAGGATGCAGGGATTGTTATAGCCGGATTTATCATCTTTGGTGAAGATCCAAGCAAGTACTTGCGCATACTCGCGCCAATCTCGCCAGATCGTGCATCCGAAACATCGCACCGCGTTCGAATTTGAAGCGATTCGTCGGGTTCGAAATGGTATGTCTCGAGGCTTTTTGCAGTTCTCGTTTTCCCGGAGGAGGTAATGATATTGTGCATTTTCCAAGCTACCGTGTTCCCCAAAACGAACAACGTGCCCTCAGGACTTTCAAACTTCACATGATCTTGAAAGAGATCGTATGAATCCGTGCAGCAGTGCTTGAACCCAGATTTTTCAGGCGTTCCCACGGGGTCAAACATCCTTACGGAATCCCCTTGAAACACTGTGCGATAGTTAGCCCTCGAAAAGGTGATTGCTGGGATAACGCGGTGGCTGAAGGCTTCTTCGGGAGTTTGAAGCAGGAGCGGGTCCATCGGCGCCATTACCAGACCAGGCTCGAAGCGCAACAGGATGTGTTGATCTACATATTCATATTTTACACCAGCCATCGACCGCATTCATATCTGGGCTCTGTGAGCCCGAATCAATATGAGGCGGATATGGTTGAACTGAAGAAAGCCGCTTAACTGGGTTGTAAAGAAATGCCGGACCAAGTCACTCATCTGTGGCTCCTCATTTTTAATGCATAACGCTAATCGCTCCGGCCCATAGCGTCCGCCAGCCTTGACTCGTTAATTGCCCCGATCATTGCGATCCTCAAGCAATAAATTTCGAAGTTCACGCTCGCTTCGCATGACGTAGAGAATGAGAACCTGTCTTTTAGAGTGACGGTAGAATACGCGACAGGGGCCACATACCAAATCGCGATAGCGACTATTTTCAAGTTCTGCTGGAAATTTGCCAGAAGCAGGATGCTTTTCAAGCCGCTCGACGGCGGAGAACACTCTCTGTACTAGCGCGCGTGCCGCTGTAGGATTTTCAACCGCTATGTATTCTGCAATTTCATTTAGGTTCGATAATGCCGGTTCTGTCCAGATTAACTCAGCCATTTCTTCATTTTGGCTTTGGCTTCATCGTTGCCTAAAGTCCTGCCTTCTAACGCGGCAGACTCGCCGCGAGCAATTCCCTCCAGAATCTGCATTCTGCGCTGCTGGGACTCGAAATCTTCAAAATCAACGAGATAGGCTGAAGGTTTCCCATGCTCTGTAATGAGCACGGGCTCTTTAGATTTGTGGAGCTCTGCCAGGATTTTGGTTGCCTGACGCTTCAATGTTGTCACTAATTCAGTTTTCATTATAGTGACACTATTCTATCACTCGATGCGAGACAAGGGGCAATTAACGCTGCAGGCAGTGGCAGCGGTTACGCTGTCCAATGCCTTGCCTTGTTATTGGAGCGCCGGGAAAGGCAACCCGATGCCCACGTAGCCGGAGCGCATGCGGAGGCCTCTGTTCGGCAGAAGCACCGTGAACGAAACGGCTCGATTCCTGTGAACTGCTGACTTTTCAGGCGGCATGCCTTGCTATCCGGCCGGTGACAGGGTGAACCGCGGCAAGCGAGTTTGCAGTGTTTTAGCGGCGGGCTTTCGTTTTGTAAGCGGAATACGAAAGGGCCAGTAACAGGCAGATGCTGGCCGGAATGATGAGGGAGTAAAAGCCGTAGGCGGAAAATGTGTAGGCACCCACGGTGCCGCCCAGAATGAAGCCGGTGATGATCAGCAGAAACAGTGTGGCCTTGCGGCTATCAAATTCTTCTCCGCGCAGTTTGGCGCCAAGCATAATTCCTAGGTCAGTGAAGATGCCGGTAACGTGGGTTGTTCGAACCACCGCGCCACTATAGGTGGTGGCCAGGGCATTCTGCAGCCCGCAGGCGGCGGAGGCCAGGTAATGGCCAAAAAAGGATCCCTGAGTAAGAAAGTAGATAGACGCAAAAAGCAGGCCCGCCTCCAGGCACAGCAGGCCGCTGTAGTTGTGGCCCAGCTTCAGGGCACCGCTGCGAAGGGAGTAGCCGGATATGACCGCACCCACAAGGAAACTCACAAGAATCAGGAGTAAATGCAGCGCGGTAAAGAAGGTGGCATTTACCAGCCCAGTGCCGAGGAGCGTTGCCGTGCCCGAAAGGTGTGAAATGGATTGATGCTGGAACCCCAGCAGGCCGATGGCGTTCACCAGGCCCGCCACCAGGGCCAGCACGAACGCGCCATACTCCACCCATCGGGGCAATCTGGATATCACGATAAGTTCCTACTGCAACCAACGCCGGGAACCAGAGTACGCTGCCAGGTGCCCGCTCCGCCAGTGAAGCAAACTCCTCACGAACCTTTCGCTAGGCCAGCCATCGCCCCAGCGGCGTCTTGCGCCAGAGGAAATCCATCAGTTTGCGCATGCCTTCGGCGCTTTTCACATTGTTCGGGTAGGCGTTCTGCATTTTGCCGCCAAAGCGATCAATCACGATGGGCATTTCGTGAGTGTAGCCGCGCATGCCTTTCTTACCGTTGACCTGGCCCACGCCAGAGCTCTTGCGCCCACCGAAGGGCGCGGCGGGAATACCATAACTCAAGGCCATATCGTTCACGCTGCAAGAACCCGTGTCCATCGCCGCAGCCAGGCGGTAGCCTTTTTCTTTGTCTTTGGTCCAGACGTTACCGTTCAGGCCAAATTCAGAGTCATTCGCCAAACGCAGGGCTTCGTCTTCATCCGCCACACGCTGTATACACAGGATAGGGCCAAAGGTTTCGAAGCACATGATCTCCATATGGTTGCCCACCTCGGTGATCACTGTGGGCTCGTAGTACAGTCCGGAAAGATTCGGATTGCGGCGCCCGCCCATGTGAATGGTTGCGCCTTTACTGCGGGCGTCCTCCACGTGTGCCTCAATAATCGTCATCTGGCGGTCCCAGAAAACCGCACCCACATCTTCAGCAAAACCATGCTCGGCGCCCTGCTTCACATGCTTGCCTTTTTCCAGCACCAGGCGCAGAAATTCATCATAAACCGCATCCACCACATAAATGCGCTCGGTGCCGCAGCAGTAGTGCCCGGTGTTCATGCAGGAACCCAGCCACGCGCCATCGGCAGCACGATCCAGGTCCGCGTCGGCGCACACGATCATGGCATCATTACCGCCCAGTTCCAGGGTGCAGGGAATTAGCTGTCCGGCACAGGCCTCGGCCACCTTGCGGCCCGTGGCCACACTGCCGGTAAACGATACTTTATCCACGCCACCGCGCACGATCGCGTTACCCGTTTCACCATCGCCGAGCAACACCTGCAATACGCCGGGCGGCAAACCCGCGTCTTCCAAAATAGTCTGCGCCAGCTTGGCGGAATACGGCGTCACCTCGGAGCCTTTGGCGACCACTGCGTTGCCTGCCAGCACGGCCTGCACCGCCTGGTTCATGACCAGCACAAACGGCCCGTTCCAGGGCGTAATCAGGCCCACTACGCCGAGAGGTTTGTACAAAATCCGCAGCTGTTTGGCGATGCCCAGAATACCGTGCACCCGGCGTTTGCGCGGCTTCAGAAAACTCTCAGCGTGCTTGGCGTAGTAGCACAGCGAGTCAACCACCGAGAAGATTTCCATGCTCATGGCATCTGCCCGGGCCTTGCCGGTTTCACGCACCACGGTATCCATGATCTCGTCTTGACGCTCCAGCACTAATTGCACAGCCCGTTCAGCAACTTTGGCACGCTCACGAATGGGCGTTGCAGCCCAACCCGCTTGCGCCTTGCGCGCTATCGCTATCGCGGCGGCCACATCTTCCATATTGGCACACACTAGCTCCCCTACGGGTTCCATCGTGACCGGGCTGCGCAACAAAAGATGGCGGCGGGCGTCGGCGGATTCAATCGGTTCGTAAAGGGCCATGGCGGTGCTCTCTAGGTGAATGGGCAGCTCCCAAGCTAATAACCATTAGTATTTCTGTCAAGCAAACCTCACCGGGTGGGCATCTTTTGACAGCCTAGAGTCCTTGAAGACACTGTGGACCTATCTGTGCCCGACGCCATCCGGTTGCTGATATTAAGGCGGGGAAAAAGGCCTTCAGACCGATTTGAATCAAGCGATGCGAATAACCTCGATACTCTTCGGTGCGCCCTCGAAAACGAAGTCATTGAGGAACATGCGCTGGCTCAGCAGATTACGGTCGATCGGGGTCAGTTTCGCCTCATCGCACACAGTGTCCCACATCGCTTGAACCGTGCGAATCTGCCGGTTGATGGTGTCAATCGCGGCGGGTGCTTCGAGCTGAAAATAGGGCGCAGCCGCCAGACAGGTTGCTAGTGTGCTCGCCCGCGTATCGCCAACAATCAGCATTGCCTGGCTGGCGACGTTACCGGTGCGGCTTTGGGGGCAGAGATCGTAGGCGGGCGTCAGCGTTAATTGGTGACCGTCCCAGAACGCGGCATGATTGCGCGCATGATCGTCGGTATTACCACACAGGATGTTAAAGACCAACCGGCCATACAGTTCATGCAGGGTGGCTTTCGGAGCCGTGAAGCGGTGCCGGATAATCTCCGTGAGATCCTGGTAACTGGCGTACCGTGCCATCATTTCGTCGAGACCGAACAGGGTCAGCGCAGACACCATGGCTTTGCGTGCCCACCCATCGGCGGTTCGGGTGCGATCGAACCGCTCGATCAGCAAGACGTCTTTCCCGGCGACATGCGCCAGACGAGCCGGAGCAACATTGAGTCCGACCTGCGCCGCCAGACGCATGGCAACGAATTCCGCCTTCACCATATTGTAGGTGTCAGTCGATGACGAAAACTTGGCAATCCATTTCGTGTCGCCATCCTGGATGAGCGCCTTGGGGCGCGCGCCGCCTAGCGAGGAACCGTGAAACAGCGCTTGATCCAAGTCGGGGGTGAGTGGGATGCCTTGTTCGACTTTCCCGGCCGCACTTAACAGCTCTTCGAGGGTCGCGGTTTCCACCGTACGCGGGATGTAGTGGGTCGCGGAGCGTTGGAAGTCGAGCGCACCGACACGGTCTGAACCGGACGCCAGCAGGTAGGTCAGCTCATCGAGCGCCATCACATCCGCATGGTTGCCCTTTTGCCCAAAGGCTCGGTTCAGAATCACCCGTCGCCCCCAGGCATCCGGCGCTGCGTCACGCAGGCAGCCGGCAATACTGAGCCCGGCTTCGGGCGCTATAGCCCCTCGGCGCAAGGGCAGTTCTGGGTGACAAATCGCGATGCGATCCTCTCGCGCCAGATAGCGTTGGCCGTAGTTGAAGATTAACCGATCGCCGTCGCGTGCAATGCGTCCGGCCACTACCGGCTCGGTGGCGTCCGGTAACCATAGCCAGACAAACGCTTCGTCTGGGACGTGATCCATCTCGTGATCAGAAATCATCATTCACCGGCCGTGTGGCCTTGCGCACAGACTGTGGCAGGAGGGTCAGTGTGCGCTGCTCAACAGCCACGTGGCGCGTTAGCACGGTCGGCTCAGCGTCAAACAACCGCAACCCCAAGAGGGCTGCCAGCTCAAACACGACACCGATGGAGGTGCCCATTTCGCCCTTTTCAATACGGTGCACGAGACCACGTGAAACCCCCGCACGCTCGGCAATGTCGGCGACGGTGAAGCCGCGCTCAACGCGAGCCGTATGAATCATCAACCCAAGCAGCTTGACGGCTTCGCGGGCGTAGCGGGAATAGCTTCTTTGTGCGGGTTTTGCCATCGGACGCTACGCTCTATAAACGGATCACATGAATATTTTGCGGATCATTAATAGGTCATAATTACATGCGGCCGGAGGCTAAATCAAGCGAAATGTTCCATAAAAAGGTCGTGAAAGTCTTTCACGACCTCGTGAAGAAAAACGACGGGGATAGATACGAAAGGCGAGCGGCTCGCTGCGGTGCTGCCTCAGGTGTCAGCGAATAGCCACGATCGAGGCCATCGGTGCAGGGCGCTTTACCTCCGGCTCGACGCAGCCTGCATCATCCACTCGATCCCCATACCTGTGGTCGCGGGGCCTTTAAAGTCGAACCTCAATTCCCCGCTCAGCCATGTACGCTTTGGCTTCGGGCACGGTGTACTCGGCGAAGTGAAAGATGCTGGCAGCGAGCACCGCATCGGCACCACCCAGCAAAATGCCGTCTACCAAGTGCTGCAGGTTGCCCACGCCGCCAGAGGCGATGACGGGAATATCCACGGCGTCGGTAATGGCGCGCGTCACGCCCAGCTCGAAACCGTTTTTGGTGCCGTCACGGTCCATGCTGGTGAGCAGAATCTCCCCCGCACCGAGTTCCGCCATTTTCACGGCCCAAGCCACCGCGTCGATGCCGGTGGGCTTGCGCCCGCCATGCGTGAAAATCTCCCAGCGCGGCAGCCCATCCACATCGGCTACACGCTTGGCGTCGATTGCCACCACAATGCACTGGGCACCAAAGCGCTGTGAGGCCTGACGCACCAACTCGGGGTTGTGAATAGCTGCGGTATTGATGCTGACTTTATCGGCACCGGCGTTGAGCATAGTGCGAATATCGTCCACCGAACGGATGCCGCCGCCTACCGTTAGCGGGATAAACACCTGCTCCGCAATCTGTTCCACCGTATGCACGGTGGTTTCGCGGCCTTCGTGGCTGGCGGTAATATCAAGGAAGGTGATTTCGTCAGCACCCTGCTCGTTGTAGCGGCGAGCCACTTCTACCGGGTCACCCGCATCGCGGATACCAACAAAATTGACGCCCTTGACCACGCGGCCATTGTCAACGTCAAGGCAGGGAATAATGCGCTTGGCCAGGCCCATGGTTCAGCCTGCCGCGTCGCAAAGGCGCTGGGCTTCGGCAACGTCCAACGTGCCTTCGTAAATGGCGCGCCCGGTAATCGCACCGCAAATGCCTTCGTGGGCCACCGCCTGCAGCGCACGAATATCATCCAGATTGGTAATGCCGCCAGAGGCGATCACCGGAATACTGGAGGCCCGCGCCATGCCTAAAGTGGCTTCCACGTTCACGCCCTGCATCATGCCGTCGCGCGCGATGTCGGTGTATACAATGGCGGAGACGCCATCGGCTTCAAACTGCTTCGCAAGATCGGTGGCCAGCACGGTGGACACTTCGGCCCAACCATCGGTTGCTACCAAGCCGTCTTTGGCATCCAGGCCGACGATAATTTTGCCCGGAAACGCGCGGCAGGCCTCAGCGACAAACGCGGGCTCCTTAACCGCTTTAGTGCCGATAATCACATAACTGACACCGGCCCGCACATAGTGCTCGATGGTCTCCAGATTGCGAATGCCGCCGCCAATCTGAATAGGCAGGCGAGGGTAGGCAGCGGCAATCGCCGTGACCACCTCACCGTTCACCGGCTCACCGGCAAAGGCCCCGTTCAGGTCGACCAGGTGCAGGCGCCGACAGCCGGCCTCTACCCAACGCCGGGCAACCGCTACGGGGTCATCCGAGAACACCGTGCTGTCGTCCATCAGGCCCTGACGCAAACGGACACACTCGCCGTCTTTTAAATCGATAGCAGGAATGATCAGCATGCGGGAGTCCAGTTGATAAAGTTACGCAGCAGTTGCAGCCCGGCCGTATGGCTCTTTTCCGGGTGAAACTGGGTGGCGAATAGGTTGTCACGGGCGAGTGCCGCATCGGCACACACGCCGTAGTCCACGCTGCCGGTGACCAGTGTGCGGTCGTTGACGGTGACGTAATAGCTGTGCACAAAATAGAAGCGTGTTGCATCTGGAATACCCGCCCAAAGTGGGTGCTCAATTACCTTTCGAACCTCACTCCAACCCATATGGGGCACTTTCAGGCGCCGGCCTTCTGCGTCCTGCAGTGGCTGGCCAAAGTGGCGCACCGTGCCGGGAATCACGTTCAGGCAGTCCACTCCGCCGTTCTCTTCCGAGTGACTCATCAGCGCCTGCATGCCCACACAAATGGCCAACACTGGCTTGTGCTGTTCCGTCAACGCCACCTGCAGCAGTTCGTCGCAACGCAGGCGGCGGATCTCCGACATACAATCGCGAATAGCGCCCACACCCGGGAACACCACCCGGTCGGCCGCGCGAATCTGCTCCACATCGTGAGTGACCACCACGCGCTCGGCACCCACGTGCGCGAGTGCGCTGGCTACCGAATGCAAGTTACCCATGCCGTAATCAATGACTGCTACAGAACCGCTCACAGCTGTTACAGCACACCCTTGGTGGAGGGCATCATACCGGCCATGGCGGGGTCCGCCGAAAGCGCCATGCGCAGCGCGCGGCCGAAGGCCTTGAACACGGTTTCAATCTGGTGATGCGTGTTGTCGCCGCGCAGGTTATCGATATGCAGCGTCACCTGAGCGTGGTTGATAAAGCCGTGGAAGAACTCCTGAAACAGGTCTACGTCGAAACCACCCACCGACGCGCGGGTAAACGGAATGTTGTAAACCAGCCCTGGGCGGCCCGAAAAATCTACCACCACACGGGACATTGCCTCGTCCAAAGGCACGTAGCTATGGCCATAGCGAACAATACCCTTCTTGTCACCCACAGCCTTGGCAAACGCCTGGCCGAGGGTGATGCCGATATCTTCCACCGTGTGGTGGTCATCGATGTGCAGGTCGCCCTTGGCGTAAATATCCAGGTCCATCAGGCCGTGGCGCGCGATCTGGTCCAGCATGTGCTCGAGGAACGGAATACCCGTATCGAATTTCGCCTGGCCAGAGCCGTCGAGATTCACCGTAGCGGTGATCTGCGTTTCCAGAGTATTGCGAGTGACGCTCGCCTTACGCTCAGACATGCTATTCTCCAGATCCTGCGATAACGGATGGCAACCGGGGCGCGGCCCGGATAAGCTCACCATTATAGAAGAAAGCCGGGGCAAATTCATCGTCATATCCACCGTTGCCACTCCTTTCCAGGCGACCAAAGCCACGCAGCGCAGCCAGCTGCTAAACTGCAGCACCGTCCGCAGCGTAACAAAAAGCCACTTACCGCATCCAAACACGGTAGCCGCGACCAACACAAACGCAACCGAACAAGGACCCGAAGCCCATGCATGCCACCCTGCCGCTGCTGGAAGCGACCGATTTCCCCGCCATCCACCGGGGAGAACTGCAAACCCTGCAGGTCAACCTCGGCTACCTGTGCAACCAGAGCTGCGTACACTGCCATGTGAACGCCGGCCCCACCCGCACGGAGATGATGAGCGATGAGCTGGTCGAACTTATTCCGCAGGTACTGCGCGCACGCAATATTTCGCTACTTGACCTCACCGGCGGCGCGCCGGAAATGCATCCGCGCTTCCGCAGCCTGGTTGCCGCGGCAAGCGAACTGGGGGTGAAGGTGATGGACCGTTGCAACCTCACCATCCTGCGCGAACCCGGCTATGAAGGCACAGCAGAATTCCTCGCGCAGCACCGGGTAGACATCGTGGCCTCCATGCCCTG
Source organism: Haliea sp. (assembly GCA_030730585.1). Lineage (GTDB taxonomy): Bacteria > Pseudomonadota > Gammaproteobacteria > Pseudomonadales > Halieaceae > Haliea. The sequence goes on from JANQUV010000008.1 coordinate 46,905, forward strand.
CTATTCTCCGGCCAATGTCGACCAACAGCGCGGCAATGGCGTGTTCGACAAGAGCATTGCCGCCCTGCAGACACTGAATGCGCTGGGCTACGGGCAGCCCGGTAGCGAGCTCACCTTGAACTTGGTGTACAACCCTCTCGGCCCTAACTTGCCTCCCAACCAGCAGGCGCTGGAGGCCGACTACAAACGGGAATTACGCGCGCATTTTGGCATCGAATTCAACGCGCTGTTCACGCTGGCCAATATGCCCATCAAACGCTTCGGCAGCACGCTCATTTCCAAGGGCCAGTTCGCGGACTACATGCAGCTGCTCAAAGACGCCTACCAACCCGCCAATCTGGCGGGCGTCATGTGTCGCTCCATGGTCAGCGTAGACTGGCAGGGCTATCTCTATGACTGCGATTTCAACCAGCAGCTGAACCTGCCACTACCCGGCGATGGCGCCAAACCACAGCTCAGCAGCCTGCTCGGCCGCGGCGTAGCGGGCGATGAAATCCGCACTGCCGACCACTGCTATGGCTGCACCGCCGGCCAGGGCAGCAGCTGCGGTGGCGCACTGAACTGATATACGCCAGAAGCGGGCGCCGTTTTTGGCTCCCCCAAGGAGAACAACGGTGAACCGTAAACTGCTCATTATTGTGGCCCTGCTTGCACTGGTGCTGGGCTTTTTTGCTGTAGGCCTGAACGACTACCTGACGCTGGACCAGCTGAAAGCCAGTCAAACGCAATTCGCCGAGCTGCTTGCGGCGCACCCGGTTGCAGTGCCGGCAGCCTATTTTGCCATTTATATTCTGGTCACCGCGCTGTCGCTGCCCGGTGCGGCCATCATGACGCTGGCGGGCGGCGCGCTGTTCGGGCTCGGCACTGGCCTGCTGCTGGTGTCCTTCGCCTCCAGCATCGGCGCCACCCTGGCGTTTCTGGTTGCGCGTTTTCTGCTTCGCGACAGCGTGCAGCAGCGTTTTGGCGAGCGGTTACAAGCCATCGACCGCGGCATTGAGCGCGACGGCGCGTTCTATTTGTTCACGCTGCGGCTGGTACCTATTTTTCCGTTCTTTATTATTAACCTGGTGATGGGCCTGACCAAGCTGCGCACCTGGGCATTCTACTGGGTTAGCCAGCTGGGCATGCTGGCGGGCACCGCAGTTTACGTGAATGCGGGCACACAGCTGGCCGGTATTGAGCGCATCGGTGACATCCTCTCACCGGGCCTGCTGCTTTCTTTTGTGTTGCTCGGCCTGTTCCCCTGGATCGCCAAACTGCTAGTGGCTGCAGTGCAACGGCGCCGCGTCTACAAGCGCTGGCAGCGCCCGGCCGCTTTTGACCGCAACCTGGTAGTGATCGGCGGCGGGGCTGGCGGGCTGGTGTCGGCCTACATTGCGGCGGCGGTCAAAGCCAAAGTGACGCTAATAGAAGCGCACAAAATGGGCGGCGACTGCCTGAATTACGGCTGTGTTCCCAGCAAAGCGTTAATCAAGAGCGCCAAAGTTGCGCAGCAGATGCGCCATGCGGACGATTACGGGCTCACCGCCAGCGAACCGCAGTTCAGTTTCCGCGCAGTCATGGCACGCATCCACCGCATCATCGCCGAGATTGAACCCCACGACAGCGTAGAGCGCTACACCGGGCTCGGCGTGGAAGTGCTGCAGGGCTATGCCACCATCATCGACCCCTGGACGGTCGAAATCGCCCTGAACGATGGCGGTAAGCAGCGCCTGACCACCCGCTCCATCGTGATTGCGGCAGGCGCCGCGCCGCTGGTGCCGGACCTGCCAGGCCTGAATGAAAGCGGCTATGTCACCAGCGATACGCTCTGGGAGCGCTTCGCCGAGCTGGACACCATCCCTCAACGGCTGGTGGTGCTTGGCGGCGGCCCGATCGGCTCGGAGCTGGCGCAGGCCTTCGCCCGCTTGGGCAGT
>JANQUV010000009.1:0-4080 GCA_030730585.1 Haliea sp.
CGGTAGATACCGGAAAACACCGATTTCGTCTCTTAACGCGCTGAACCGCAACGCACCCCGTATACTTTGCGCCTATCTTCGTTATGATTGACTTCCAAACCGACATTCCAGCGGCGGCCATAATGCATTCCAAACGTGATTCCTTGCTCAAACGCTTGCACAGTGCAACTGTTTCTCCAGCGGCCTGCGCGCGGAAATGGCAGGGGCAGTATTGGCAAACGCATGGCGACGAGCGCAGCGTATCCTGCGCCACTTGCAGACGCTTTGATGCCGTCAAACAACGTTGCACCATTCCCTTTGGCACTCCGCTGCGTAAATGTGTTGTCTCCAGCCTTGAAGCACATTTTCATGATTGCCACGGTGAAGATGTGCTGGAGATCGGTTTCGGGCGTTTCAAACTGGCTCGCAATCTGGTAACCCGTAGCGGTGGCCGTTGGACCGGCATTGATCCCCAGCAACCCGCCTCGCGCCCCGCCCGTCTCGGCACTGGCGGCCATGGCCTTGCCAATGTTCTTCCGTTTGAAAACCAGACTTTCGACCGTGTATTTGGTGTTCAATCAATTGAGCACTGGGGACAGCGCGCCGGGGGCTTGCGCGAGCCCGCTCGGTATGAAGACTGTTTACAGGAAATTGCACGCGTCACAAAGCCGGGGGGAAAAATTTATTTCGATGCGCCCATACATTTTCATGGCAATGAAATGTTTATTGTTGGCGACGTCCAGCGCGTGCGCTCACTCTTCGAAAACGCCTATTGGGAAAATGTGCATATCGAACGCTGGCGGGAAAACAGTGCGCCATTATTACGTTACGTTCCCTCTGATAAAGAATTCAAAGATTGGCCGGTTGAAATCGTTAGTTACCCCGCGGATCAGGTCGAGGAAATACGGGAAAATGGTGTGGTCTGGCTGCTGGTAGTTACCGCAACGCGCACGAGCACGAGCACGAGCACTACCATAAACTGATTTTCTTTCAGGCGTGTTTAAATTGATGTTTGCGCGACTGAGAATGACGACTAAAACACCTGTGAAAAAATCTCGCCGAATGCTGAAAATGCTGAAATTGCTGAAATTGCTGAAAAATCGATGACCGCGGTGCAATCAACACTGAACATTCACCGCTTTTCGACATTTAAATAAATTTTGCATTAGCCAGGCCAATTAAAATACAATCGTCAGGATTGTAAGAAGGAGAATTCCAATGAAAGTCAAAGCATCGGCACTTGCCGTATTTGCAAAATCAAAAGTAAAAGCCAAGGCAGAAGCACGTCGATTAAGCCAAGCGGAGCTGGAAAAGTTGATTGCCTCACTGAATGAAACCCTCAGTGCAGAGAAAGCCAAGGCAAAGAAAAAGAAGGAAAGAGATCGCATCTCCACCATTCAAAAAGTGAATGATCTGCTCGCCGAAAGTGGTTTGAAGCCAGAAGATCTGAAGAAAACCAGCAGCGCGACAAAGAGCCGCAAGCCCGCGAGCAAAACTCTCAAGAGCCGCACTGTACCGCCAAAATATCGGCTCGTTGTGGGCGGAAAAACTCATGAATGGACTGGCAGAGGCCGCACGCCGAAGGTCTTTCAGGCTCACTTTGATGCCGGGCACAGTAAAGAAAGCTGCGTCATCAAGCGCTAATATCGGGCCCTGATTACGCCGCTGGAGATCCTTCACTGCGACGAATACCTCGTCGCAGTGAATAAACCCGCAGGGCTTTTAGTTCATCGCAGCCCAATTGACCGCCACGAAACACGTTTTGCCCTGCAGCTGCTGCGTGACCAGCTCGGGCAGCGCGTCTACCCACTTCACCGCTTGGACAAACCTACTTCAGGCGTTCTTCTTTTCGGCCGAACTGCCGAAGCTGCAAAAATGTTTGCGCCTTTATTTGCGGCGCGAAAAGTTGTAAAAACCTATTTGGCTGTCGTACGTGGCTGGTGCCCCGACCAGGGGTTGATTGAGCACCCTTTGACCGAGGAGTTTGACCATGCTGCAGTGACAAACTCTGCTGCTGCCAAGAAGGCACAAGCCCCAAGGGTGCAAGACGCTGAGACTCGCTTCAGGTTGCTGGGAACAGCGGAGTTACCCATCGCTGTCGACAAGTACCCAAACACACGCTACAGCCTGGTGCAGCTACAGCCGATCACGGGGCGCAGGCACCAGCTACGCCGGCATATGAAACATATCAGCCACCCGATTATCGGCGATGCCAACCACGGTAAAGGAGTCCATAACCGCTTCTTCCAACGCCATTTTAACTGCCATAGGCTGCTGCTAACCTGCACCCGCGTGGAACTGCAGCACCCCGTCTACAATACGCCTCTGAATATTGAAGCCGCTCCCGGAGACGTGTTTGAAGCCACCGCAGAAGCACTTGGCTGGAAGCAAGAACTCGCCCGCGAATTAGCGGCAAAAACTAAAGCACCATAAAACCGCCGTCTGAAACCAGCGTGCCCCCCGTAGTAAACGCCGACATATCGCTGACCAGGTAGAGCAGCGGGCCGAGTATCTCGTCCGTCTGCGCAACACGCTTCTGCAGCGTAGCATCAATCGCACCCTGCAAGTATTCAGGGTTCTGCGCTGCGCTGTCAAAAAGATCAGAATGGTAATTTCCCGGGGCCAGATTATTCACCCGAATATTCAACGGCGCCCACTCGGCTGCCATCACCTTGGTCATGGCCTGTAGCGCCGCTTTGCTCGCCGCATAAAACCCCATATTCGCTGGCGGCTTTAACGCTGCCACCGAAATCACGTTAACCACAATGCCACCGCCTTGCCGCCCCATGTGCGGGGCCAACCGCGACGCCAAGTACCAGGGCCCCATGGTGTTGACCTCGAACATTTTGTGGAACAGCTCTGGGCTGAGCTCGCTAAGCCCACCCCAGGCAGGGCTAATGCCAGCGTTGTTAATGAGAATATCCACGCGGCCAAAACGCGCGAGCGCGGCGGCGATCAACGTATCCAGCTCCTCAACGCGGCCTGTGTGTGCGGCAACAGCCAAGGCACTGCCACCTGCGGCCTCTATCTCTGCCACCACAGCTTGGCAGGCTTCCAGCTTACGGCTAGCCACAACCACTTCCGCCCCGGCGGCGGCCAAGCCCAGCGACATAGCACGCCCCAGCCCCCGGCTACCACCGGTCACCAGAGCAACCTTGCCCGTTAGATCAACCTGTTGCATAAACGCATCCTCCTTAGGGTGAGAACGCAGTGTAGCCTATGCAGCAGCTGAGGGCAGTGAGCGAAGACACCCGGCGCCAAGGAAAGGATACGCCTGCCCATATTCAATGCACTCGTGTTAATGCTCGAGAGTGTTGCGAATTTAGGCATGCCTGGCGCCCCTGATCGGGTAGCGCCAAGTGCAGGGGTGTGCGCTACACTAGGGTTGTTTAACTTTTGTAGCCTAAAGGAGCCACATGAAACGCCTAGCGTCGCTCACCTTGCAGGGCCTGGTGGCCGTGCTGCCTGTAGCACTCACCGTGTACTTGCTGTACTGGCTGTTACTGAGTATGGAAACAATGGCCGGTACCGCGTTACGCGCCATACTGCCCAATGACTGGTATTTTCGCGGCCTCGGCCTGCTTTCCGGCCTGGTTCTGCTGACGGTTATCGGCCTCTTGGTGAACGCCTATGTGGTGCGTCACCTGTTGCGCTTCGGTGATGCGCTCCTCAGCAGTATTCCCGTCGTCAAGTCGGTACATGGCGCCATACAGGATGTGTTGCGCGCTTTCAGTATCGCCAACAAACAGCAGGCCGATTCGGTGGTGCTGGTGAGGATCAATGACGATATGCGACTGCTTGGCTTTATCACCTCACGCGAGCCTGGCAAGCGTCTGCACGGAGCCGTTGAGGAGTCGGTGGTAGGGGTCTACTTGCCGATGAGTTATCAACTCGGCGGCTACACGGTCTATATCCCTGAGGACCAGCTTGAAACGGTGGATCTCAGTGTTGAGGAAGCCATGCGCATTGCGGTAACGGGCGGCATCCAGAGCCCGAAAGAACGTTAATACCCACTATCTGCCGAGTGCCCAGCTGCGGTGCCTAAGCGTAAAAAGCGGCAATGCGGTCGATAAAGGCCTGCAACTGACCCGCCGGCAAGGC
>JANQUV010000009.1:4180-16593 GCA_030730585.1 Haliea sp.
CGTAAAAAGCGGCAATGCGGTCGATAAAGGCCTGCAACTGACCCGCCGGCAAGGCGTTGATCCCCGCCGCCGCCGCGCGGCCGCCGCCTGTGGGGAACTCGCGGCAAAGCTCATCGGCGCCGGTCTTGTTATTCAGCGGTGCGCGCACGCTCACCAGATAGTCGCCATCCTCCCGCTCCGTTACCACAGCATGCGCCCGGGCCGGGTCTTGATTAGCGAGATCATTGCCAAACACACCGCTTACGCGCCGCGCCCAGGCCGCGTCGGGGAGACGGTAAACGGCCGCCGCTGGCGTGCGGTACAGTGGCTCGAGTGCTGCTGCTGCTGCCATATCCTGACGATATCCTGTCTCCAGGCGCTCGAAGTGACTGCGCTCAGCCTCCATGAAGGTGAAAGGGTCGTCGTGCAAAGCGAGCAGTTTATATAGCTCCGCCGGTGCGAAGTGCAGGTCGCGAAGCGAGGGCCCATAGCCGTTATAGTTAATATAAATACCAAGATTCTCAAGCGACTGCAGCTGTGACGCCGACAAATCAAGCCCTTTTGCCAGGCGCGCCGCGGAATCGCGCAGATTGTCGCCAAAGGCACCTGTCACCGCCCATGCCGCGTAAGCGCCGCGCAGGTGCCCGTTAACCAGCAAGCTGGTGCAGACATCCGCAGAGGTATTAATCAAAGCCTCGAGCTGAGGACTAACGGGGATATCACCGGAAAAATGGTGGTCGCAATAGAACACACTCGCCCCCGCCGCTAACAAACGCTGCAACGACGCGCGATTTTTGTCCAAAGAGATATCGAGCACAGTGACGCTATCGCCGCTCTCAGCATACACCTGTTCCAGCAGCGCAATGTCGCGCTTCACGCCGGTCACGAGCGTTGCGTCGCAAGGCTCTGCTCGGCGCAGCTGCACCAGCGCGCACAAGCCGTCTGCGTCGCCATTGAACACGTCATAATTCATGAAAATTCATTCCCACTGCGCTCAGGACTTGTCCGGAAACAATTCCTGAACATTAGACACACCAACAATGGCGGGTTTCAGGTTAGGCTTCGCCAATGCAGGGCGCCCCGCCATACCCTGCTTACGCCAGACATGGTCATAGCGCACCTCGTGGGAATTAAAGCCGCTCACCGCCGTATTCAAAATTGACGTAATGCCCGCACAATCCATGCTGTCGCAGTACTGCTTTAACTCGCCAAGGAGCCGGTGAATCTGGTTGTAGGACAAGCATTCTTCTTCTGCACGCATGATCATCGGGTGACCTGTGCCGGTGACGTTGCTGCCCAGCAATAGTTCTTCGCGAAGCTTTTCTCCCGGCCGCAAACCGATGAACTCAATCTGGATGTGATCATGTGCGTGGCTGTCATGCTGCATCTCATAACCGCTGAGGCGAATCATCCGCCGCGCGAGATCAACAATACGCACCGGCTCGCCCATGTCCAGCACAAAGACATCTCCGCCCGTGCCCATGGCTCCCGCCTGCAACACCAATTGTGCGGCCTCCTGAATACTCATGAAATACCGTGAGACCTCCGGATGGGTCACCGTAACCGGCCCCCCTCGCTCGATCTGCTCGCGAAACAGTGGCACCACGGAGCCCGATGAGCCAAGCACATTACCGAAGCGCACCATGCAGAAACGAGTAGAGGAATCACGCTGAGCCAAGCCTTGCAACACCATCTCGGCAAAGCGTTTGGACGCACCCATGATATTGGTAGGCCTTACCGCTTTATCGGTGGAAACCAGAACAAAGGTTTCAACACCGGCTTTGCGCGCGGCCTCGGCCGCATACCAGGTGCCGAATACATTGTTGGCCACGCCCTCAGCCACGTTGTACTCCACCATAGGCACATGTTTGTAGGCTGCAGCGTGATAGACCGTTTGCACTGCAAAGGTACGGTAAACAGTTTCCAAGCGACGCTGATCCTGCACCGAACCCAACAACGCGACAATGTCGACAGTGGCCCCCAGCGCCTGCCCCATCTCGCGCAGCTCACGCTCAATGCGGTACAGCGCGTATTCTGAGTTGTCCAGTAACACCAGCTCACGAGGCCCAGAAGTCAAAATCTGCCGACATAGTTCAGAACCGATTGACCCCCCCGCCCCGGTCACCATCACCACCTTGTCGGTGATGCAGCGGTCAATCAACTCCGGATGCGGGGGCACCGCATCGCGCCCCAGCAGGTCGTCGAGGTCGATATCTTGTATCTGATTGACACTGGCCCGGCCGGCGACCAGCTCATTGATTTTGGGGACTGTACGTACATGTACGGGAAGCCCCACCAACGAGTTGATGATTTCACGGCGCCGCTCGGGCGATGCAGCAGGAATAGCGAGCAGCACCTGGGTAATATTATGCTCACCGATCAGCCGTTTGATTTGCTCGGGGCGCGCCACCTGTAGGCCATTAATCACCGAATGCTGCAAGCGGGCATCGTCATCCACAAACACCACAGCGCGATATTGGTCGCCATGATGGAGCGCCGTCAGCAGCTGGCGACCCGATTCACCGGCGCCATAGATAATAACGTTACGCGACAATGAACGCAGTTTTGCCTGATAGTACGCGCGCACTGTGAGCCGCGTACCACCGATGAGCAGCAGCGCAATACCCCAGTAGAAAAAGGGCATCGTAGGCGGCACCTCTGCCTGCGCGACAAAAACTGACGCCGCTAAAATAAGCGTGGAATAACTGACAGCGGCAATCACCGCCCAAATTGCCTGCTGCCCCATAAAGCGGATAACAGCTCGGTACAGGCCCAAACGCAAAAAGATGATCGCGCTGATAACAATGGTCATCGCGGCACAGACTATTTCGGTGAGGCCGAGCGTAAACTCTGTACTACCGTGACGCAGTGCTACGGCCGACCACATGGCAGCACTGACAAACACCATATCCAAGCCCAGCAATAACGCCTGCTTGATGTTGCGCGGGAGTTCTATAAGTTTTTCGAGGGCATCTCGCAGGCTTCCGAGCACTCCGGAAATCGCTTGCAGCACACCATTGCCAAGCCGATTCAGCAAAATCTCTCCCACTCCGGATGGTTGTAACAGGCCCGCTTGAAGTGTCTGTTTGTGACGCGAACCCGGAGCAGCTGATGTTACTTCAATCGCCGCAACTTCGCCATGCCGAGCAGAAGTGGAAGGTATGCCAAAATTACCAAGAAAAGCTGGAATTCAGGCCAATGCAGGATCGTCCATGCGAGGGGAAACAGCCACAACGCGTTAACTGCAATGACTAGAAAATCAACCGCGAGGTGCGATTCCCAGTGACGACTGAGCCGCTGATAGGCGTGCTCACGATGTGCTTCCGTCAGCCGCGCACCGCGCCACCAGCGGGCCAGGAGCGTCCAGCTCGCATCGGTGATAAACGCCGCGAGCAGCACGAGCCAACACGCCAACGGCAGTGTGCCACGGCTGGCACCAATCAAAGCCAAGCCGCCCAACATGAAGCCCAGCGGAACACTCCCGGCGTCCCCCATGAACAGCCGCGCAGGCGGCCAGTTCCAATACAAGAACCCGAGCTGACAGAGCGCCAACAGCGCACAGAACAACGCGAGTGTAGCGTCACCAGCGAGCAACGCGAGCAATGCTGCGCTCATCGCGACCAGAAACGCTTGAATCGCCGCAAGGCCGTCAATGCCATCCATAAAATTGTACAAATTGACCAGCCACAAAAGGCCTATCACCGAAACAGGCAGTGCCAGGACAAGCATTGGTGAAAGCCCCTCACCAAGGAAAGAGCGTTCACTGCCAAACGCCAGGGCAGCGACCAAGGCTGAACATGCCAGACCATACACGCCCAGCCGCAACATGGCCGGCAGGCTATACCGGTCATCCAGCAGCCCCGTGAACATGAGCAGCAGAGCCAACCCCAGAAGCAAGCCATAAATTGATGGCCAGACCATACCCCCTTGTATCGCCACCAGCATTGACAGTGCAAGGGCCAACACAATCCCCACCCCACCACCACTCGGCGTTGGCTCGCTGTGCGCGCTGCGATGACCGGGGTGATCCAACCAGGACTCGCGGCGCGCCAGCAGCAGCCAGGCTGCACACAGCAACCCTGCAGCAACGGGCGCTACGAATAACGCGAGCATCATAGGCCCACCTTATCGGCCCTGCGCGCCATCGCGGGTGCCAACGAGGCCAAGGTCGCGCTGGGCCGCCAGCCGGTGGCCTCCAGCAGCGCGTGGTTATCATAGCGCTCAGCACCGAACAAACGGTCGTAGCTGGCACCGCGTGGCTGGCGCTGTAGCAGATCCAGCAGCCCCGCCAAACTCCGCCACAACCACACAGGCCAGTAATAGCCTAGGCAAGGCTTACCCAACGCGGCACGCAGTATGAGAAAACTTTCGCGTGCGCTGTACGAGTGGCCATCGGTTACATTGAACGTACTGACACCCTGCAACCCACAGCGCGGTACGCAGACTAGCAGGTCAACCAGGTCACCCAACGCCACCATCGAGCGCGCCCCCCCTACGGGCGGCGCTGGCAACCCCCAGCGAGCGGCGCGCAGCAGCCACTTCAAGTTCCCCTTGGGCGCCGCGCCGTAAACCAGCGCAGGGCGCAAAACAATCACAGACATTGCACTCGCGGCAAAGCGCTCTCGCAGCGCGCACTCTGCAGCCCACTTGGATCGGCCATAAGCATCACTCGGGGGGGACACCTCCCATTCCTGCCTGGGCGTGGCCGTAGCGGCAGTGCCCATCGCCTTGACACTGCTCAGAAAAACAAAAGTGCGCACACCGGCGCGCTCCGCCGCCACCGCCAATGCCAAAGTAGCGCGGTGATTCACGCTGTCGTGCGCCGCGGCAGGCGCCTGCGTATGTGCGATACCGGCGAGGTGGTAGACCGTGTCCACACCCTGTAGCAGCGTTTCGCTCACAGATGCGCTGGCGAGATCCAGCGCCTGGGTGCTCGCGCCACTAACGGGCAGTGGGCGGCCGTGGCGGCTCAGCAGCACCGCGGTTTGACCGTCACGCTGCAAGCGTTCACTCAACGCTTGCCCGATATAACCTGTGGCACCGGTCACCAATACAGACACGACCACCTCATCAAACTTGTACCATCGGGCCACATACCTTGGTTGACTGCTAAACACAAAACCCAAACGGGCGCTGAAGGTAAAGCGAAAAAAGGGGCTCCAAGCCCCCATGATACGGATGCCGGGCGCCTAATCCAGTGTTATAACCGAGCGGTTTTTATCCAGTGTTGCCTGACCGATGCCGCTAACATCCGCCAGTTCCTCCACCGCACTAAAGGGGCCGTAGGCCTCTCGGTAGCGAATAATATCCTGCGCGCGGGAGAGCCCAACGCCTTGCAGATTAGCGGCAAGCGTTGCGGCGTCCGCCGTATTGATGTTGACTCGCCGCTCAGCGGCTTCTGCCGTAACTGACGTAGGCTCGGGCGCAGCCAGCACCTGAGCGGACAATCCCCCCAGGCACAGGCATAAAGCAAGCGCCCGCAACCCCTGCGACCAATGCTGCGAGTATTTAACGCTGCGGACTACGGGCTTCACACCCTCCCGCGTAAAACTGATTAATTGATTTTTTGACATGGTGTAATCTCCGTATGACGTTGTGGCATCCCTGCACATCCGCATCGAAGAAAAGTGTAGCAGGCACTCACGAGAAGATAACGCCTGTGGCCGCATCTGATGTTATTCAGCCTTGAGCCCAAGTTCCACATAAACGCGTCGCAGCGCGTCAGCAGGGTTGGCAGCAGCGGTGATAGACCGGCCAATCACCAGATAGTCAGCGCCAAACTCGCGCGCTGCCGCCGGTGTAACCACCCTGCGCTGATCACCAGGCGCATCCCCTGAGAGGCGAATACCGGGAGTTACCAAGGTGAAATTTGCGCCGTGTGTGCGACGTAGCATCGGGGCTTCCTCCGCTGAACAGACCACTCCCTGCATACCACTGTTGGCGGCCAAACTCGCCAACGTAGAGACACGCTGCAAAGCACTTTCTGCATAGCCGAGCTCGCGGAGGTCATCATCCGTCATACTGGTAAGCACGGTCACCGCTATAAGCAGCGGCGGCTGCTGACAGGCGGCAAGCGCGCCGGCAGCCGCCTCCATCATGCGCCGGCCGCCCGAGGCATGAACGTTCACCATCCACACACCCAGGTCGGCTGCAGCGCACACCGCCGATGCGACCGTATTGGGAATATCGTGGAACTTGAGATCCAGAAAGACTTCAAAACCCAAGTCCTGCAAACGCCGCACGAAAGCAGGCCCACTGCGCGTAAAGAGTTCTTTACCCACTTTCAGCCGACACAGACGGGGCGACAGCTGCTCTACCAGCGCCAACGCCAAGGCCTCATCGGCAAAATCCAGAGCGACTAAAACGGGAGATTCCATACCATAGACCTTGGGTTGCGGTAAGCGTGCTCAGTCGACTCGATTGCCACGGATGGATTTAACAGTGCCCCAGTGTTTACAGCCAGGACAAAACCAATGTAAATGGCGGCCCGCAAAACCACAGTGCCCGCAGCGGTAGCTGGGGCGCTCCGCCAGCAGACGCCCCACCAGCTTTTCCAGCAGGCCCAAGTTCTCGCGTACCGGCCCTTCGATAGCGGCCCCCTGCAACTCAATGAGCCGAGAGAGGCCACTCAATGAGGGGTTCTTGGCCAGCTGCGCAGACAGAAAATCGAGCGCAGACGCATCGCCGCTGGTGCTGCGAATATCGTCAACAACCGCGAGAAGCAGCGGCGTCGCGGGGCTGGACTGCAAGCACTCTTGCAAGTACTGACGCAATGGCCCGGTGTCGCCCAGCTGGCTGTAGGCATCGTGCAGTGCTGGAAGGGTTTCAGAAATGTAGTCGGGGTCCTGCTGCTGCACCTTGCGCAGAGCCTTGATTGCCGCCTTGAAGTGCCCCGCCTGACATTCGAGCTCGCCGAGCATGAGTGAAGCACGCACGCAACGACGGTCGTGATGCAACGCCTGGTGTAGCTGCTTGCGTGCATCCTGCAAGCTGCCCTGCTCCATCATTTCCGCTGCCAGTTCGCAGTGGTAATGCGCCAACGCCACGGCAACAGGCTGCCGACTGGCACCGCGAGGAGCAGCCGAAGACGACCCCAGTAAAGACTTACGCGGCAACAGCGCGGTCGCCACCTCCACCGCCTGCGTCCATTCGCGCTGGCTTTGGAATATCTCCAACAGATGCCGACGACTGGCTCGACGCTGCTCGGGAGAGTCCTTCACCAAATCCAGCAACAAACGCTCAGCACGGTCGAACAGCCCTGCGCTGATGTAATCGCGAGCCAACTCAAGGTGTGCCTGATGAATCTGCGGCCGCGGCAGGCTCGGGCGAGCCAGCAAGTTTTGATGGATGCGTATCGCTCTGTCGACCTCGCCGCGCTTGCGCAGCAAATTACCCAGCGCGATGTGGGTCTCCAGCGTGTCCGAGTTCACCTCCAGCGCATCTATGAAGGCGTCGACCGCACCGTCGGGGCGGCCATCGAGAAGGTAGTTCAAGCCTGTGTAGTATTGCCCTGGCAGGTCCGCACCGGGTGCAACGACACTGCGGCGCCCCAGCCACCAGCCAATACCGATGGCGGCAAACAGGAGCACGAACACGAGCACATCATTCACCGTCTTTGAGCCCAGCGAGCCTCAGTCGATCCAGTTCCAATTTCGATTTATCGAGCTTGCGCCTGGCCAGCGCCAAACTGCCTCGCAAACGCAAGATGATGAGACTCGAAGCCAACAGGCCGAGCAGCCCGCCCAGCGCCAGCGTGACCAGAACCCACAGCGCAAGGCTGCGCGGTGCAAGGTCGACTACCAACAAATCGAGGCCGACAGGGGTATGGTTCTGCAGGGCGAACAACACGCCGGCTGCCACCATAGCGAACAGCACCAATAACGCAACCAGCCGTCGCAGCAGCGCGACCAAGCGATGACGTCCACGTTGTGGCGCTGGCACCGCACTCATAATCCAGCCTGCAAGCCCAAATTCACCCGCTCACGTAACTCTTTGCCGGGCTTGAAATGCGGAACATATTTACCCGTGAGATCCACGGTATCACCCGTTTTTGGATTGCGACCCCGGCGTGGTTCGCGATAGTGCAGCGAAAAACTGCCGAAGCCGCGAATTTCAATGCGCTCACCGCCAGACAGCGCCTCGGACATGTGCTCAATAATGGTTTTTACGGCGAGCTCCACATCTTTCAACGATAGCTGCGCCTGGCGGGCCGCTATCGCCTCAATGAGTTCACTTTTTGTCATTGGGGCTCCCTATTTACCTTCGCCATACACTTGCATCGCCTACCTGCTCCATGCGGCTGCCGGGGCCCAACACCCGCTTGGCCGCACTTACACGACTATTGTGACCTTGCGAGAGCCGTTACGCAACTCGTTATTTTATATAGAAAAAAGGCCCACCAAACGGTGAGCCTTAAGCTATAGACAGTGCAACACCCGGAAGCCTTTAAGCCTCTGTTAGCTGCCGGCGAAGCGCTTGCGCTCCGCCTTGACGATCACTTGTCCATTTGAGCCTTGATCAGGTCACCGATAGTGCCAGGAGAAGACGACTCTTCATGATCCTTCAGTGATTTCACCGCGTCTTTCTCGTCGTCATAGTCCTTGGCCTTCACCGAGAGCACGACGCTACGATTCTTGCGGTCAACCGAGATGATTTTGGCTTCAACGCTATCGCCTACCTTGTAAACATTGCGCGCATCTTCAACCTTCTCACGGCTGATGTCGGAGGCCTTGAGGATGCCCTCTACCTCGTCCGCCAGCTGCACAGTCACGCTGCGAGCATCTACGGCAATGACTTCGCCGGTAACAATGGCACCACGGTCGTTATCGCCGACGAAGCCGGAGAACGCGTCGTCCTCAAGCTGCTTGATACCCAGCGAAATGCGCTCGCGCTCGGGATCAATAGACAGGATGACCGTCTCAATCTCGTCGCCTTTCTTGTAGTTACGCACCGCTTCCTCACCCACCTCGTTCCAGCTGATGTCGGAGAGGTGAACCAGGCCGTCGATGTTGCCTTCCAGGCCAATGAAGATACCGAAGTCGGTGATTGACTTGATGCTGCCGGCAATCTTGTCGCCTTTGCTGTACTGTGAAGCGAAGGCGTCCCAGGGGTTCTGCTGGCACTGCTTGATACCCAGAGAAATGCGGCGGCGCTCCTCGTCGATATCCAGTACCATGACTTCCACTTCGTCGCCCAACTGGACGATCTTGGAAGGATGCACGTTCTTGTTGGTCCAATCCATCTCGGACACGTGCACGAGGCCTTCAACACCCTCTTCCAGCTCGGCAAAGCAGCCGTAGTCGGTAAGGTTGGTAATACGCGCCTTGACTCGGCTGCCTTCGGGATAGCGATTGGTGATTTCCACCCAAGGATCCTCGCCCAGCTGCTTTAGGCCGAGTGAAACGCGGTTGCGTTCGCGGTCGAACTTGAGGATCTTGACGTCGATTTCCTGACCGACTTCCACGATCTCGGAGGGGTGCTTGATGCGCTTCCACGCCATGTCAGTAATGTGCAGCAGGCCGTCGACACCACCAAGATCTACGAACGCGCCGTAGTCGGTCAGGTTCTTGACGATGCCCTTGACGGACATACCTTCTTGCAGTGATTCCAGCAGGGCCTCACGCTCAACGCTATTCGCCGCTTCCATCACGGCGCGGCGGGAAACCACCACGTTGTTGCGCTTCTGGTCGAGCTTGATAACTTTGAATTCGAGTTCTTTGTTCTCGAGGTGCGCGGTGTCACGGACGGGACGCACATCAACCAGCGAGCCGGGAAGGAACGCACGGATGGTGTTGATATCAACCGTAAAGCCACCTTTGACCTTGCCGTTGATAATACCCTTGACCACTTCATCTGCCTCATGCGCAGCTTCGAGTTCTTTCCAGGACTCGGCGCGCTTGGCTTTTTCGCGAGACAGCTTGGTCTCGCCGAAACCGTCTTCCACGGTTTCCAGAGCGACTTGTACTTCGTCGCCAATGCTCAGCGAACAATTGCCCGCGGAGTCGAGGAACTGCACACGAGGAATCACGCCTTCCGACTTCAGCCCGGCATGGACGGTGACCCACTCGTTATCTATGTCGATGACCACGCCGGTGACAATGCTACCGGGCTCCATTTCAACGGTCTTCAAGCTTTCTTCAAAGAGTTCAGCGAAGGATTCGCTCATTGCACATTACCTGTTTGTGTGAGTACGGCGGTTCACCCGCCTGGCCGCGCCTCCAGCTGGCACGGGTCATCCGTTAAAGCCGCCCCCGATCACTTCTGGCACCGACGAAGGGACAGCGAGTTTTCACCATTGCACGCAGCGCGCCTAAAAAGCAGCTTGCTACGCCAGGCCGCGCTCGCGCGCCGCCTTCATAACCGCAGAAAACACGTCGCTGATAGGCAGACGACTGCTGTCTATGACCATGGCATCTTCAGCGGGAATCAGCGGGGAGACGGTGCGGCTGCTATCGCGCGCATCACGCTCCTCGATGTCCTCAAGAAGGCGCGCGAGACTAACATTTTCTCCCTTCTCGAGCAACTGCAGGTAACGACGCTGAGCCCGCTCCTGTGCGCTGGCCGTGAGGAAAATTTTCAACGTCGCATCGGGGAACACTTCGGTGCCCATATCGCGGCCATCAGCGACCAGCCCGGGAAGCTGACGAAACTCCCGTTGACGCTGCAACAACGCCTGGCGTACCGCTGGAATCACCGCAACCGTCGAAGCGCCGCGCGCGCCCTGCTCGGTGCGGATATCCCGGCTCACATCGAGGCCTTTGTAAGCGACACACACCTCGCCTGCGCTGTCGGCAGTAAAGGCCACCTCGAGATGCCGAGCCACGCGCACCACGGAGGGGTGATCATCCCAGGCCACGCCTTCGAGCACACAGGCATAGCCGGTTACGCGGTACAGCGCGCCACTGTCGAGAAAATGCCAGCCCAACGCATCTGCCAGCAGGTGGCTTAGGGTCCCCTTGCCGGCCCCGCTAGGGCCGTCAACGGTAATCACCGGTACCGGCTGATGCCCCCGCATCAATCGACTCGCGCCGAAATTTGCAGGCCCAGCCCACGCGCAAGGGCATCAAAGCCCGGGAACGATGTGCTCACGTGGTCACAATCAAGCACCCGAATTTCCTCCGTTGCGCGCAGCGCCGCAATGGCGAAGGACATGGCGATGCGATGGTCGTGATAGGTATTGATGATACCGCCACCGAGCGTACCGCCATGGATCACGATACCATCGTCCAACACTTCGTTAGTGATACCCAGTGTCGTCAGGCCTGCCGCCATAGCGGCAATCCGGTCACTCTCCTTTACCCGCAGCTCTTCCGCGCCACGCAGCACCGTGCGCCCGCTAGCGCAAGCTGCAGCGATAAACAGCGCCGGAAACTCATCAATAGCCAACGGCACCTGATCCAGTGGAATATCGATGCCCTGCAGCGGGGCATAGCGCACGCGGATGTCTGCCACCGGCTCGCCACCCACTTCGCGCTCATTCTTTAACGTCAGGTCTGCGCCCATTAACCGGAGGATATTCAGCACACCGATACGGGTAGGGTTGACCCCTACGTGCGTCAGCAACAGGTCTGACCCTGGTGCAATGCTTGCGGCAACTAGAAAAAACGCGGCGGAAGAGATATCCGCCGGCACATCAATCGCCGTAGCCTGCAGGCGACCGCCGCCTCTGAGGCTAATCACTCCTTGCTCATTGCGCACCTCATAGCCGAAACCGCGCAGCATGCGCTCGGTATGGTCGCGGGTTGGAGCCGGTTCGGTTACCGAGGTGTCACCCGATGCATATAATCCGGCGAGCAACACACAGGACTTGACCTGAGCGCTGGCCATGGGCAGGTCGTAATGAATGCCCCGCAGCGCCTGGCCACCCATAATGTGTAGAGGCGGTGTACCGCCTTGAGCACTTTCGACCTGTGCGCCCATGTGTCGCAGGGGGTCAATCACACGACCCATCGGCCGCTTGCACAGCGATACGTCTCCAGTCAGTTCCGAATCGAAGCCCTGACCCGCCAGCAACCCACTGAGCAACCGCATGCTGGTGCCGGAATTACCCATGTCCAAAGCTTCAGCGGGCGGCTTGAGTCCGTGCAAGCCAACGCCTTGAATCGACACCTCGCCGCCCTCAGGCCCCTCAATATCCACCCCCATGGCACGAAAGGCGGCGACGGTCGCCAGGGCATCCTCGCCCTCGAGAAAACCGCTGACCCGGGTGGTGCCTTCCGCCAGCGCTCCCAACATAATGGAGCGGTGTGAAATAGACTTGTCACCGGGGACACGGGCTTCGCCGCTAATCACTCCGCCGGGCAGTAGTTGAAATTCCATGCTGGATTCTCTCTGGAGTTCTCTCTGACTGGTGTTCTCTGTGGCTGGGGCCCTTCCTGGGGTGAGGGCCAGCGCGCTTTGGATCAGGTTGCGGTGTGGCCACGGGCAGCCAACAA
>JANQUV010000009.1:16693-39979 GCA_030730585.1 Haliea sp.
GCAACGTCCATATCGACCACCTCAGCCCCGGTGCTCTGCCACATGGCACGCACCAACTCCACGGCGGAGGGCTCGTTGCCGACCATGGGCGTCAGGATGACTCGATGGCGCTCAAACAAGCCCGCATTGGACGCCTCAACGCCGCTGCGCTCAGAACCAGCAATCGGGTGGCCCAGCACCAGCCTCGGCGGCGTGCCACCCCACACCCGCTCGGCGGTGCGTTGCAAACTGCCTTTGACGCTGGCCACATCGGTAATCACCGGGGGCTGCGCGCGATCACGCAAGCGCGGCAGAACTCGTTCCAACATGTCATCAGCGATCAGGGTTGGCGTCGCAATGACCAGAATATCGGCGGCATCAACGGCTTCTTCCAGCACCAGCGTGTAGCGATCGATGACTCCCAGCTCCACACCACGACGCAGAGAGGCTTCACGGTGCCCCCAGCCAATACACGCCGCCGCAAAACCGTTGTTACGCAGGGCTAATGCCAGCGAGCCACCAATCAAACCCAGGCCCAGCACCACCACGGTCGGGCGCTCGGCCTTACCGCCTGTCGTCGAGGACACCACGACTAGAGTACCGCCTGCGGATAGGAACCCAGCGGCTTTAACAGAATGGACTGTTCTTCGAGATCGGAAACGATAGTGCGAATCACCTCGTCCTGCACATGGCCTTCAAACTCAATAAAAAAGACATAAGCCCACTTTTCAGTACGCGAAGGCCGTGTGTCAATGCGAGTAAGGCTAACACCTGCACGCCGAAACGGATCCAATAGCGTGAACAGGGCTCCGGGCTTATTGCGACTGGAGACGATCAAGGAGGTTTTGTCACGGCCACTGGCCGGCACTTCTTCGCGGCCCACCACCAAGAAGCGCGTGGTGTTGTCGGGATAGTCTTCTATATGCTCTGCCAGCCGGTCCAAGTGATAGAGATCTGCCGCCATGTCGCCGGCAACCGCGGCGACCCCCGGCGTGGTGGCTGCCAGCCGGGCGGCCTCGCCGTTGCTGCTCACCGCCTCACGTTCTACCCGTGGCCAATGCGTATCCAGCCAATGCCTGCACTGGGCCAGAGCCTGCTGATGGGCACAAATTCGTGTCACCTCGCCCTCTGTCGTACCGGGCGCCACCAGCAAGTGATGCACAATGCGCATCTCGACTTCACCAGAAATTTTCAGCGGTGAGTCCATGAAATTGTCCAGCGTGTGGCTGACCATACCCTCAGTGGAGTTCTCCACCGGCACCACCCCGTAATTGCACTCCCCCGACTCCACCTGAGCGAAAACGCCGTCAATGGTGTTTTGCGGCACGCAAAGTGCTGCGTGGCCGAAATGCTTCAGAGCAGCCGCTTGGGTAAAAGTGCCTTCAGGACCGAGATAGGCCACTTGCAGAGGCCGCTCGAGGGCGAGGCAGGCCGACATGATTTCACGAAAAATATAAGCAACCGCAGTACCTTCCAGCGGGCCAGGATTGCGCTCGATAATGCGCCGCAGCACCTGCGCCTCGCGTTCTGGGCGATAATAGACCACTTCCGGAATGGCTTCGCCGCGTTGGCCCATGGCCAGCACTTCATCCAACTTGATTTCCGCGACACGCTGAGCACAGCGTGCACGCCGCTGAATCAAGCCCTGAATGTCCCGGTCTATGGCGTCGATATCTGCCCTGACCTGATCGAGATCTCTGGTATCTGTCATCAGAGTAACCGCCTTATCAGCCGTTGCGCTGCTCAAAATCCTGCATAAAGGCGATAAGCGCATCCACCGCCGCTTCAGGCACTGCATTGTAAAGGCTCGCCCGCATTCCACCCACCGAACGATGCCCCGACAAATTCAGCAGGCCCGCTGCGTTGGACTGCTGCAGGAACAGCTTGTCGAGGTTGGCGTCTGCCAGCGTAAAGGGGACGTTCATTTGCGAGCGGCTGGGCAGCTCCACCGGATTTGCATAAAAGCTGCTGCCATCAATCGCCGCGTACAGCTTTTCCGCCTTACGCCGATTGATTTCGGCCATGACGGACAAACCACCCAACTCCTGCAACCAAGCAAACACCAGGCCCGCAAGGTACAGGGCAAAGGTCGGTGGCGTGTTATACATGGAATCGTTTTCCGCTGCCGTTTTCCAGTCCAGCATCACAGGGCATGCAGCGCGCGAGCGACCCAGCAGCTCTCGCCGCACAATAACCAGCGTCAGGCCGGCAGGGCCGATATTCTTCTGCGCACCGGCGTAGATCACCCCAAACCTGGACACATCGACGGGCCGCGAAAGGATAGTGGAGGACATATCTGCCACCAAGGGCGCAGCAACCTCCGGCACCCAATGGAACTCTACCCCGCCAATGGTTTCATTAGGGGTGTAGTGAAAGTAAGCAGCGTCCGCCGACAACTGCCAGCTGTCTCGCGGCGGAATGGTGCTGAAATTATTCGATTCAGCGCTAGCCGCCACATTCACCGTGCCAAAACGCTTACCTTCGGCTATCGCCTTTTTAGACCATTGCCCGGTATTCAGGTAATCGGCGCAGCCGCCTTCCGGAAGAAGATTCAAAGGCACAGCGGAAAATTGCAAGCTGGCACCGCCTTGCAGAAACAGCACTGCGTAGTCATCCGGAATCGCCAGCAGCGAGCGCAAGGAGGCTTCCGCCTGCTCCGCAATACCGACAAACTCGGTGCTGCGATGGCTCATCTCCATCACCGACAGGCCGCGGCCATGCCAGTTGAGCATATCGTCGCGGGCTGTTTCCAGAACCGACTCCGGCAGTGCTGCCGGGCCAGCACAAAAGTTGTACAAGCGCGTCATTACAGGGGCTTCCTTAAAGTAGCAGAAAAGACGAGTGACCTAATCATCACCCGCAGCAAATTCATCAGCCGCGTCCAATTCTGGCTCGGCTATACGTGCAACACTCACCAGGCTTTCATCGGTGCGCGTGCGAATAACACGCACGCCTTGCGTATTGCGCCCCAACAAGGACACCTCTTCCGCACGGGTGCGCACCAGCGTGCCCTGATTGGAAATCAGCATCAGCTCGTCGCCGTCAAATACTTGCACAGCGCCAACCAAAGCGCCGTTGCGCTCGCTGGTCGACATGGCTATCACACCCTTATTGCCGCGCCCCTTGGTGGGGAACTCGCCGGCTTCCGTGCGTTTGCCAAACCCGTTTTCGGTGACCGTTAGAATGCGCCCGCCCTCCTGCGGCACAATAAGGGAAATCAGACGCTGGCCTTCACCCAGGCGAATCCCGCGCACGCCACGCGCTGTACGGCCCATGGCGCGCACGTCGTCTTCGCGGAAGCGCACTGTTTTACCACCGCTGCTAAACAGCATGACATCGCAGCTGCCATCAGTAAGAGCGGTGCCGATCAGCACATCGTCTTCGTCCAGCGCAAGCGCCCGCAGGCCGACGCTGCGTTGGCGCGCGAAGTCGGTTAGCGCGGTTTTCTTCACCGTGCCATTGGCAGTCGCCATGAAAATAAACCAGCCTTCTGTGTACTCACTGACCTGCAAAATAGAGGTGACGCGTTCCCCCGCTTCCAGCGGCAGCAGGTTGACCATTGGCCGGCCGCGGGAATTACGCCCTGCCAGCGGAATTTGGTACACCTTGATCCAATACACTTTGCCGAGGTCGGTGAAGCAAAGAATCGTCGCATGGGTGCTGGCAATCACCAGATGCTCCACGAAGTCTTCGTCTTTGACCGCGGTCGCGGTGCGCCCCGTACCGCCACGGCGTTGCGCCTGATAATCTGACAATGGCTGCGTTTTAGCGTAGCCCAGGTGAGAAATCGTCACGACTCGATCTTCCTCGGTAATGAGGTCTTCCACCGTCAAATCGTGTTGCGAGGCGCTGATCTCAGTCACCCGCGCGTCACCAAACTCGGTGACAATTTCTTCCAGCTCTGCGCGAATAACCAGCTTCAGGCGGTCTGGGTCGCCGAGAATTTCTAAGTAGTCGGCAATTTCGCGCAGCTTTTCATCGTATTCATTGAGCAGCTTTTCGTGTTCCAGGCCGGTCAGACGATGCAGGCGCAGGTCGAGAATGGCTTGCGCTTGCACGGGGGATAAAAAGTACTGCCCATCGCGCAGGCCATACTGTGGCTCCAGATCATCCGGGCGACAGGCATCCTCTCCTGAACGCTCCAGCATCGCCAGCACATCGCCCGGGGCCCAGGCCTTGGCTATCAACTTTTCACGCGCTTCAGACGCACTGGGTGAGGCCTTGATCAAGGCGATCACTGCGTCGATATTGGCCAGCGCCACAGCCAAACCTTCGAGAGTATGCCCACGCTCGCGCGCTTTGCGCAGCAGATATACCGTACGCCGCGTGACCACCTCGCGGCGATGCCGGATAAAGGCTTCGATAATTTCTTTCAGGTTGAGAATGCGTGGCTGGCCGTCGACCAGCGCCACCATATTGATGCCGAACACCGATTGCAGCTGAGTTTGCGCGTACAAATTGTTCAACACCACGTCGCCAATTTCGCCACGTCGCAGCTCGATAACCACGCGCAAACCGTCTTTATCCGATTCGTCACGCAGCTCCGAAATGCCCTCGATTTTCTTTTCTTTCACCAGCTCGGCAATGCGCTCAATCAGGCGTGCCTTATTCAGCTGATAGGGGATTTCATGGATGATAATGACATCGCGGCCTTTCTTTTCTTCGCGAATCACTTCCGCTTTGGCCCGCACATAAATGCGACCGCGGCCGGTGCGATAGGCCTGAATGATGCCGGCACGGCCATTGATAATGCCGCCAGTGGGGAAATCCGGGCCCGGAATGAACTCCATGAGCTCGTCGACGGTAATATCCGGGTTGGCCATCAAGGCCAAACAGCCGCCGACCACTTCGGTCAGGTTGTGCGGCGGAATATTGGTCGCCATACCAACGGCGATACCCGAGGAGCCGTTGATCAACAGCGTGGGGACACGTGTCGGCATAACGACCGGGATACGCTCGGTACCGTCATAGTTATCGACAAAATCCACTGTCTCTTTGTCGAGGTCCGCCAGCATCGCATGAGAGATTTTACGCATGCGAATTTCGGTATAGCGCATCGCGGCGGCGGAGTCACCGTCGACGGAGCCAAAGTTGCCCTGACCGTCCACCAGCATATAGCGCATCGAAAACGGCTGAGCCATGCGTACGATAGTGTCGTACACCGCCGAGTCGCCGTGAGGGTGATACTTACCGATGACGTCGCCAACCACCCGCGCGGACTTCTTGTAGCCTTTGTTCCAGTCATTGCTGAGTTCGTTCATCGCGAACAAGACTCGGCGGTGTACCGGCTTCAGACCGTCACGAACGTCAGGCAGTGCACGCCCGACGATCACGCTCATGGCGTAGTCGAGGTACGACTGCTTGAGCTCGTCCTCAATATTGACGGGAAGAATTTCCTTGGCTAATTCACCCATGTACAGCAGCTTCCTTGTTTGACGGCAAAGAGCTTTCCCGACGCGATGCCGGGGCCAGCTCAGGCCAGGCTCACGGCCCCTGAGGGGACCACGGCAGGTGCCCGGCGCAAGCGCTAGATTATACGGTAGAAGCCCGAATGCCGCCATGTTTTTGCAGATTATGGCAGCTGTTTAGGCGGTAATTGGCGATTTCCGGTTATACTTGCCGAACACTTTGAGCAGCGGGACGACCCTCGGGGTCGAAACCGCGGTACCCGAACAGACACACCCCAACCGAGGCCTCATGAGCGCGCCCGCTGAGACAGTAGACACCCTCATCCATGCGGGCTGGATTCTGCCCATGGCTCCCGCCACCAGCGTCCTTGAAAACCACAGTCTGGCCATCAGAGGCGAGCAGATTGTGGGGCTACTGCCTCGCACGGAAACCGCACACATAACCGCAGCTGAGATCTTTGAGCTTCCGGGCCATGTGCTAATGCCCGGCCTGGTCAATGCGCACGGCCACGCCGCCATGAGCCTTCTGCGCGGCTACGCTGACGACCTGCCGCTGATGCCTTGGCTGGAACAGCACATCTGGCCCGCCGAGGGGCGCCACGTGAACGCAGATTTTGTCGCCGACGGCGTCGCACTGGCCATTGTAGAAATGCTGCGCGCCGGAACCACAACCTTCTCCGATATGTACTTTTTCCCTGATGCCTGCGCCCGGGTTGCCCAGCGCATGGGCATGCGCTGTCAGATCAGCTTCCCAGTCCTCGATTTCCCCACGCCTTGGGCCCGTGAGGCCGATGAATATATTAGCAAAGGCCTCGCCTTGCGCGACTCGGTCAAGCACAGCAGCCTGATTAGCACAGGCTTTGGCCCGCACGCACCCTATACCGTCAGCCATGCAAACTTGAGCAAAGTGGCCATGCTGGCCGCAGAACTCGATGCACCTATACAAATCCACCTGCATGAGACCCGCGGTGAAGTTCTGCAAGCGGTGGAAGCACACGGCGAGCGCCCTCTGGACAGCCTGCACAGGCTGGGGTTGCTGGGGCCACGCACGCAATGCGTGCACATGACCGACCTTGGCACGCAGGATATTGCCTTGCTGGCGGAAACCGGTGCCCATGTTGTGCACTGCCCGCAGTCCAATATGAAGCTCGCGGCCGGCGCCTGCCCTGTCTCGCGGCTGCTCGCCGCCGGGGTCAATGTGGCTCTGGGCACGGATAGCGCCGCCAGTAATAACAGCCTGAACCTGTTTGCTGAAATGCGCCACGCCGCCCTGCTGGCCAAGCTCACCAGCGAAGATGCCAGCGCCCTGCCCGCAGCCGATGCACTGCATATGGCCACACTCGGCGGCGCGCGCGCGTTAGGCCTGGAGGAGCAGATCGGCAGCCTGGAGGTCAGCAAACTTGCCGACCTGATCGCCGTCGACATGAGCGGCCCGGAAACTCAGCCCCTGCACAACGTTCTTTCACAGCTGGTCTACGCCTGCAACGGCAGCCAAGTCACTCACAGCTGGATTGCCGGACAGCTGCGCTTACGCAACCGTCAGCTGCCGGGTGTCGACCTAGCGGCCATCGCGGCACGCACGAAGCACTGGCAACAACGTATCGCAAGGAGCTATCCATGAACGCACGCAGCAACGTCGACCCACAGGAAATTGCCAAGTTCGAGGCGCTGGCATCGCGCTGGTGGGATAGAAACAGCGAATTCAAACCCCTGCATGACATCAATCCGCTACGCGCGAATTACATTGACGAGCACTCCCCCGTAGCGGGGCAACACCTGGTTGATATTGGCTGCGGCGGCGGCATCCTGGCGGAATCCATGGCACAGCGCGGGGCCACCGTCACCGCCATTGATATGGGTGATGCACCGTTGGCAGTCGCGCGCATTCACCAATTGGAATCCGGCGTTGAGGTTGACTATCGGCAAACCACCGCCGAAGAGCTTGCCGCCGAGCAACCAGACCATTACGACGTAGTGTGCTGCCTGGAGATGCTGGAGCACGTTCCAGACCCTGCCGCAGTGGTGGCAGCCTGCGCCACGCTGGCACGGCCTGGTGGCTCCCTGTATTTTTCGACCATCAACCGCAACCCCAAGGCGTTTGCCTTCGCCATTGTCGGCGCGGAGTATGTTCTCAAGCTGCTGCCGGCGGGCACCCACGAGTACCGCAAGTTCATCAAGCCGTCGGAACTCGCCGCATGGGCGCGCGCCGCAGGGCTGCAGGTTGAAGGCATGACGGGGCTGCTTTACAACCCGCTAACCCGGCACTACCGCCTGCATGAGCGCGATGTCTCCGTGAACTACATGCTGCGCGCCAGTAAGCCGGCAGCAGCGTGAAGCCTCCGCAGCCTGAGGCTCTGCGTGCGGTACTGTTCGACCTGGACGGCACACTGGTCGATACGGCCAGTGAGTTCGTGATCGTGGTGCAGGCCTTACGAGCCGAACATGACCTCCCGCCCCTAGACCCGGCACGCATTGCCGCGAGTGTTTCCAACGGCGCGCGCGCGCTGGTCACCCTCGCCCTGGGCACCGTGGAAACTGACTCTGTATTTGAAGCGCAGCGGCTCAGGCTGCTGGCCCTTTACAGTGAAGTTCTGGGCAGCAGCGCCCAACCCTATCCGGGCATCGTCGCGCTGCTGGCGGCACTGGCCGAGCGCGGCATCGCCTGGGGTGTCTCCACCAACAAGCCGCGCGCCTTCGCTGCGCCGCTCATGGAGCGCCTCGCGATCCAGCCGACCCTGGGCAGTCTGGTTTGCCCAGATGACGTTCGTGAACGCAAACCGCACCCTGAAGCACTGCTACTGAACTGTGCTGAATTGGGCTGCAAGCCCGAACAGGCGATTTACGTGGGCGACCACCAACGCGATATTGAAGCCGGCCGCCGCGCAGGAATGTATACCGTGGCCGCGCTCTATGGCTATATCGAGCCCAATGACGACCCTTCGCAGTGGGGTGCTGACGCCAGCGTTAGCTGCAGCCGCGACCTCATGCCATTGATTCTGGGCAACCACTAAGCATCCCGTTGCTGCTCACGCATCCACTCGGACAGCCACCTTCCTCGACCCCTTCACCGATTTTCAGGAGCCCGCATGACACAGCACGCGCTACCCGATGACTACACCCCCGCCGCCAATATCCTCGCAGAAAAAGTCATATTGGTTACCGGAGCCGGCGATGGCATAGGCCGCGCCGCTGCAGAATGCTTCGCCGGCCATGGCGCCACGGTCGTTCTGTTGGGGCGCACACAGGAGAAACTGGAAGCCGTGTACGATGCCATTGAGAACGCTGGCGGCGCACAACCGGCACTGTTTCCTCTGGATTTGGCGACGGCCAGCGAAGACGACTACCGCGGCCTCGCCAGCGCCATGGAAAACACCTTTGGCCGCTTGGATGGCTTGTTACACAACGCCAGCCTACTGAGAGAACGTCGGCCTATCGCCAGCGCCTCATGGCAGGCCTGGTCCGAGGTAATGCAGGTCAATGTCAACGCACCTTTTCTGCTGACCAAAGCCCTGCTGCCACTGCTTGAGCAAGCTGCACAGGCTTCTGTGGTGCTGACATCGTCGGGTGTGGGGCGCCGCGGGCGCGCTTACTGGGGCGCCTATTCGGTCTCGAAGTTTGCTACCGAGGGCTTTATGCAAGTGCTGGCAGATGAGCTGGAAAACACCTCGCGGGTGAGGGTCAACAGCCTGAATCCGGGGGCGACCAATACCGCAATGCGCCGGGCTGCTTACCCTGCAGAAGCGCCGACCACAAACCCCTCCCCTGCCAACATTATGCGCAGCTACCTCTACCTGATGAGCGATGACAGCAGCGGCGTCACGGGTGGAGCCTTCAGCGCACAGCCCTAGGCAGTACCCTGAACCCTGAACCCAAACCCCAAACACCGACCTAAAAAACTAACGAGCAGCACCCTCAGCGCACGCACCAGGTTACCGGCGTTTTTGCGGACGTTGCGGGGGTTTGCGGCCGGGGTTGCTAACAGGTGACTTGCGCTTGCCGAACTGACGCTCCATCACTTCCTTTTCCTTGATGGTGCTACGCTTCACTTGCTTGCTGGGCAGCTTGGCCAATTCGTAGAGACCCTTCACTTCTTTGGCGTCCATTTCAGTCCATTGACCCTGTTTCACGCGGGAGGGAATAAACACGTTGCCGTAGCGCACCCGCTTCAGCCGTGACACGGTCAGCCCTTGCGACTCCCAAAGACGACGCACTTCGCGATTACGCCCCTCCATCAGCACCACGTAGTACCAGTGGTTGATGCCATCACCGCCGCCGTCCTGAATATCAGTAAAACGTGCAGCACCGTCATCCAGCGCCACGCCCTCCAGCAAGCGCTGCAAGATTTCTTCCCCTACTACACCCATAACGCGCACCATGTACTCGCGCTCAATGTTGGCAGACGGGTGCATGAGTGAGTTGGCCAACTCACCGTCGGTGGTGAACAACAGCAGGCCCGAAGTGTTGAAGTCCAAACGTCCGATCGAGATCCAGCGCCCCGACTTCAGCTTCGGCAAACGTTCGAAAACGGTACGACGGCCTTGCGGGTCCTTGCGGCTGCACACCTCTCCCGTGGGCTTGTGGTAGATGATGCAGCGTGTCTGTTCCGCAGGGGCTTGCTCCAGCAGTTTGCCATCAATGCTGATGCGGTCACGGGCGGTGACACGGTCGCCTAACGAGGCGCGCCGGCCTTCGACGTCTACCCGGCCACCTTCAATCCAGCGCTCCATTTCGCGCCGCGAACCCAGGCCACTGCGCGCCAGCACCTTCTGCAGTTTTTCGCCCGCGACTTTTTCCGTGCCGGGCGCCGCTGCGTCGAGGACCGCCTTGGGCTCCTTAGGCGGGTGCGCGCCCCGCCGGATCATGGCGAATTCTCCGGTGTCACCGTCGCGCCATCGTCATGCGGGCCACCGTCGGCCACGTCATCGTTAGCCGCGGCACTGGCAGGCTCGTTAAAGCCCAGTTCCGCATTGAGTGTTTCCAAGTCACGAATCTCCGCAAGTGCCGGCAGCTGGTCCAGGTTTTTCAAATTGAAATAGTCCAAAAACTGCCTTGTTGTTGCGTACATAGCAGGCCTACCCGGGACATCACGATGGCCGACCACGCGAATCCACTCACGCTCATGCAAGGTTTTGATGATATTGGAGCTAACGGCCACGCCGCGTATCTCCTCAATTTCACCGCGCGTAATAGGCTGCCGGTAGGCGATTAGCGACAGGGTCTCCAAAAGCGCCCGCGAGTACTTCTGTGGCCGCTCCTGCCACAGCCGCGCCACCCAGGGGCTCAGCGACTGGCGTACCTGAAAGCGGAAGCCGCTGGCCACTTCACACAGCTCGAAACCCCTGTCAGCACAGCGCTCACTGACCGTCGCCAACGCCTCACGGATATCCCCCGTCGCAGGGCGCTCGTGCTCTTCGAACAACTCACCAAGCTGCGCCACGGTTAGTGCGCGCCCAGCGCCAAGCAGTGCGCCTTCAATAATCTGTACCAGCATGGATGCAGCTTCAGACATATTATTCAGACCTCGCCTTGACGTGGATTGGACCAAAGTTCTCAGTTTGCACAATCTCCACCAAAGCCTCTTTGATCAATTCCATCACGGCGAGAAAGGTCACCACTACCCCCAAGCGCCCTTCGCGCGCCGAAAACAACGACACGAACGGCACGAATTGGCGCCCAGACAGCTTCTCGAGCACCTCGGACATACGCTCGCGCGTTGACAGCGCCTCGCGCTGAATGTGGTGGCTCTCAAACATGTCAGCGCGCCGCAGCACCTCACTGAGCGCCAATAAAAGCTCACGCATTTCCACATCGGGGTCGGGACGTGCCCTATTGAGGTCAGGTGGCTCTGCGCTACCCACCCAGGTATCGCGCTCCAACCGGGGCATTTCCTCAATATCCTCAGCGGCTTTTTTAAAGCGTTCGTATTCTTGTAGGCGGCGAATCAGCTGGGCGCGAGGGTCTTCCTCATCCTCCTCGAGATCAGACGCGCGAGGCAGCAGCATGCGCGACTTGATCTCTGCCAATACGGCAGCCATCAACAGATACTCGGCCGCCAATTCAAACTGCATGGCGTCCATGAGATCGACATAGCGCATATACTGAGCGGTGATCTCCGACACATCAATTTCCAGAATGTCGAGATTCTGCCGCCGAATCAGGTACAGAAGCAGGTCGAGTGGCCCCTCAAACGCTTCAAGAAACACTTCCAGCGCCTGCGGTGGGATATACAAATCTCGCGGCAGCTCGGTCATCGCCTTGCCCAGCACCACAGCAAAGGGCATTTCGCCCTGTTGCGGCCGAACCTGAATGGCGGTGTCGCTACCGGGAGTGGCTGGAGGCGTCGTGTTCACAAAAAATCCTGTCCCTGCGATAGTCGCGAGTATACCTGATCAGACCTCGAATAGGGCTACGTCACCCTTGCCGGCGCGCAGAATGATCGGCAGATCATCTGCAAGGTCAACCACGGTGGTAGGCTCCAAGCCGCAGTACCCTCCGTCAATCACCAGATCCACGTCGTGTTCCAGCACATCGCGAATATCGTAAGGGTCGATCAGGGGCAGCTCGTCGTCGGGCATAATCAGTGTGACACTCATCATCGGCTCACCCAAATCCGCCAACAGGGCCATGGCAATGGCGTTGTCAGGAATGCGCAGGCCGACCGTTTTGCGCTTGGGATGCATAAGACGCCGCGGCACTTCCGAAGTCGCACGTAAGATAAACGTGTAAGCCCCGGGCGTAGCGGCTTTGAGTCGACGGTAAACGGCGTTGTCGACCTTGGCATAATTGGCGATATCGGACAGGTCTCGACACACCAAGGTAAAATTGTGGCGATCATCGAGGCGACGGATGCGCCGAATTCGATCAAGGGCCGCTTTGTCGCCAATATGGCATCCCAACGCGTACGCCGAGTCGGTCGGATAGACAACCACGCCACCACCGCGCACGATGTCTGCGGCCTGCCGAATCAGGCGCGTCTGCGGGTTGTCGGGGTGTATCTGGAAAAACTGGCTCACAATGGCTCTCCTGCCGCACAGCCCTCAGAGGGCAGCCAACGCCGCCAAACGCCACTAAGGCCTCCCAGGTGATGTAATTCTACACCGAGTTCAGCACCCCAAGCGGTATCGTGATGAAAATCACTACCGCCGGAAACCTCCAGGCCAAACTCCACGGCGAGCAAACGCAGCTGCCGGCTTTGCTCTTGCGTCTGGCGGCCATTGAGAATTTCCAGCCCTGCGCCGTCAGCTGCCTTAAAATCGGCCACCAAACGGCGCAACTTGCTGCGGGTTAATTGGTATTTTAGCGGATGAGCCAGAATGGCCACGCCACCCGCCGCAACAATCCAGGCAACCACTTCCACGAGCTCAGGCCAGAAAGCTTTGACATCTCCCGGCTTGCCTTGCCCGAGGTACCGGTCGAAAGCCGCAGACATACTCTTTACATGCCCTTGAGCCACCATCCATGCGGCAAAATGTGGCCGCCCCAGCTGACTCTCCCCGGCCTCAGCCAGCGCGCCTTCCAGCGAACCCGCAAAGCCCAGCTTGGCCAGCCGCTCGGCGATCACTTGGGCACGCTCCTCCCGCGCCACAGCCAGCCGCGCCAGCCCGGCAGCAAAATCGGGATGCTGGCAGTCCATTCCCAAACCGACCACATGCACGGTCACGCCGGACCAAACGCAGGAAAATTCCACTCCCGACAATAAGCGCATCTCATCCGCTGTGGGGGTATAATCTGCGGCCGCTAGCTGGTACCCCGCGACGGTATCGTGATCGGTTATCGCCAACAGACGTATACCTTTAGCACGCGCGCGTTGCACAAGTACCGCCGGCGACAGAGCGCCGTCAGAAGCAGTGGTGTGGGTATGGAAGTCAATCAACACAAACTCTACACTCCGGAATCACGGAAACAGTTGACGCATAGCTTAGGGCAGCCCTACCGGCTGATGCGTCCATCTTAACATGCCAGAGCCAGGCCATTTTTCATGAGACAACTGCTGGAATTTCTCCCCATTGCGCTGTTTTTCATCGTCTACCAGATGGATGGAGACACCGTAACGTTGTACGGCTGGACGCACACCGTCGACGGCATTTTTACCGCCACCGCCGTGTTAATGGCCGCGACCGTCCTCCAGCTGTTGCTCACCTGGGCGATTACCCGGCAGTTGGAGCGGCGTTTGCTGTGGGTGGGGCTGGCCGTGCTCGGGTTCGGGGCGGCCACGCTACTGTTACACAATGAGCTGTTCATCATGTGGAAGCCGACCATCTTCAATTGGGTGCTGGCTTTAGCCTTCGCCGGGTCTCAGTTCATTGGTAAACGCAACCTTATGGAACGCACGCTCGGCAGCCAAATCACCCTGCCAGCCTATGTATGGACCCGGCTCAACCTGCTCTGGGTAGCCCACTTTACTGTGGTCGGCGGGCTCAATCTGGTGGTCGCCTACGGCTACAGCGAAGCCACCTGGGTGAGCTACAAGCTGTACTCCGCCATACTGTTCACCGTTGTACTGACCGGCCTTACCGCCTTATTGGTGGCCCCCCACATGAAAGACCAACCGGTAGAAAACCAGGAGTAACCGGAAGCATGCTCTACGCAATTTTCTGTGAAGACGTCGAGAACAGCCTGCCGCTGCGCCAGGCCACGCGCCCCGCGCACTTGGAACGCATTCAACAACTGGTCGACGAAGGCCGCTTGCTGGCCGCCGGGCCCCACCCCGCACTCGACACCGAAGATCCGGGCGACGCCGGCTTTACCGGCAGCCTGATCATCGCCGAATTCGACAGCCTGAAAGCAGCATCGGCCTGGGCCGACAGCGACCCCTACGTTACCGCCGGCGTGTTTCGTCATGTTTTGGTCAAGCCGTATAAACGCGTGCTGCCCTGAGCGTCGCGCAGTGATAAACTCGCCCACTTACGACGGACTGCAGATAAGGACCCCATTTTGCAGCATTTTCTGAAGATCTCCCTGCTTGCCCTCCTGTGTAGCGCTGCAGCGCATGCGCAAGATACCCGCTACATCAGCGACAGCCAGTTCATTCCTGTGCGCAGCGGCGCCGGCAATGAATTCCGCATTGTGCACCGCGGTATTCCCTCCGGTACCCGGCTTACCGTCAACCGCGAATCGGAAGATGGAACCTGGGCAGAAATTACCACCGATGGCGGCACCACCGGGTGGGTTCGTGCGCAGTACCTGATGGCCACCGCACCCGCCAAGAACCAGGTCGACGCGGCGGTGGCGCGAGCTGCGCAGCTTGCGGAACAGAACGCCAGCCTGACAGAGGAACTCAACACCCTGAAACAAGTCCGCGGCGAACTGGAATCCAGCGTTGACAGCGCTGATACCACCTTGCAAGCGGTAACCGAAGAATTGGCGCAATTGAAACAGATATCCGGGCGCTCACTGGAGTTGGACGCTGAAAACCGCCGGCTGGTTGAAGACGCTGAAAACCTGCGGGCGCAGGCCGACATGCTCAGCGCGGAGAACCAGCGACTGCAGGAAAATCTGCGCAGCAGTGCTTTCCTTGACGGGGCCCTGGCGGTATTGCTGGGCGTTGTCATCACCTTGGTTGCGCCGCGTCTTTGGCCCAAACGCCGACGCAACGATGGATGGGCGTGAACGACCTCAAAAGGAGATATTACCCCGCATGAAGCTTCTGCTAAGCCTGCTCTTATTGTCTGTACTCGCGTTCAACTCGGCTTGGGGGCAAACTACAGATACAGCGTCCGCCAACCCATTGGTCATCATCAAGACCAGCGAAGGTGACGTTACCCTGCGCTTGTTCGCGGACAAGTCACCCGTCACCGTGGCCAACTTTCTCGCTTATGTCGACAGTGAGCACTACAACGGCACCATTTTTCACCGGGTTATTTCCAACTTCATGGTGCAAGGCGGCGGATTTCTCCCCGACATGACTGAAAAGGAAACCGGCGAGCCGATAGTCAATGAATCGCGCAACCGTGTGCACAATATCCGCGGTACCGTTGCCATGGCTCGCACCTCTGACCCCAACTCCGCCACTGCGCAGTTTTTTGTCAACCAGCGCAGCAACTTGCAGCTGGATTGGTCACCGGGCCAAGAGGGCTATACGGTGTTCGGTGAAGTGATCGAGGGTATGGAAATAGTCGACTACATTGCCTCCAGCCCTGTGCGGCAGTGGGCTGGGCATCAGGATGTACCGGTAGAGCCCATTCTCATTCAGGAAATCCTGCGCAAGCCCGCTCAATGACATCCCTCAGCGTCAACCTGAACAAGATCGCGTTGATTCGCAATTCGCGCGACACACGCAATCCCGACATCCCGGCACATGCGCAGCTGTGCATCGAAGCGGGCGCCGATGGCATTACCGTGCACCCGCGCCCCGACCAGCGGCACATTCGGGTGCAGGACTGCCACGACCTCGCCGCCATGCTCACCGTGGAGTTCAACATCGAAGGCAACCCGATGACCGGGCCACGCAAAAGTGACCGCGCGGGCGTGAGTGATTACCCCGGTTTCATGGCGCTGGTACGCCGCCTGCGCCCGGCGCAAGCGACGCTGGTACCCGATGGCGACAGCCAGCTCACCTCCGACCACGGTTTCGACCTGAAGCGCGACGCCGATACCATTGCCCCGATGGTGGCGGAACTCAAAGCGCTGGGGATTCGAACCAGCCTGTTTATGGACCCGGAGCCAGAGCAAATTCGCCTCGCCGCACAGGTTGGCGCTGACCGCATTGAGCTGTATACCGAAGCCTATGCCCGAGCCTACGCAAGCGGCGGCACAGAGCTCGAAGCCGTGCTACAACGCTATATCCGTGCAGCAGAAACTGCCGCTGAGGTAGGCCTTGGCGTCAACGCCGGCCATGACCTTGACCTGCACAACCTGCCGCTATTTACGCAAGTACCCGGCCTGCTGGAAGTCTCTATTGGCCATGCGCTCACCGTGGATGCCTTGCGTCTGGGCCTTGCCAATACCATCGCTGCCTACCAGCGCGCTCTGGGCAAAGCCGACCCCGGCCCTGCCTGAGCGCTGTGCACAGCGACGACGAGCTCCCGCCCTACCTGGTGCCACACAGCCAGGAGCGCATCCACATTCTCTATGCGGATGACGACTTATTGCTGGTACGCAAACCCCACCTGTTACTCAGCGTGCCGGGGCGGCACCCGCTGAACAAAGACTGCCTGATCACCCGGCTGCAGCAAGAGTATCCGCAAGCCAGCATGGTGCACCGCCTCGATCTCGACACCTCCGGCATTATGGTGATCCCCCTGAACCGCGCCTGTCACGCCCATATCAGCCGTCAGTTTCAGGAGCGGCTGGTATACAAACGCTACGAGGCGGTCGTTTGGGGGGTTGTCGAGCCCGATCGCGGTGAAATCACGTTGCCCATTATCAGCGACTGGGAACGCAGGCCCCTGCAGAAAATCTGTTTTGAAACCGGGCGCGAGGCGGTGACCTGGTTTGAAGTGATGGAGCGCGAAACCGACCGCACGCGGCTGCAGCTGATGCCGCAGACCGGGCGCTCACACCAGCTCCGAATTCATTGCCGCGAGCTGGGCCATCCGATTCTGGGTTGTGATATGTATGCCCACGAAGAAGCTCTGGGCATGGCGCCGCGCCTGCTGCTGCATGCCTCAGAGCTGGGTTTTACCCACCCCACCCGCGGCGACTGGATACAGGAAGCTTGCCCAGTCGACTTTTAGGGATGGGCCGACTTCCAGGGCTGTATCGACTTCCAGGCCCATATCGACTTCTAACATCTGTCGGATTCCAGGACGCTAGTCGGCCGGCAGGTAACTGCACCAGTCCGACCAGCTACCCGCGTACAGCAGCGCACCCTCATCACCCTGACGCGCCAGCGCAAACAGGTTCACACAGGCGGTCACCCCGCTGCCGCAGTACACAACACGCGGGCCACCCGCCGGCAGCGTTGCAGCGTGCTGTTTGAGGCCGGCATCAGCCAGCAAAAAGCCCTGAGTGTCCGAGGTGCCCTGCCAGGGTAAATTCACCGCACCGGGAATATGCCCTGCAAACGGGTCCAAGGGCTCTTCAAGCCCGGCGAAGCGCGCAGGGTCACGGGAATCGACCAGCACAGCACCAGCTGCCTGGAGCTCCGCCAAATCCTGAATATTCACCACCCCACGGTAAGCGGTCACCGCCGGCACCGCACAGGGCTGCGCCGCCGGCGACATACCCTGCTCAACAGCACCCGCTGCAGCGAGCCACGCGGCGTAGCCACCGTTCAATAGAGCGGGTGCACGATAACCCAGCGCCCGCAGCAACCACCAAAAGCGCGCGGCAAACGCAAAGCGCGAGTCATCGTAGGCCACCACCGGCGTTTCTTTATCAACCCCCAGAGCGGCCAGCGTCGCAGCCAGCTGCGCAGGGTCCGGCAATGGGTGGCGACCACCGTGGCGGCCCACCGGCCCCGACAAATCGGCTTCGAGGTGCAGATAATGTGCACCGGAGATATGGCCCTGAAGATACTGCTCACGGCCTGCCGCGGGCTGGCCGAGCACGAATCGGCAGTCAATCACCACCGGCTGCACGACTTCAGCGAGTTGTTCGGCGAGTTGTTCGGCGCTGATCAGCGCCGCTGTAGCAAAAGTTTCCATGTGCAAAGTGTAGCGCCTGGCGCACGCTGCGCCCAGCGCCACGCCGCCCCAGGGAACGCGCTATTGTCACTGGGCAAAACGCGGACACACATGCCAAGCGGCGGCGACTGTACTAGACTGGCAAAAATCCTTTGGAGGACACGCGGTGGTCATTCGCAACTGCGACGGTGGAACCACCACTATCATCGCCAAACCCAACCAATCCGCCAGCTGGCGCGCCAACAAGTTGGTTATTCTGGCACTCGCAGTGCCCTCTTTAGGGGCCGGTATTGGCTTTGCACTCGCGGGAGCCTGGGTCATCCTCCCCTTTGCCGGCCTGGAAATCGCCGCCCTTGGCGGCTCCCTCTACTATGTCAACTGGAAACTGCAATACCGACATGTGATTACCCTTGATGCAAACACCGTGCGCATCGACAAGGGTTTCTACTTGCCACGCCAGAGCTGGACTTTCAAGCGGGAAAGCACCGGCCTCAGCGTCCAACCAGAGCGCCACCCCTGGGACGCGCCAGGGCTGAGCCTGCAAAGTAGCGGTGAGTCCATCAGCGTGGGCGAATTTCTCAATCGGGATGACGGCCTGCTGCTGAAACAGCAGCTGCAGCAGGAGCTGCGCACCCGAAGCGTTGCAGGGCAGGCCAGCCAGGCGTTTTAACAACGCTCCTCTATCGGGTATTATCCCGCCACCTCAATACACCATCCAGCCAATGAGTGGGCGAGCGTTCGTCCACCGCCCTGCTGTTTGTACGTTTAGCGATAGGTAGAGATATGAGCAACACCGACAAAAAGACCATCGGCTTTGTCAGCCTGGGCTGTCCCAAGGCACTGGTGGACTCTGAACGCATCCTTACCCAGCTCAAGATGGACGGCTACGATATCGTACCCAGCTACGAAGATGCGCAATTGGTGGTGGTGAATACCTGCGGCTTTATCGACAGCGCCAAGCAGGAATCACTGGATGCGATCGGCGAGGCCCTGAGCGAAAACGGCCGGGTTATTGTCACCGGCTGTATGGGCAAAGGAGCTGACGCGGACGCCATTCGCCAGCTGCACCCCAAAGTACTCAGCGTCACCGGGCCCGCCGCTTACGAGGAGGTGGTCAGTGCCGTGCACCAATACGTACCCCACGTCCAGGTTCACGACCCCTATGTTGACCTGGTGCCGCCACAGGGTATCAAGCTGACACCCCGCCACTACGCCTACCTGAAGATCTCCGAAGGCTGCAATCACCGCTGCAGCTTCTGCATAATTCCGCACATGCGTGGCGACCTGGTGAGCCGCCCTATCGGCGAAGTGATGGAAGAAGCCGAGCGGCTGGTACGCGCCGGTGTGCGCGAACTGCTGGTGATTTCACAGGACACCAGTGCCTATGGCGTCGACCTCAAATACCGCACCGGTTTCTGGAACGGGCGGCCGATGAAAACCAGCATGCAATCGCTGTGCGAGGGCCTCGCGGAATTTGGTATTTGGGTGCGCCTACACTATGTGTACCCCTACCCGCACGTCGATCATGTGCTGCCGTTGATGGCGGACGGCAAGATTCTTCCGTATCTGGACATCCCCTTCCAGCATGGCAGCCCCAGCGTACTAAAGCGCATGAAGCGGCCGGCGGCGGCAGAGAAGTCGCTGGAGCGGATTCATCGCTGGCGCGAAATCTGCCCGGACGTCACCCTGCGCAGCACATTCATTGTGGGCTTCCCGGGAGAAACCGACGCCGACTTCGAAGTACTGCTGGATTTCATGCAGGAGGCCCAGCTGGACCGCGTGGGTTGCTTCCAATACTCCCCAGTCGCCGGCGCACCCGCCAACGACCTCCCCGACCAGATTCCCGAAGCCGTGAAACAGGAGCGCTGGGAGCGCTTTATGGAGCTGCAGCAGGGCATCAGTGCCGCGAAGTTACAGGCCAAAGTAGGCCGCACCATAGAAATACTGATCGACGAGGTGGACGAAAACGGCGCTATCGGCCGCTCCACCGCCGACGCACCTGAAATCGACGGCAAGGTGTACCTTGATGGCATTACCGACCTGCAGCCCGGCGACTTTGTAGAAGCTGAAGTAACCGCTGCCGACGACTACGACCTCTGGGCCGGCTGATCAACCCGTGAACCTGCTGCTATTTAACGCGGGAGAATGCGCATCCAACGGCGAGCTGCGGGTCACCGGTCGCCGCGCACAGCACTTGCGGCAAGTGCTGCAGGCAAAGGCTGGCGACACGCTGCAGGTAGGAGAAGTGAACGGCCTGATGGGCTCTGCCGAGCTAACGGCCCTCGACCAGCACAGTGCCACCTTGCAGGTAACGCTGCTGCACGCCGCACCGCCAAAGCTACCCATCACCCTGCTACTCGCCCTGCCGCGGCCAAAAATGCTGCGACGGATCCTGCGCATGGTGGCGGAATTCGGTGTGCGCGACATCCATTTAATCAACAGTTATCGGGTAGAAAAAAGCTATTGGCAAACACCGGTGCTCGCCACCGACACCGTGCAAGACGCCTTGTTACAAGGGCTGGAGCAAGCGCGCGATACCGTGCTGCCAACGCTCACCCTGCACACGCGCTTCAAGCCTTTTGTTGAAGACCAGTTACCCGCGCTGATTGAGGGCCGCAATGCCCTGCTGGCACACCCGGGCAAAGCACCGCTCGCGCCTACCGGGCTGCGCACGGATACCGTGTTCATCGTGGGGCCAGAGGGCGGGTTTATTCCCTATGAGGTGGAAAAATTGCTGGCGGCAGGGTGCCGCCAGGTATCGCTGGGTGACCGCATCCTCCGGGTGGAGAATGCGGTAGCGGCGCTGCTCACCCGCGCGTTGTAACAGCTGAACTAGAAGCGATACTGTAGCTCGGCGCCGTACATACGCGGTGGCGCCACCGCAAAGCCACCCGTGCCCGACGACTCTACCAGCGCGATACCACCGTTGATGTAGTCTTCGTTGGTCAGGTTGGTGCCGTACAGCGAAGCACTCCAGCGCTCATCGGTCGACATCCAGCCCACGCGGGCACTGAGTTCAAACTGCTCATCTTCGAACCACAAACCCGTGGTGCAGCTGAACGCGTCGAAGCAGAACTCCATGTCAAACTTCCAGCTGGCCTGGATGCGCGGCAGGAACGTTCCCCACGCAGTTTCCAGGGAATACTGCGCTGAGAGAAGGTAGCTCTGCTCGGGCAGACGCGGCAAGTTTTCACTGGAGCGATCGTTGGGGCAGGAATCCACTTGAAGCAGGCTCAAGTCTGCTCGCACGCAACCCGGGGCGGCCGGCACGCTGGTGTCCGCAATGGTGATTTGCTCGTCCATGAACTCGTTAATTTCACCATCGGTGAACGTGGCATTTAACCCGATAACGAGGTTATCGGTTGCCAGCCACGTGCTTTCCAACTCAAAGCCTTTGATAGTAGAGCTAGCCGCATTAATGGTCGCCGGCGTTGGCGAGTTCACCGCGGGGTCAATCACCAGAGTCGTCAACTGCCGATTGGTGTAGTCACTGTGAAAGAACGCGCCGTTCAAGCGCAGGCGGCGATCGAGCAGATCAAGCTTGAAACCCAGCTCGATGTTCTCCACGACTTCAGGCTCGAACTGTTCCAATTCACCGGTTGAAGACTCAGAAAGCCCCCCGGATAAAAAGCCTTCGCTGTACGTCAGGTAAAAACTGCCCTGATCCAACCAATCACTTTCGCCGATCAGATACTGGATGCTGGCCATTGGCGTAACATCGCTATTGGAGACCTTGCGCTGACGCACTTCAGATTCCTGCAGTAAAAACGCAGGGTTATATTCAAAATCTGGCCGCTGCACGACATACAGGCCACCACCCAAGGGAATGGCTGAGCCACCGTTGGCATCGAGCGTCGCCGTATCAATCGCATAGTCCTGCACGCTCAGGGAGCGGCTCTCGTCGGTATACCGCAGGCCAAGTGTGGTACGCCACTGTGAGTTGAATTCCCACTCCACCTGCGCGTAGGCAGCCACCGCGTCGTTTTTCGCGCTCAGGCTATCGGGCGAAATATTCAGGAAAAACAAGTTGGCGATGGCCGGGTCGAACGGGCCAAGGAAACTGATGGTCTGACGCCCGCCACTTTCTTCTTCAAACCAGAACAGGCCGGTGACGTACTGCAGGCGGTCATCGAACGCACTGCCAATTAGCTGGAATTCCTGGCTGTACTGGTCACTTTCGCCCGCACCGCCCTGGGGATGCACGGTATTGGTACGGTGCAGGAACGGGATACCGGTGTGATCCAGCTCATCGTTCTGCGAAGCCTCGGTGTAGCGATAGCCACTGATGCTTTTCAACGACAAATCAGGGTTTATCGCCCACTCTGCGACCACCGAAGCACCGCGGTTTTTCGCCTTGTAATCACCGCCAAGATCGGAGATCACGGTTCGCGGGTCTCCACCGCCGGCCTGCGCCGCGTCTTCACAGAAATCCGCCAAGGTACGGCCCGTCGCGGGCCCAATCGCCAAGGCGTTGAACAACGCTGCCTGCCAGCCGTTGGCACCCTCCACATTCAGACACTTCTGCGGGCGCATTTTCTGGTCGGTATTTGCCCAGTTGAGGTTCAGGTCAACCGTAAGGTCCTCCGATGCAACCCAGCGGGTTTGCCACATGAGGCTCTGCCTGTCTTCATCCATGTAGTCTTCGCCGTCGAACAGGTTTTCGATCTGCCCGTCGCGCTTGCGGGTGACACCTGACATGCGGGTCCACAGGTTGTCGGTGAGAGGCACGTTCAGCACAAACTCGGTATCCATACGGTCGTAGTTACCGACCCGCAAGCCCACCGAACCTTCAAACTCCTCAACAGGCTTGTTAGTGGTAAATACCAGCGCACCGCCCGTGGTATTTTTGCCGAACAACGTGCCTTGGGGGCCTCGCAGCACCTGCACTGACTGTACATCGTTCAAATCCAGCAGCGCGCCGTCCGGGCGGCCCAGGTAGACATCATCGATATAAATGCCCACACCGGAGTCAATATTCTCTCCCGTGTTGCGCTGGCCAACACCGCGAATATACACACTGGCCAAAGGCGCCGTACCGTTGGCCTCAACCACATCGATATTAGGGGCTAACGTATTCAAGTCAGCGAGGTTGCGCACACCAGCCTCGCGCAGTGCGCTGGCATCCAGCGCGGTCACCGCCAGCGGCGTTTCCTGCAGGCTCTCAGCGCGCTTGCGCGCTGTCACCACCACTTCCTCCAACACAGCACCCTGCGCTAACACGGGCGCGGGAGCGGCCGCCACCAGGGCCGCAGCCACGGCCAAAGAAAGAACAGACACCCGGGGATATTCTTTGCTCAACATCGACATCTACTGCACCTCACCGTTATCGTTAT
>JANQUV010000009.1:40079-116941 GCA_030730585.1 Haliea sp.
GTTATGGTTATCGTGTGCTCGCCGATACTAATGGCGATTAGTCTGGATTAAAGCAGCCTTTGCCCGGCGCGAGCAAGGCGGCAAAGTACCGCGATCGGGGCAACCCAGCCGGCCCACCCCCTAAGCCCTGCGTGGTTCAACTTTCGCGACCAGCAACTACCCCTACTGGACAGGTGACACCGGTTCCGCCAAGGCCACAGTAGCCACCCGGATTTTTCGCCAAGTACTGCTGATGGTACTCCTCCGCATAATAGAACGGCGGCGCGGGATAAATCTCCGTCGTAACGGCGCCATACCCCGACTGATCCAGGGCGGCCTGGAACTGCTCACGACTCTTTTCAGCCATCCCCTGCTGCTCGTCGCCGCAGGTGTAGATTCCCGAGCGATACTGAGTGCCCCTGTCATTGCCCTGACGCATACCCTGTGTCGGGTCATGCCCCTCCCAGAAACGCTGCAGCAATTCAGGGTAGGAAATCAGCGACGGAGCAAAAATGACCTGAACCACCTCGTTATGCCCCGTACCACCGCTGCAGACTTCCTGATAGGTGGGGTTGGGCGTATGGCCGCCAGCGTAGCCTGCCGCGGTGGAATAAACCCCCGGCAGCTGCCAAAACAAGCGTTCCACTCCCCAAAAACAGCCCATACCGAAAATCGCTCGCTGCAGCGGCGCGGCAAACGGACCCTGCAGAGGATGTCCATTCACGTAGTGGGCAGCGGGCACCGATAACGGCTCGCGGCGGCCCGGAAGCGCTGACGCTGCATCAGGCAATGCGTGCTTCTTGCGAATATCAAACAGACTCATACGGGCAACCTCCAAATGATGTGCACTCAGTGTACTGCCGTTCTGGTTACCGGTGTAGCGGCTACCTGTTCCTGATGGGGTGAAGACAGGCATTGCCATTGTACTGTCACACTTTTGTCTTAACGTGATCAGGGCCAGAACGGCGAAAGGCGAACCAACGTCGCAAGAAGAGGTCTCAAAACCGAGAAAGAGGAAAAAACCATGAACACACAGAACGGCCCTTGCAACACCTTCAATCCAAGTACGCTGTGCAGCCGCAAGCTGTGGCGTATTGTTGCAGGCCAAGAAAGAACCCCCAATATCGACCAGCAGGATTTGCAGCGAGCGCTGCAGGAACTGTCCGCTCGACGCACCTACCTGACAGAACTCAAACGCCTCGGTAAACTAGCCACTACACACTGAAGCAGCACTTGCCATGGCAAAACCGCCGGCTCGAACCTCAAGCTCACAGGATATTCAAGCCTTCCTCGGCACCGCCCGCGCGGTGTCTGTTTTTGCTGAGCGCAACCCACGCCTCCTGTTCGCGATCGATGCCACTGCCAGCCGCGAGCCCACTTGGGCAATGGCGCGCGACCGCCAAGCGGCCATGTTCCACAGTGTCGGGCAGCTGGCATCACTCAGCATTCAGCTCTGTTACTACCGTGGCTTTCAGGAGTTCAAGGCCAGCCCGTGGCTGAACGACTCTGCAGCACTGGCGCGGCAGATGGCGCAAGTACGCTGCGAGGGCGGGCATACCCAAATCCGGCGCCTGCTGCGCCATGCACTCAAGGTTCATCAACAGACACCTCTCCGGGCACTGGTTTTTATCGGTGATGCAATCGAAGAAGCGCCAGACACACTGTGTCACCTGGCAGGCGAGTGCGGACTGCGCAAGCTACCGCTCTTCCTCTTTCAGGAAGGCCACGATGGGCCAGTAGAGCGCACGTTTCGCAGCATGGCGCGCATCAGCGGAGGTGCTTGGGCCCGCTTTGACCAGCACAGTGCAGAGGCGCTGGCAGATTTGCTCGGCGCTGTCGCGCGCTATGCCTCGGGTGGGCGAGAAGCGCTGGAGAATCACCCCGGCCAAGGTGCTAAACTGCTGCTTCAACAGTTGAAACCCTGAGGGCCAACGTGCCGAGAATTTTGCTCCTGCTGGCCATAGCTGCTGCTCTATACATTCTTTACAGGCGGGTTAGGGCGCTGCCACCCCACAAGCGCAGGGCGCAGTATATCAAGCTGGGCGTCGGCACGGCGGCGGCCGTAATCCTGTTCCTCACCCTCACCGGGCGCATGCATTGGGTGGGCGCCGCACTGACCGGCCTGTTGGTCGCAGGCCGGCAACTGCTGCCGCTGGTGATCCGCTTTTTCCCTATGCTCGCTTCGCTGGGTCACAAAGCTGCCACTGCCGGCCAGGCACGCCAATCCACCGTGGAAAGCGCCTTGCTGAGGATGCACCTGGACCACGACTCCGGCAAGCTCAGCGGTGAGGTATTGTCAGGGCCGTGGAAGGACTGGCAACTGGATGAACTG
Source organism: Haliea sp. (assembly GCA_030730585.1). Classification (GTDB taxonomy): domain Bacteria; phylum Pseudomonadota; class Gammaproteobacteria; order Pseudomonadales; family Halieaceae; genus Haliea. The sequence goes on from JANQUV010000009.1 coordinate 42,391, forward strand.
CAGCGCGGGCAACTGGAAGAGCTGTTAGGTTACTGCCAACAGGAGGACAGCGACTCCGTTCAGCTACTGGAAAGCTATTTGCAGCAGCGCTTTCCCGGTGAAACCCATTTTGGCGCTGCAGGTTCGACACCACCGCCGAGCAGCCACAGCGGCTTGAGCCGAACCGAAGCATTGGCCGTTTTGGGCCTTGGCGACGATGCCAGTGACAACGATATCGTCACCGCACACCGTAAATTGATGCAAAAGCTACACCCGGACCGGGGCGGCAACCACTACCTTGCGGCCAAGGTCAACGAGGCCAAGGATGTCCTGCTTGGCTGAGTGTCGTAACACCCTGGATTACCACTGGTGCACGCCGAGACGACTCTTTACACTGCGCGCCGCACATTGTTGGGAGGAACTGCAAAACCATGAGTGAAGTCTTTGTCGTCAGCAATCAACTCGGCCACTACTGGGGCAAAAGCAAAGCATGGGTCGACGGCCGCGATTCGCGCCCGGTAGCCCGCTTGAAGCACCGTGACGAAGCTGTAAATCTGCTATTTGAGTTAAGCAGCAAAGACGTCACACTGCGCGGAGAAGTGCTGGCAACTGCGGTCGATAGCCGCGGTGACCCCGTAATTGAACCCAGCCAACACCCCCTGCCTGGCGCCGAAGCGGATTTACTCACCGGCACGGAACCCACACTAGATGCCGCGGGTCAAACCGGGGCTAACCCAACCACCACGAGGTGAAATCACTGCCATGAGAATCCTGCTGTTCCTCGCCACCAATATGGCGGTACTGGTATTAGTCAGCATAGTGTTCAACCTGCTCGGCCTCCAGGGGATTCTGGCCGCCAATGGCGTCGACCTGAACCTTGGTTCGCTGCTCATTTTCTGTGCGCTATTCGGCTTCGGCGGCTCATTGATTTCACTGCTGCTATCCAAATGGATGGCAAAGCGAGGCACCGGCACGCAGCTCATCGGGCAACCGGCCAATCGCGATGAACAGTGGCTGCTCGACACGGTTAAGGACCTTGCCCAAGAGGCAGGAATCGGTATGCCGGAGGTGGGCATTTTCCCCTCTGAAGCCGCTAACGCCTTTGCCACCGGCTGGAACCGTAATGCGGCTCTGGTTGCCGTCTCCAGCGGTATGCTACAGCGCTTCACGAAGGATGAGGTGCGGGCCGTTATGGCGCATGAAATTGGCCACGTCGCCAACGGCGACATGATCACTCTCACCCTCATTCAGGGTGTGGTTAACACCTTCGTCATGTTCCTGGCGCGTATCATCGGCCACACCGTGGACCGCGTGATCTTCAAGACCGAGCGCGGCTATGGTATCGGCTACTATGTGGTCACGATCGTCGCGGAAATGCTACTGGGCATCCTCGCCAGCATAATAGTGTTCCGCTTTTCGCGCTGGCGCGAGTCCCGCGCCGCCGCGGCCGGCGCGCAGCGCGCCGGCCGCGGGGCGATGGTGGCGGCCTTACAACGCTTGCAAGCGGAACAGGGCCTGCCTCAGGATTTACCGGGTGAACTGACTGCCTTCGGCATCAGCGAGCAGCTTAAGGAAGGTTTTTCTGCCTTGTTCAGCTCGCATCCGCCTCTCGCGGACCGTATCAGGGCCCTACAGCAGGGCTAAACCAGTACGCGCTCATCGGCACCACATCGATTTTGTCGAAGTCGATGAAGCGCGCACAACTTTCCATCATGGCCGTTTGATGCGCATTCAACGTGGCATCGTCTTGTGCCGCATAAAAACTGTGCGCAGAACTCATGGCCTCGGCCGGGAAATCTTCCTCCACAATGGCATCCAGCGCAGGCGCACCCTCGCTCAACGCACAGACCACCAGATTTTGCCGGTAACCAAAAGTTGATTGTGTTTCGATAGCGACCTTCCAATGGCTACCCTTCCAGATACCCAACCATTCGGCCACCGTCAAACGCGGCGGCCGCTGCAACAGAGCAACCTGACAGAAACCCGGAACCCGTCCATCCGCAGCGGGAGGCTGCGAATCGTTTACGATAGGCTCTGCCTCGGCCATCAGCCAAGCGTGGCTGCGGGCCACCAGGCCTGGCACGAGTTGCGCAGGCTCTGGGCGCCGCCATGCGTCGTCCACCCACACCGATAGCAGTGCATCGGGCAGGTCGCCGGAGCTCGCCATGCGCTTGTCAACCGCCGGTGCCACCGCAGCATCTACCAATGCCAGGCGCACACCTCGCACCGAGGTAAGGCCTTGCAGCGCCGGCACCAGCTCCGCGAGCATACCGCTGCGAAACGCCTCTTCCGTCACTGACGCGTTGCGCCAGAGGCAGTATTGTACTTTTTCCATAAAGGCCCCTAGGACAAGCCGACTGGCGGCGTGATGGTCGAACAGTTGTCCATAAGCATTTCAGCACCATTCACAAAGTTGGACTCATCGCCCGCCAGGTAAAGCACCATCTGTGCGATATCTTCCGGGTTGCACATATCGCTACCCTGTAGAGAGGCCAACTCTTCTTCCGTGGCGCTGTCTTTGCCGGTCGCTGCCTTGATAACCATGGGTGTGCGCACGCCGTCCGGGTGTATCGAGTTGCACCGGATACTGTTTCCTTTCTCCTTACAATACATCGCGATCGACTTGGTCAGAGAGCGCACAGCTCCTTTACTCGCACTGTAAGCAGCAGCAAAAGAAATGCCCTGAATGGCAGCCACCGAAGACATATTCACGATGGAGCCACCTCCACTACTTTTCTCCATCGCAGGAATAGCGTGCTTACAGCCCAGAAATACCCCTTCGCTGTTCACCGCCTGTACCTTGCGGAACATGGCCAGCTCGGTATCGACAACCGATGCAATAGTAAGAATGCCTGCATTGTTAACCAGAATATCCAAGCGCCCGAACACCTGCAGCGTATCGGCAATGACCTGAATCCAGTTATCTTCGTCTGACACGTCAAGACGCATGAAACGCGCCTGCTCGCCGATGCTGTCAGCCACCGCCTGCCCATCGACTTCATTCAGGTCCGCCACCACCACGGAGGCGCCCTCTCGAGCGAGCAAAATGGCATCGGCCTTGCCCATACCGCTGGCGGCGCCCGTTACGATTGCTACTTTCCCTGCCACTCGTCCCATACTGCTTGCTCCCTTGCCCAACACGGGCGTGTTAACACTGTGAGCGCAGGAGTTAAGCAAATGCCTCTGCAAAGCTCAATGCGCCAGCGCGAAAAGCGCAAGCCATGGCTGCTCTGTTGAACCGGATTCGGGCCTCGCACATGGCGCCGCGGAATAGTATTCTAATGCCTCGCAGCAACCTGCCTGGAACTCCTTATGACTGACCCACAACGCCCTGCCCGACTCCCCAGCGCGCTCGCCCTGCTCGCTGGCCTGATGCTGCTGGCCTTGCCGCTGTCCATTATCGTGGTGCGCGCAGGTATTTGGCAGCCGGGCTTGTTGCTGTATGCGCTGGCCTGCCTGCTGGCGACAATTCTGGCGATTCTGTGCGCGCTGCTTGGCGCGCTGCCGCGCTATCGCCCGCAACGCAAGCGGCTGCTGCAGGGCCTGGGACTCGCACTCCCAGGCACGCTATTGTTGCTGACTATGGTGGCTGGGGGCGGCGATTACCCGGCGATCCACGACATCACTACCGACCTCAGTGACCCACCGACCTTCACACATGCACCTACGGTGCGTGGCCCTGACAGCAACTCACTGGATATCAAGCCCGACACTTTAGGCGCGCAACGCGAAGCCTACCCCCAACTACAGACCCTGCGCAGTGAACGCAGCGCAACTAACGCCTATCGACACGCACTGGCCGTTGCCGAACACATGGGCTGGGAAATTACCTGGCAACGCCCGGAGGCCTGGCAGTTTGAGGCTGTCGACACCACGGCCATCATGGCTTTCAAGGACGACGTTGCGGTACGCATCCGTTCCAGCGCCAACGGCAGCGTGCTGGACCTGCGCTCTGTATCGCGCGTGGGCGTCAGCGACCTGGGTGCGAACGCCAAGCGTATTGGTGCTTTTCTGGAAAACTTTGAACAGCAGCGCGCAGGGCAACTATGAGGCACTGGTTTTGCGCCGTGTGGCTGGCGCTGCTGGCGCTGCTGGCGCCCAACGCACTGGCCGGCGATGCAGATTACCTTACCTTCACAACTGAGGATGAGGCCAATACCACAGAGATTTTCAGCAAAGCCAGCCCGGCTGTAGTTTTCGTCACCAACAAGGCGCTGCGCCGTGATCGCTTCTCGATGAACGTGCACGAGATACCCCGCGGCTCGGGAACGGGATTTGTCTGGGACACCAGCGGCTTGATCGTCACCAACTTCCACGTCATCGCCGGCGCTCACCGCTTGACGGTGACCCTTGCCGATCGCAGTGAGCATGAAGCTGAGGTTATAGGTATTGCGCCGGAAAAAGACCTTGCCGTGCTGCGCATCCAAACCCCACCAGAAGGCTTGGTAAAACTGCCTCTGGGAGATTCATCGGAACTCAGTGTGGGGCGCAAAGTACTCGCCATTGGCAATCCTTTCGGACTCGATACCAGCTTAACCACCGGTGTGGTTAGCGCATTGGGGCGCGAGATACGCGCACCCGGCAACCGAACAATCCGCGGGGTTATTCAAACCGACGCCGCCATCAACCCGGGCAACTCTGGTGGGCCGCTACTGAATTCGCTGGGGCAGTTGGTAGGCGTCAACACGGCAATTTATAGCCCCAGCGGAGCCAGTGCGGGGATTGGCTTTGCCATTCCGGTGAATACCGTGCGTGAGGTAGTGCCTCAGCTGATCAGCTATGGCCGCGTCCAAACGCCCACACTCGGGCTGGAACTGGCCAGTGACCGCTGGATTCGCCGCTACCGCATAGAGGGCCTGCCGGTAATTCGGGTATTCCCGGGCCTCGCCGCCGATCGCGCCGGCATTCGCGGCGCCTACCGCAATGCACGAGGGGAAATACTGCTCAGTGACCTGATTACAGCGGTGAACGGCAAGCCGGTACGCAGCAATGACGACTACCTGAGCCTTATAGAACAGCACCAGGCAGGAGAGACGATCACCGTCACCCTGCGCCGAGGCGACCAACAGCGCGACATATCGGTGACGCTGAGTGAATCACAGTAATGCACGGCGCCTGCAGATTGTCTCCTCAGGCGCCGTGAGCAGGCTACGGAAAAGCCTGCTCAAAGGTTAAATAAAGGCTGCCGTTAAGACAGCGTACCACCATCTACCCGAATATCCTCACCGGTAATATGCACGGCGTCCTCAGAGGCGAGCATGGCAATAACACCTGCCATCACCTCGGCTTCCTTAGGGCCCGAAAGCGAGGAAATTCTGCCAATGAGCTCGAAATCCATGTTCGGCGGCCAGACGATATCCGTGGTCATGCCCGAGTTAATATCGCCCGGACAGACGCAGTTGGCGCGCACGCCGCGCTTGGCAAACTCTACTGCAATGCTGCGGGTCATCGCCAACACGCCGCCCTTGCTTGCCGAATACGCTGCGCCGCAGGGTAGCCCAGCGAGCGCTGCAGTGGAGGCTGCATTCACAATGCTGCCACGCGTGGCAATCAAGTGAGGCAGCACCTCACGGCAGAGGATCATGGTACCGGTGAGGTTCACCGCAATGACTCGCGCCCAAGAATCGGTTGGCATTGCATCGGTGTCGTCAAAGCGCAGGATTCCCGCCATGTTCACCAGCGCATAGAGGCTACCATATTGGGCAACACACGCCGCCACCGCGGCGCGCACTTGAGCTTCGTCAGAAACGTCACAGCACTGGCCCGTGGCGGCACCGCCCGCTGCCGTGATACTGGCAACAGTTTCGTCCAGCCCTGCCTGGCTGACATCCACACAGAACACACTCCCGCCCTCTGCACCGATACGCACGGCGGCAGCGCGCCCTATTCCACTGCCCGCACCGGTGACCAAAACCACTCTATTGGTAAAACGCTGCATTGTTTATCCTCGTTAGCAAAGTCCAGCGCGGGAGCATGGCGCAGAGGCCACAGAAGGGTCAATCAGCGCGGTACGCAGCGCTAAACCCCGCTCGAGAGATTGCGTTGCCCGCGGGGGTTTGCTGCTCTATACCAGGCCCGGGTCTAGGCCCGTCCAGCAGCCACAGTCGTTGCGTAAAATACCGCGGCCATTAACCTTGTCACACTTGCTACGCGGGCCCGTTCGGGCCACTCAAAAGGCCGCAACACAGGAGAAATACCGTGGAAGACCTGCAACCGTTTCGCGAAGAAACGCGGCAATGGCTGGAAGCCCATTGCCCCGCGTCACAGCGCCTGCCAAACACACCCGAAGAACAATACTGGGGTGGGCGTCGAGGCAGCTTTGCCAGCGAAGATGCACAACTGTGGTTCGAGCGCATGCGAGAGCGTGGCTGGACAGCGCCGGAATGGCCCACTGCCTATGGCGGAGGTGGCCTCACGGCGCAGCAGGGCCAAATCCTCAAAGAGGAAATGAAACGCATCAAGGCACGTACCCCACTCTATAGCCTGGGCCTATGGATGCTTGGGCCCGCTCTGCTGGAGTACGGTAGCGAAGAACAGAAACAGCAGCATTTACGCGCAATCGTCAACGGTGAACTGCGTTGGTGCCAGGGATACTCGGAGCCCGCAGCAGGCTCAGACCTCGCCAGTCTGCAAACCCGAGCCGACGATCAAGGCGACCACTTTTTAGTCAATGGCAGCAAAATCTGGACAACCGCAGCAGACCGCTCGGACTGGATTTTCTGCCTGGTACGCACCGACCCCACCGTCAAAAAGCAGCAAGGCATCAGTTTTCTGCTAATCGATATGGCTACCGAGGGTGTGAGTACCACGCCTATTGAGCTAATCAGCGGCGAATCAGAGTTCTGCCAGACCTTCTTCGACAACGTGCAAGTCCCCAAAGCCAACCTGATCGGGGAACTCAACCACGGCTGGTCGGTCGCCAAAGCGCTGCTGGTGCACGAGCGCAAGCTGATGGCCGAGATCGGTGGCGACTCGCCGCGCCAGGAAGTCCCACCTGTTGAGGCTGCGCATCGCTACCTCGACTTTATCGATGGCCGCATCGCCGACAGCGAGCTACGCAGCAGCCTCGTCACCTATGAGATGCGCATGCACGCTATCGGCCTCACCCACATTCGTAGCTTCGAGGAGCGTGCCGCGGGTACAAAGGGCAGCGTTGGCCTGGCAATGAAATATCTCGGTACCGAGGCCGTCAAAGACAAAAACGAACTGTTACTGGCCATCATGGGCAGCCAGGGCCTGGGCTGGGAAGGACCGGGTTTTACCCCGGAAGAACGCGACACCACCCGCGCTTGGGCAATGTCCAAAGCGATGACCATTGCGGGCGGCTCCTCCGAGGTACAGCTGAACGTAATTGCCAAAACTGTCCTGCAATTGCCGCAGGCGCCGCAAGCCGCCACCGAGTCCTGAGGAGCACAGCATGGCATTGGTATTAAACGAAGAACAGCGTTTGCTCGCCGAAACGGCGCGCGACTTTCTGCAGAAAAATGCTCCCGTGAGCGCTCTGCGCGCGCTGCGTGATAGCCGTGATGAGTTGGGCTACGACGCTACGCTCTGGCAAGATATGGTGGAACTGGGCTGGGCCAGCGTTATTCTGCCCGAAGAGGTTGGCGGCCTGGATTTTGGTTTTACCGGGCTGGGTGTGGTGTTGCAGGAAACTGGCCGCACACTGGCCGCCAGCCCACTGCTAGCCACCGCTGTCGTGGGCGCCTCGGCGCTGCTGCTGGGAGGCACTGAAACGCAACAGGCAGACCTTCTGCCGCAGCTTGCCGCAGGCAAACTCACGCTGGCGCTGGCCTTGGAAGAGTCGCACCATCATCAGCCCTACCACATTGCTACCCGGCTAGAGGCTGAGGGCGACAGCTTCTATCTTTCGGGTGAAAAAACGTTTGTACTCGACGGGCACTCGGCAGACACCCTGTTAGTGGTCGCGCGCAGCAGTGGCGAGCGCAACAGCCGAGAAGGGCTCAGCGTGGTTCTGCTGCCGCGGGATACGCCCGGGGTGGTCATTGAGCGTACGCTCATGGCTGACAGCCGCAATGCCGCGAATATCCGTTTCACACGCGTGGCCATCACCGCGGAACAGGTTGTCGGCGAGGTTGGCGCCGCCGGGCAGTGGCTGGATAAAGTGCTTGATCGCGGCCGTGTGGCGCTCGCCGCGGAAATGCTGGGCAGCGTGGAAGAAGTCTTTGCTCGTACCGTGGCGTGGCTCAAAGAGCGGGTGCAATTTGGCGTTCCCATCGGCAGCTTTCAGGCCCTGCAACATCGTGCTGCGCGCCTGCAGACAGAACTGGAGCTGGCGCGGTCAATCGTGCTGCAGGCACTGGCGACCGTGGATGAGCAGCCCGAACAGTTAGCGGTTATCGCTAGCCTGGCCAAGGCCAACCTCAACGAACTCGCCAAGCTTGCAACAAACGAAGCCGTGCAAATGCATGGCGGTATCGGTGTCACCGACGAACTGGACATTGGTTTTTTTCTCAAACGCGCTCGCGTCACCTTGCAGATTTTCGGTGATACTGGCTTCCACAAAGACCGTTATGCCGCACTCCGCGGCTACTAAGCAAACGAGACAGCCGGGAGGCAGAAATGGAAAACTCAGACAAGATCGCCATGGTCGAACGCTATGTTGAGGCCTTCGAGCTGGGCGATGTAGAGATCATCCGCAGCATGTATGCACAGAACGCGGTCGTAGAAGATCCTGTAGGCACTGAGCCCCATCGCGGCCTGGATGCCATTTGTGCGTTTTACCAAGGGGCGCTGGGCGCCGGTGCGAAGCTACGCCTGTCCGGCACCCCACGCTGCGCCGGCAATGCTGTGGCCTTTCCCTTTCATGTGGTAATGCCGGGCATGCAAATCGATGTCATTGATGTTTTTGAATTCGACGACGAAGGTAAGATTAACAGCATGAAAGCCTATTGGGGCCCAGACAACCTGCATAAAGACGGCTGACTACTGCCCGGTGTTGACGGTGGTGGGCGGCGGCAACAGGCCGTCGCCGGGTGCCAGCCCTGCAAGCACGTCAATGCGCCCGTCTGCACCGCGCTGACCCACGCGCAGAAACCGGCGCTCTGGCCCCTCGGGGCCAGAGACTGTCGCCAACCACAATTGCCCAACACTTGCCAGCAACGCACTTGGTACGCGGATGCGCTGCTCAATGCCGGCAGGCACTTCAACCCGTGCATAAACACCTGGCAGCAGTCGCTCATCATAGGGCAGGCGAATTTTCACCAGAAAGCTGCGCGAACCAGGTTCCGCGGCGGGCACAATTTCTTCAATCACTCCCTCCACTACACTGTCCAGCGCAGGCAGGCTGATAGGGACCGGCTGGCCGACCTTCAAAGTCAGCGCCAGCTGCTCACGAACACTTGCTTCAACGCGCAGAGACAGCGGGTTATAGAGCGACAGCAGGTGCAAACCGGGCGTTGCCGTATCACCGGGTTCTGCAAAACGGTCAACAACCCGGCCTGCCAAAGGCGAGCGTATCGATGCGTAGGTCAGTGCTGCGCGGGCCTCCTCCAACGCCTCATCTGCGCGCTGCACATCAGCCTGAAAGCTATCTCGCGTCGCTTGTGCAGCGTCCCGGTCGGACATTGAAAGTACACCGCGTTCTTGCAGTTCGATACTGCGCTGCAGGTTGCGCTGCGCCTCGGTGAGGCGTGCTCGGACGGCGGAGATCTGGTTGGAGGCCTGGGCAACACGCGCCTCCAGGTCCGTTTTTTCCAGCTCAAGCAGCAACTGCCCCTCGCTCACGGTGTCGCCCGCGCGCACCAAAACTCGCTCAATGCGCGCCATAATACGCGATGAAATCAGCGTCGCCTGCTTCGCCTCAACGGAGCCCGGCACCGGCTCACTCACCGGCACAGTTTCCACAGTAACGCGATACACGGCGGCCTGCTCCCCGGGTTGCGGGGCAAGGCCCGGCGCCAAGCGTTGGTCAAACACGCCCGCCATCCAGGCAACCAGCAGTACCAGAACCCCCACTGCGCCTGCAGCGGGCAACCATTTCATAAGACTACGCATTGCTGACAATCTCCGTGGTCTCGCGTTCAAAGACCAATAGATACACAACAGGCACCACCACAAGCGTCAACAACGTAGACGCGATGATGCCAAAAATAATCGCCAGCGCCAGGCCACTGAACACGGGATCCAGAATAATCACGAGGTTACCGAGCAAGGTCGTGCCCGCCGTCAACAGCACGGGGCGCATGCGAACATGTCCCGCCTCCAGCAGCGCATCGGTAATGCTGGCTCCGCGGCCGCGCGCCTGTGTCACGAACTCGACCAGAATCAAGGAATTGCGCACCACGATACCGGCCAGCGCAATCATGCCGATCATCGCAGTCGCGGTAAACAATACGGGGTCAGGCGCGCCGGCCACGCTGCGCTCACCCACTGCGTTGAGCCACCAAAAGCCTGGCATGATGCCGATGACCGTGAGAGGGATTGCCGCCATGATGATGAACGACAGGGCGGCAGAATCGGTCTGCACACGCAGCACAAAAAAGATCGCCACAAGGGCAAAAGCAAAGGCTAGCCCCATATCTCTAAACACGTCCACAGTAATGCGCCATTCGCCTTCGCCGGTCCAGCTCACCTCGATATCCGTTGGCAATTGCCAACCGTCGCCGCCGCCGGGCGTGAGAAAACTGCGCTGTTGCCAATCATTTGCGCTGCCGGGCGAGGCTCCAAGGTCGGCGACAACATCGGCGATCACGTCCGCCGGTGGGCGGCCAGAAAGCTCCGCCGTGACATACACCACCGGGCGTAGACCTTTGCGGTAAATTGCTGAATCGGCAGCCAACGGTTGAAAAACCCCCAACTCGCCGAGCGAGACCAAAGGCTGTGGCGCCGCATCAAGCCCACTGGCCTTGCTGGCTTGTGTAATCCCCACACGCCCCTTGACCTGCAGGCGTGCGAAATCGTGCGGCGACACACGTTGCTCCGGCGCCAGGCGCAGTACCATCGGCAGCGGCTGAGCCTCGCGCTCCTGCTGCAAGTAGCCCGCAATCAGCCCCTCATTCGCCATGGCGATAGTGTCGTTAATATCGCGGGTAGAGACGCCCGAGAGCGCAGCCTTGGGCTTATCGACAACAAACCGCCAGCGGGTATAAGGCTCCCCGACCGAGGTGTCGACTTCCACCACATGAGCCTCACGCGCCAGGCGGGCGGCCAGCACATTAGCGGCGGCCTGCTGCTGCGCATAGGGCGTGAGCGCATTGCCATAGACCTCTGCCACCAAGGTGCCCATAACCGGCGGACCAGGCGGCACTTCCACCACCTGAAGTTTGACGCCGTCGACCTGCAGCGGCGCCAGCAACTCGCGAACCCGCAGCACCACGCCATGGGATTGCTGCTCGCGTTGGGCCTTATCGATCAGAATCACCCGCAGGTCAGCGAGCTGTGGTGCCTGGCGCTGATAGTGACGGCGCACCATGCCGTTGAAGTCTATCGGCGATGGAGCCCCGACAAAGGCCGCCACTGCCTCCACCTCAGGCACTCTCAACAACGCCTGCAACACACGCTGGCTCACGGCCGCGGTCTGCTCCAACGTCGCTGATTCGGGCAAGTCAACCAACACCTGCAGCTCATTTTTGTTGTCGTATGGCAGCAGCTTCAGCGGCACCCAGCGCAACACAGGCAGGCTGGCGGCCAGCACAAACATCAACAGCACCGACCACACAATCCACCATGCCCTGCGGCGCTGCTCCAGTAGCGGCCGCATCCAGCGCGCATAGAAACCGTCGGCAGCCACAACCGGAGGCCCGGTCATGGACTCCAACGCCGGGCTATCTACCGACGGCAGCAGCCGGCTCGCCAGCCAAGGCGTCACCAAGAAGGCCACCAACGTACTGCTGATGACGGCAATGGGCACATTGAAGGCCATTGGGGCCATATAGGGCCCCATCATCCCGGTGATAAACGCGAGCGGCAAAAAAGCGACCACAATGGTCAGCGTCGACATCAGCAAAGGCACGCGAATTTCCGCCATCGCCTCCACAATGCGACGAGCACGTGGGCCGCGCCCCTCGGTGAAGTTGCGGGTGATGTTGTCAACGCCAGTAATCGGGTCATCCACCAATAGCCCCAGCGCCAGAATCAGGGCAAACAGCGTCACGCGATTAATGGTATAGCCAAATGCCATATCCAGCGCGAGGGTAAAGCCGTAGCAAATGGGCACTGCAAGCCCCACCACCAGGCCAGCGCGCCAACCGAGAAATACGCTAATAAACACCACCACCGTGACGATCGCAAAGCCCAGGCTGCTGGCGAGATTATTCACTTTCTCATCGGCAGTACGGCCATAGTCGCGCAGCACGGTAAGGTGCATTTCAGGCGGCAGCAGAGATTGCTGCAGAGTGTGCATTTCCGTGTGCACCCGCTGCGCCAGGCTGACGGCATTGGTGCCGGGTTGCTTGGCCACATTCAGGGTGACCATGGGATAACGCGCAGCGGCACTGGCGTGAGCAGAACCGGGCTCGGCTCCCTCGGGAAACCCAATCCACGTATAGGCTGCGGGATCCTCGGGCCCATCAACAATGCGGGCAACATCCTGCAAATATACCGGCACACCGTCGATCACGTTCACCACCAGCCCGGGCAGCGCTTGTGGCTCGCGCAGCGCATCGCCGCTTTCCAGCACGATGGACTCATTGTTGAACGACCAACGACCCGCGGGCTGCAGCAGGTTAGACACCGACAGCGCGGTCGCGACCTCCGCGGGGCTGGTGCGGCGCGCAGCCAAGCGTTCGGGGTCGAGCAGAATCTGCACCTGCCGCGCGCGGCCGCCGGTCACTGTCACCTCACCAGAATCCGGTAAACGCTGCAGGTAAGTGCTCAGCTCATCGGCCACGCGGCGTAAATCGTAATCACTGTAGCGCTCTGGCGCCTCCGACCACAGCGCCAGCACCACAATTGCCACGTCATCGACTTCTACCGGGCGCAGACTCCAATCACTGACCACAGCCGGTACCAGCTGTGGATTGGAGTACAGCTTGTTGTAGGTATTGAGCAAAGCTGACTCGCGCTCCTCACCAACGTAAAAGGACAGCGTAACCGCCGTATGGCCTGCCGTTGTGGTGGAGTAAACGTGCTCAACGCCGGGAATTTGCGCCAGTAATTTCTCCAACGGCACCGCCACTTGACGTTCGACTTGCTGCGCGTTGAGCCCTGGGGCCTGCACAAACACATCCACGACTGGCACCACGATCTGCGGCTCTTCCTCGCGCGCGGTAAATAGCAGCGACAAAATGCCCGCCAGCAAACCCAGCGCGAAAAGCAACTTGGGTAGCCCTCCACCAAGCGCATAGGCCACCACGCGATCCAGAGGGTGGCTCATTGCGGGCCGCTCTCTTGCACGCAATACAGTGTATGCAATACCTGCAGAACGGCGGCCACTTCGCCTACTGCGAGCGCGTAGAAAATCAACTGCCCTTCGCGTCGGGTGCGCACCAGCCCGGCATCACGCAATCGGGCAAGATGCTGCGACAAAGCAGACTGAGAAAGCGCCACACGAGCATTCAGTGCGGTGACCGACTGTTCACCCTCAAACAGTGCGCAAAGGATCAACAGGCGCTGTTTATTCGCCAACTCCTTGAGCAGTGCAGCCGCCTCGCCGGCCTGACGCGCCATCGCTTGGGCATCCATCGCTGTCATTGCCGTCGCTCTCCGAGTCATTCAGTGTAGAGAATATATTAGTATTTAATAATATGTAAGGCGCTGGCGTCCTACTGATCCTCAAAACCGTCTACACTTCAGTGCAAACACGCTAAGCAAAGGCATTGACGCATGAGTACGGCCAACAAGATTGTCATGAATCAGGACACCAGCAACATGGGCGGGGAGTCCGCGGATAAATCGAACAGCCAACTGCGTACGGAACGCAAGCAGCGCCTTGCAGCGTCACTGCGCTTGTTCGGCAAGTTTGGCTTTGACGAAGGCCTCGCAGGGCATATCACCGTGCGTGACCCCGAGCACAGCGACCACTTCTGGGTGAACCCGCTAGGGCGCTCCTTTAAACAAATGCGCAGCTCAGACCTCCTGTTGGTAAGCCACACAGGTGAAGTGGTTGAGGGAAAAGGCTTGCTCAACGGAGCGGCCTTTACCATCCACTCGCGTATCCACATGGCTCATCCGCGCGTTACTGCGGCGGCTCACGCGCATTCACTCTACGGTAAAACCTGGGCGTCTTTGGGCCGCCTGCTCGACCCCATCACACAAGATGCCTGCGCCTTCTTTGAGGATCATGTGCTGTTTGACGACTTCTCTGGTGTGGTACTGGATAACAGCGAGGGAGAGCGTATCGCCGCCGCACTGGGCACGAACAAAGCGGCTATTTTGCAAAATCATGGCCTGCTCACGGTGGGTGAGTCTGTCGACGAAGCGGCTTGGTGGTTCATCACCATGGAGCGCTCCTGCCAGGCCCAGCTCATCGCCGAGGCCGCCGGTAAGCCGCTGCTGATTGATGCGCAATGCGCGCGGCAGACACGCGAATCCGTTGGCTCTACGCTGGCAGGTTGGTTCAGCTTTCAGCCGCTCTACGACGTGATCGTAGCGGAACAACCCGAGCTGCTCGAATAGGCTGCTTCGATCACCCGCGCGGGAGTGTTATCCTCCGCTGAGCCTTAAGGTTGTTGAGTATTCCATGTCACGAGCATTCTGGTTAAAAGCACTGCTGGCGATATTCCTTATCGCCTTGGCGGTCATCCAGTTTATACCGCCGGCGCCCTCGCAGCAGCCCGCCGAACCGGCCGGTGAACCCGAGCCACCCGCCGCCGCGCAACACAAGCAAGTGAGCTTCGTCACTTCTGATGCAGGCAATAGCGTTCTGCATCGCAACCTGCTCACGCAGTCCGGGTAGGCCGCTTGGTCACGGAGTTTTACGCAGAGATCATCGCCGTGGCGGTGGTGCTGTTTTATGCTCTGGGGATTGTGTCAGCGGTTGAGGCCATCATCAACGTACGCACCGCGCAGGGAGCCATCGCCTGGACCATATCGCTGCTAACGGTCCCTTATATTGCCGTTCCTTGCTACCTTGTTTTTGGCCGCACCAAGTTTGACGGTTACCTCGACCAGCGCAAGGACGTTGAACAGGAAACCCGTGTCCTGCTGCACCAGACACGCGCAGAAGTCTCCAAATATCTGGTGGCCCGCTCGCCCGCCGAACCCATCTACAGCGCGCTGTTTAACCTGACCGGCATACCTGCCGCCAGTGGCAATGCGGTAGAACTGCTGGTGAATGGCCAGCAAACCTTTGACAGCATCATCGCCGGGCTGGCGGCAGCAGAACACCATATTCTGCTCGAGTCATACATTATTCGCGACGATAACCTAGGCCGACGCCTGGGCCGGGTGCTGGCAGACAAGGCACGTGAGGGAGTAGCGGTACACGTGCTCTATGACGAGATTGGTAGCCGCAACTTTCATCGCACTGGGCTCTACCGGCAGTTACGCCAGACGGGGGTACAAGTTGCCGCCTTTAACACCACTCAGGGACGTCGCAACCGTTTTCAACTGAACTTCCGCAACCACCGCAAGATTGTTGTGGTCGACGGGCAAACAGCCTGGGTGGGCGGCCACAACATTGGTGACGAGTACCTGGGGCTGGACCCCCGCATCGGCGACTGGCGCGACACTCACATCCGTCTGCAGGGCCCCGCGGTGCTCGGCGTGGAACTGGCCTTCGCCACAGACTGGCGCTGGGCAACCCAAAACTCACTGACGATGGTTCGGCCGGATGCGGACCACGGTAGCTGCGGCAACGAAAACGTCCTGGTTTTCCCCTCAGATCCCGCCAGTATTCTGGAACAGGCGGGACTCATGTTTCTGCAGGTGATCGTTGCTGCACGCCAGCGCATCTGGATTGCAAGCCCGTATTTCGTACCCGACCGCAGCATCGTTTCTGCCCTACAGCTGGCCGCTCTGCGCGGAGTTGATGTGCGAGTGATCATACCTGACGAACCGGACGGGCCCGTCGTGGGGATGGCGAATTGGTCGTTTACCCGGGAACTGCTGCCAGCCGGAGTCAAGGTGTACCGCTACCAAGGCGGTTTCATGCACCAGAAAGTCTTACTGATGGACGACCACTTGGCAGGCATCGGCACCGCCAATTTCGATAACCGCTCCTTCCGCCTGAACTTTGAAATCACCCTGCTGGTGGACGGCAAACGCTTCGCCACTGAAGTTGCCGGCATGCTGGAAACGGATTTAAGCCGCTGCCGCGAGGTGACCCTCGCCGACATTGCTGCAAAACCTGCTTGGTTCCCGCTAGGAATGGGCGCGGCCCGCTTGTTTTCTCCGGTGCTTTAAAGGCCCTTGGCACGCCCCACAGGACTTACTCTGGCCAGGACTGGGCATCGATATTGAGGTCGCGCCAGTCCTCCGGACGCAAGCGCGGCTCTCCACCCTTGCGCAACTGCTTATCATAGTCACGCAACAGGCGCATACCGATACGATACATCCACACCAGCCCGACGAGATTCACCAGCGCCAACAAGCCCATGGTGAGCTCGGCAAAGCCGAATACCGTGCTCAGGTCCTGCAGGGAACCCCAGAACACCAAAGCCAGCACCGCCACGCGAAATACGTTTGCCACCAGCGGATTGTCATTGCTGAAAAAACTCAGGCTGTTATCGCCCAGATAATAGTTGTACAGCATGGAGCTGAACGCGAAGAGCACCAGTGCTACCGACACAAAAGTCGCGCCCCACGCACCGACGTGGCTGCCCATAGCAAGCTGGGTTAACAGCACGCCATCCACCTCGGTCGCACCCGGCTGATAAACATCGGACAGTAAAATAATTACCGCTGTGCAGCTGCACATAATCATGGTGTCGATAAAAACACTGAAAGCCTGCACCACGCCCTGATTCGCGGGGTGGGGCACGTGGGCAACTGCCGCAACATTGGGTGCGCTACCAAGGCCGGCTTCGTTACTGAACAGGCCGCGTTTTACACCCTGCAAGATCACTGCACCCAAACCGCCCCCCACCGCCTGTTCGAGGCCAAAAGCACTTTGCACGATCGACCACAGGGCCGCCGGCACTTCGCTGATATGCAGGACGATAACCACCAATGCGGCAAGGAAATACATCAGTGCCATGATCGGCACAATGACCTCGGATACCACAGCGATGCGGCGGATACCGCCAAAGATTACCGCGCCCAGCACCAGCACCATACATACACCGGTGACCCAGGTGTCGATACCGAACGAGTCCGCCAAGGAGGTGGCCACAACATAGGATTGCAGTGCGTTGAAACCGAGACCGAAAGTCACCAGTAGCAAGACTGAATACACAGCAGCGAGCCCGCGCTGGCCTAGCCCATAGGTGAGATAATATGCCGGGCCGCCACGAAAAGTGCCATCCGGCTCGGTGCGTTTGAACAGCTGCGCCAGCGAACACTCGAAGAAACTCGTCGCCATGCCCATGAGGCCGATAAGCCACATCCAGAACACGGCACCGGGGCCACCCAGCGTGATCGCTACAGCCACTCCGGCGATGTTGCCGCTCCCCACGCGGCCCGCCACTGACACCACCAGCGCCTGAAAAGAACTGACATGGCCACTTTCATGGCGCATGCCACCGCGCAGCACGCTAAACATGCGGCCAAAATAACGAAACTGTACGCCGCGTGAAGCCACCGTAAACAACAGCCCCACCGCCAACAGCACAATGATGAGAACCTGGCCCCAAAGGAAATCATTCAAGGTGGCCATCATAATCACGGCTAGCCCACTACGCCGCGGACAAAAATAACAATGAGTGCCGGTGGCACCACAAAACGAATCATAAATCGCCAGAGGCCGTAACTGATGGCGCCCATACCACTGAGTTCATCGCGGCTGGCGGCGCTGGTCATCGCCCAACCGGCGAACACCGCGATCAACAAGCCACCCAAAGGCAATAAAATCTGGTTGGAAAAGTAATCTATGCTGTCGTTAAAGTTACTCCCGCCGAGGCTGACATCTGCCCAAAGGTTATAGGACAGAATACTCGGCACGCTTAGCACGGCAACGGAACTGACCACCAATACCGCGCTACGATGCCGAGGCATGCCGAAGCGTTCTTCCATCCAGGCGTTGACGCACTCCACCAAGCCCACCATCGAGGTGATGCCCGCGACTGAAAGCATTGTAAAAAATAGCACGCTGAATATCTGGCCACCCGGCATTTGCGCAAAGGCAACCGGTAACGTCTGGAAAATAAGCCCGGCACCGGCCGCAGGATCCAGTCCGTGGTGGAACACAGCGGGAAAAATCACCAGGCCCGCCAACAAGGCCACCGCGGTATCCACTATCACCACAATCAACGCCGACTGGCCGATAGAAATCGACTTGGGCAGGTAGGAGCCGTAAATCATCATGCCGCCCATCGCCACACCGATAGAGAAAAAAGCCTGGCCGATAGCCGCCAGCACAGCGTCCGGGCCAATTTTGCTGAAGTCAGGTGTGAACAACCACGCGGTGGCCTCGCTGAAGCCACCTGTAAAGTAGTTGTAAACCGCAAGCCCTATCAAGAGCAGGAACATTAACGGCATCATGACGACTACGGCACGCTCAATGCCGTTTTTAACACCCGCATAGATAATCAGCCCGGTGATGGCGAGCCCGGCCAGCGTCCAGAACAGCATACCCGCCGTGTCGGCCTGGACCGCGCTGAACTGCGCTGCAGCATTCGCCGCATCAACATCCAGGAAGCCGGTCGTTACCGCCTTAAACAGATACCACAGCACCCATCCTACGATCACTGCGTAGACGATCTCAATCATGTAGGCCGCAAGCAAACCCATGCCGCCCACCCACTGCCAATGCTGGCTACGCTTGCTCTCAAGTGCCACCGCCGCCATGGCCTGGGGCGGGCTGGCCTGGCCACGGCGGCCCACCATCAGTTCGGCGATCAAAATAGGCATAGCTATACCGAAAGCGCACAGCAGGTACACGATGACAAACGCAGCGCCGCCGTTTTCGCCGGCAATATAAGGAAAGCGCCAAATATTACCCAGGCCGACGGCAAACCCGACAGCGGCCATCAGAAAGGCAAATCGGGAAGACCAGTGATCCGCCGTTGCTACTGCCATCGCACTAACTCTCTCTTATTGTGGTCATTACACCAGCGCACACAAAAGGCCGCAACGCATCAGCCGCCAGCCAGCGGAGTGCAGGCGTGTTCCAACCAAGCCTGCTCTGCGCTGGGAAGCAGCGGCCCTACTGTCGCTAGCACACGTTGGTGATACGCATCCACCCAGGCACGCTCGCCCGCGGAAAGCAGCTCGCAGGCAATTAACCGCCGATCAAACGGCACCAGAGTGAGCGCATCGAAAACATACATCGGCGTCTCCAAAGTGCCCTCCACCGCCTGCACCACCACCAGATTCTCGCAGCGGATGCCGAACTCGCCGTCGCGGTAATACCCGGGTTCGTTGCTCAGAATCATACCGGGTTGCAGATCGACCGCGCTCCACGCACGGCCGATGCGTTGCGGCCCCTCGTGCACGCTGAGGAAGGCCCCCACCCCATGCCCAGTGCCGTGGTCATAATCGAGCCCCTGGCGCCACAGCGGCTGCCTGGCCAACACATCGAGATGCGTGCCGGTCGTACCCTGCGGGAAGCGCACTTCGTCCAGAGCAATGTGGCCTTGCAACACCAGCGTAAACAGCTGCCGCACTTCTGCGCCCGGGTCACCGATAGCGACCGTACGCGTAATGTCGGTGGTGCCATCGGTGTACTGGCCACCTGAATCGACCAGATAGACGGAGTTAACTGGCAGCTTGGCAGGCGTGGCATTGCGATGGTTGTAATGACACATGGCGGCATTGGCGCCAGCCGCCGAAATAGTGTCGAAGGACGGCCCCTGAAAGTGCTCCCCCCCTTGGCGAAAAGCCAGCAGCTGGTCAGACAGGCTGGCCTCGTCGTGGCGCCGCCCTGCTAACTGCTCGGCATCCAGCCACGCCAGAAAATGCACCACGGCGACCGCGTCACGCACGTGCGCACTGCGCGCGCCGGCAATTTCCACCGAATTTTTGCAGGCTTTAGGCAGCAACACAGGGTCAGGCGCTGCGATTAAGGTCGCACCACCCCTTTCCAAAAGGCGCTGCGACCAGGCGTTCGCCGTCTGCGGGTCAGCCAGCACATGCTTGCCCGATTGACCACTCAGCAGCGACTCAGCCGCCTCCGGCGCATGCAAGCGCACATCAGATCCACAGTGTGCCTCCCATCCCGGCGGCATGCGCGCAGGCTCCACGATCAAGTCAACCGACGCATCGCGCCAAATAAGCGCCATCGCCTGCAAAACAGGGAGGCACGGCACATCAAGGCCACGCACGTTCAACAGCCAGGAGACGGAATCCGGCGCGAAGATCAGCGCAGCATCCGCCCGCTGTGGCGTAAGCATCGCCGCAATCCGCGCACGCTTGCTCGCACTGGACTCACCGGTAAACTGCTCGCCCAGCAGCAGCGCGGGACGCACTTGCGCCGCGGGGCGATCTTCCCAGCAGCGGTCCACAAGGTTATCCGCATCCGCAGACACTGCAATGCCTGCGGACGCAAGCGTGCTTTCCGCCTCGCACAGCCAGTGCAAGCTGTGCAGACGGGGGTCAACCGCCACACGGGCCCCGGCAGGCAACACACTGGCCAGCCAGCTGGCCGGCGGCATTTTGACCAAATGCTGGTAGCTGAAATGCTCCGCATCTACTTGCTGCCTCACCTGCACCGTATAACGCCCATCGACAAAAATCGCCGCCTGGTCGCGCAAAATCACCACGCTACCCGCAGATCCCGAAAAACCCGAAACCCAGAGCAAGCGTTCATTGTGCAGAGGAATGTACTCGCCCAGATGCTCGTCGGCGCGAGGAATTATCAGCGCGTCATAGCCACGCTCGGCCATCAATACACGCAGCGCGTCTAGCCTTTTTGCTGTTGCCATTAAAGATATCCAGAGAGCCGCAGGGGCTCAGTCCTCCATCAGGTCAAAATCAGCCTTGGAAATACCGCAGTCGGGGCACTCCCAAGTGTCGGGCAGGTCTTCCCACAGAGTACCGGGTTCGATGCCGTCGCCCGGAATACCCAGTGCTTCATCGTAAATAAAACCGCAAATAACACACTCATACTTGCGTTGACCGGGCTGACTCATAGGCTTGCATCCTGTTTTGATGAGTAAAATTGAAGGTTGGCACCAAGAACCACTTACTGTGACGGCAAAGACCCATCAAAGCGCAAATCGTAGCCTGCATCCAGCGGGCGCGCTAGAAGTGCCAGCGCTTCGCGCAGCAGCGGATCCCAAGTGCTCTCATGAGTAATTAAAATGGCGATGCTATAGTCGCGTTGCTGCAACTGCAACTGGCCTTCAGCGCGCACAGGGCCAGAGAGGGTGATTACGGTGCCTGCCAGCTGCCCGGGCGCCGTGCTTTGCACGTCTAAAGCATAGCTGCCCAAAGGCAATAAACCCTGTGGCGAGTCCCAAGCCGCCTGCTGCCAAGTGACACGCGCGGTTGCCGTCACCGGTAAACCATCGCGCAAATGGAGTTTTTCAACCTGTGCCCCAAGGGCGCCCGTCAGTGACACCGGCGCTACATGTCGCAACAGCGCCGCGTCGAATCCCGCCTGCAGGTCTGAGAGGACGATATCCCGCTGCCCGCGCAGCTCCAGCACACCGCGCAGACGCTGATCAACCCAGTCAGAACTGAACTGCAGCCGCGGGGTGAGTGTGAGTAACGACCAAGGCCTCAGCGCCCAGCGCACTTCACCCAGGTGCAGTGCACCCGCATTGGTCACGAGCCGAACGCGGCTGGCGCGGCCATTCCAGAGCGTGCCGGTGAGGCCGTCCGCGGCCACCGGCGTGTCTGCCAACAGGCGACTGAGCAGATGGGCCGGTGCCGAGGCCAACAACAGGACAAGCAGCAGTAGCAGCGCAGCGGCCGCCCCCAACACACGCAAGCGGATCATGGCGGCTGCCCGATGCGTACCGTGGCATTGACCCTGCCGGCACTGCCGGCCTGAGTTATGGCCACTTCCTCAAACACCAGCCCTTCGCGCAACTCCAGCTGATGCAGCCACGCGACCAGGTCGGCAAACTGCGCGTTTTCCAAACGTACTTGCAGGTCACCGCGAGCGCCAGGCTGCAGCCGACTCACCGCAAGGCCAAAACGCACGGTGCTCTGGTTCACAACCGCCGCGAGGTTGCTGCCAGTGCGCGCGGGAGCAGCGCCTTCGCGCGCTTGCAGCACCTGCGCCGACAAAGCATCCACGCGCACCAGCGCCGCCGCCGTGGCGACATTCTGCTCTACCATGCGATCCCGTTTGGCTGCCAAGGGCGACCAGACAACCATCCACAGCAGCCAGGCACCCACGGTTATCGACAACAGCAGCAGGCTCGTTTGTTCCCGCACCGTTAAACGCGACCACCAAGCGGCCATTATGCGCCCCCAACCCGGATGCGCGCGCGCACACTGTCACCCTGTGCGCTGCTGCTTTCCATCACCGCAGCGAGGCCAGCCTCCGCAAGGCCGGCGCGTAACTGCTCCACCGCCGAGAAATCACTGGCAACGATATTCAAACGCATTTCACCGCCGCGCTGGTTGTAGTTAATACTGAGCACGCGGGTGTCCGGGCGCTGCGCGATCACACTGCCCGTTTGCTCTAACAACGGCACGAAGCTGCCAGCGCCAGCACCGCCACGCAGCGCGTCCAGCTGCCGTTGCAGCTGGCGCTCGGCATCAACCAGTGCGCCTTGCGGCACCGCCTGGCGATAGCTCGCCTCCAGTGCCCCACGCAAGGCCAGGTTCTCCGCGGCCTGCGCCCGATAATCTGCCCAGGTTGCCACCAGCTGCAAGGTGAAAGCGACCGCCACCAACGCTGCGGCCGTGCGCCATTGGCCCCACCATTGCTGCAGCGGCAGGCTCGGCGCATAAGCGCCCTGGCGCAGATTCAGCCGCTGAGCGTCCTCGGACAACAGCAAAGCACTGCACACACCACCCTGCCGCCACTGCACCCGGTCCTGCAAGGTCGCCGGCAACAGAGCCAGCGCCTCCACCTGATCCGTGGCATAAAAGATCAGCGTCTCCGGTAACTGCAGGTCCGCGGAAGCCGCCAGCACCGCGGGCAGCAAGTCGCGCTCTACCGCGTAACCCTCGCCTTCACCGCTGCGTACGATAACCTGCTCACCGTCCGCTACCAGGCACCACTCACCCGGGCGCCAAGGCAACAACAATGCCTCTGGCAGCCACTGCGGCAAGTCGGGCAACTGTGCGAGCCGTTGTGCCCACTGCCGCATCACGCTGTGGCTGCAAATCGCCACTGCATAGCGGGTCTTACTGAGCGCACTGGAGGCAAAATGCAGGTCTTCCACATCCTCGGCAACCTGCTCTTCCAACATAAACGGCAAGGCACGCGCCAAGTGTTTTTTCTCTGCCGGTGCTACCTCGAGCTCAAGCGCACGCACCTGTGCACTGGGAGCCGCAAAGCATGCCTGCCACCGGGAGTTGCGCAGAGCGGCCCGAAAAGCTGCCAACTGCGCATCGTTTTCCAGCGGCTGCGGCTGCGCGCCCGCACCCGGTGGATACCACACCAGGGCATCACCCATCAGGCGCACCACGGCTAGGTTCTGCACAAGCGTTTCTCCGTCATCATCAATCCAGAATATCGTGGGCGGATCACAGGCTGCCCATCGCTCGCACGACCGGCCTCACCTCGCGCTTATCGCGCTGCAGCACACTGTACAAGCGCATCTTGCGCTCGGCAACTTCGACCTCTGCGGACAGCAAAAACCACGAGGAACTCTCGCCCAGCAGGCTGTTCACGTCACCCAACTCCTTGTCAGCAAAGGCGGGCTGATCCTGAAACGCCTGCATGTCAACAAACCCGGCTTGCTCGCGCTGCACGCGGAACAGGGCCTCGCCCTGCGCCTCACTCAGCGGCGCCAAATCCCCGTTGCCATTCACCGCGCGCAGCAGGGGTAGCGCCGCTGTATTGATGTTCAGCGCGGCCGGCGTGCGCGGCCATACCGTCACCAACGGCGCCAGCGCACGGTACAGCTGCGGTGTGACATTAGCCACCGCGCGCAGCTCGCTCACACTGGCCATGGGACGATTGGCTGCCCGGTAGGGCGGCGTTTGCCCGCTGTATAGATCGTCCTCTGCGCCATACACGCGCACGTTGCTGTCCTCATCCAGCCAGTCACCAATGGCGCGTGTCACGGCTACGGCTTCAGCCTGGCCCAAAGGCAGCTCCGGCAAGGCCTGCAGCAAGCGAACAAAAAACGTTTCGGCCGGCGTATAGCGCTCGGTGGCATCACCTGAACCCGCTTCTGCGGGCGCCTGTGCCAAGGTGTTCAAGTTAAAGCGGCCCTGTAAATCCTGCAAAGAGCCCACCAGCCAACCGCCCTCGTCGAGCGGATAAGGCGTTGCTTGCTGTGCCCAAATCTCACCCAGGTCATCCCTCGGCTGCTCGCGGGATTGATCTGCGTCGTAATCCATCACCAACACCACCGCCGCCAGCTCTTCCGCGCCGCGCAGGTAGGCATAGCCCTGTTCATGCAAAAACAGGTTGGCGCTGCGCTGCGAAAACAGCGTGAACTCGCGCTGCATGGCAACCATCAGCGCAGCACAGAGACCAAACACCAGCAGGGCCACCACCAGCGCCACGCCGCGCTCAGCCGCTCGCGCGTGCGATTTACAGTGGCGGCAGCGCATGCAACATCCTGAGCTCACCGAGGTCTTCCAGTTCCAGCGTCAACTCCAGTGCGGCAGGCAGTGCCAAGCGGGCACCCGGCTGGCTGGTATCCACCACCCAATTATCCGGCCAGTTGCGCGTATCCACCTCTGTGCCACGAGCACCGGGCCCCAGTGCATCCAATGCCTGCAAAAACGTAATCTGGGCACGGGCCACGCCGGTGAGCAAGCGCACCCGCCGGGGCTCGGTAGACCCTGCGCGATCCAGCACCCAGTAGCTTTCACGCCACAGGCTGTCGTCTAACCAAACATAGTTCACACGCTGCAAGGTACTGCGCTGCTGATCAGTGGGATTATGCCAGCCGGTACGGGTGAAACTGAGTAAAAACCGCGCCGCCGGCCCACCCATCAGCGCGGGCTCCTCGTCGCCGAATTCGTCGCGCACCGGGCGGTCGACCAACTCACGCAAATCACGCTGCACAATCTGCAACGCGCGGTTCACCTCCCAAGTGCGCTCCGCTACGCCACGCGTGCTTTCCACACCACTGATCACCGTGGACAAACCCGCATAGGCGATAGCAGCCACAAATGCCGTGATCGCCAAAGCAATCAGCACTTCAACCAAAGTAAAGCCCTGCGCGCGCGCAGTGGCCCTAGGGAGCACGGGAGAACCCCGCAGACTGGCCGCCCGAGCGCGACATAAAGGCCACCAGCGAAAGCAACGATGGGGCATTCTCATCCTCACTGCTGCGTACGCTAATTTCGATACGAAAAAAGCCCTGCACTTGGGTGGGTGTGCTCTCCAAGCGCCAATACCATTCGCGCCCCGCGAGCTCTTCCCGCCCACTGTCGGCGCCCTGAAAGAGTTCTCCTCGTGCCGCCGCCAGCAAGCGCAGTTCCACCAATTTGTTATTGGCAACAATTTGCGCCAGTGATTTGTCGCGCAAATACCCGGTGCCATCCACCTGCTGATGCAGTGCAAATAGCAGCGCGGGTAGTGCAAGGGCCACTATGGCGAGCGCTACCATCACCTCAACCAGGGTAAATCCGCGCGTACGCGCAGGAATGCCGCCGCTAACGCAAATCATCTGCATCATCGGCCTCCCCTCGCGGCAACAGCGCCATGCGCCCCAGCAGGTCCCACTCCAGCCGCCACAACAGCACGGAACTCGCAGTATGTCGCCACTCCAGGGCACCGGGAGACATCTCGCCGCTGGCATAGAAAATTACTTGCGGGGCCGCATCCGCTGCTATGGGCGCCGGCAAAAACTCCACTGCGGACACATCATCCAACAGCAACGCCAACTCCACACCGGCGGCCAAGGTACGCGGCGCCAGTACGTCCCGCGCAAGGACAGGGCTTCGCCAGCCCTCTGGGCGTAGCTCTCGCCACTCATAGACATAGCGTGTTGCTTCGCCACGTGGATCCACCGCTAACACGAGCCCCATATCACGGCCCGCCATCTGCGCTTCTTCCAACGCAAATTCCGCCACGTTACGCAGCTCCCGGGCCTGCGACTCAATTTCCTGCTGCTGCCCCCCGTCACCAACATTAAGCGTCGCCAACGAGGTCATCAGCACAATCACAAACAGCACCACCAGCAACTCAACCAGGCTGAAGCCGTGCCGCCCGGCAGCGAATCCGCAGCACCTAGCCGTGCAAACGTGCGCAGGCACTGAGTCAGTCCTGTGCTCTCCAGTTGCCTATGTCCGCGTTCTGCCCGTCACCGCCAGACAGGCCGTCAGCGCCCTGGCTGTAAATGTCCACGTCACCGTTTTCACCGGGGCTCAAGTACAAATAAGGGCGGCCCCAGGGGTCCAGCGGGACTTCCTGCAAGTAGCCGCCCTGCTTGAAGTTGCGTGGCTGAGGGTCGAGGTTACTCTCGCTCACCAACGCTTCCAGCCCCTGCTCGGTTGACGGGTACACGTAGTTGTCGAGCCGGTAGATTTTCAAGGCTGTTTCGATCGCCTTGAAGTCTGCATACACTTTTTGTATCCGCGCCTCATCAGCACGATTAAGCACCGTGGGAGCCACTACGCTGATCAGCAGGCCCATAATCACCAGCACCACGAGGATTTCCACCAGAGAAAAGCCGCCGTGGGCCCGTTTTGCTGTTATCGGGAGTTTCATATCGCTATCGCACCATTGTATTAAGGTCAAAAATCGGTAGCAGGATGGCCATCACAATCACTAAAACCATGCCGCCCATAAATACCACGAGCAGCGGCTCAAGCAGGCTCATAAGCGTGCCAAGCGTCATTTCCAGCTCGCGCTCTTGATTGCGGGCGGACCGCGCCAGCATCGCTTCCAGCTCGCCGCTGGCCTCGCCGCTGGCCACCATATGCACCATCATCGGCGGAAACCGGCCGCTTTCGCGCAGCGCGCGGTGCAGGCTACTGCCTTCCTGCACGCGCTCCGCAACCTGTGCACTGTCTTCCCGCAATACCAGGTTGGTCAACACCTGCCCCGCAATGCGCAATGACTCCAGCAGCGGCACGCCGCTGGCCATCAGAATACTCAAGGTGGAAGCAAAGCGCGCGGTATCCGTGGCGATCACCAGCCGCGAAAACCCTGGAATACGCAGCAGCAGTGCATGCCAGCGGTGCTTACGCGCAGGTTTACGCAGCCAGCGGCGCAGTCCAAACACGGCGGCGATCGCGCCCACCAGAACCCAAAGCGCGTAATCACGCGAGAAATCACTGGCGACAATCAGGCCGCGGGTCAACACCGGCAGTTCACGATTGGTGTGCGCGAAAATACCAATCAGCTCGGGCACTACGAACACCATCAAGGCCACTACGACCGCCAGCGCCACCCCAATCAGGATGAACGGGTAGATCATCGCCATTTTCAGCTTCTGCGCGGTGTATTGGCGCTGCTCGTTGTAGTCCGCCAGCTGCTCCAGCACCGGGCCCAGGTAGCCTGCATGTTCGCCGGCATTGACCATGGCGCGATACATCTCGTTGAACACCAGGGGAAATTCGCCCATGGCGTAAGCCAGGGTATGGCCTTCGGCGACCCGCGAGCGCACCTGCAATAACAGCCCTTGGGTACGTCCCTTGCGGCTTTGTTCAGCAGCGGCCTGCAGGCACTCATCCAGGGGCAAATTTGATTGCACCAGAGTCGCCAGCTGCCGGGTCACCAGCGCCAGCTCGGACACACTGATACGCGGTTGCAGAAATGACCAGCCGGCACGACGCTTGCTCTCTGCCTGGCGGTTGGCCACCGACACATCCACCGGGCGCAGTTTCTGCACGCGCAGCTGCGCCCGCACCTGACGCTCGGAATCGCCCTCAAGAACGCCTTTCACCAGCTTGCCGCCGGGCTCCAGTGCCTGATACCGATACGCTGTCATGCCGAGTTATCTCGTTTAAGTCACAGCGGTGACGCGCAGCACTTCCTCGATGCTGGTTTCACCGGTGAGAATACGCCGACGACCGTCTTCCTGAATCCCCGGGTACGCTTTTCGCGCTTCTACCAGCATCTGCTGCTCACTCGCACCTTCGTGAATCATCAAACGCAGCGCATCACTAATTTCAATCAGCTCATAAATGCCGGTGCGACCGCGGTAGCCGCCGTATTTGCATTGCTCACAGCCAACGGCTTTGTGTACCGTGTGCGCAGCATCACCCGGCGCAAGCCCGAGCAAGGTGCGTTCGGAGTCGGCGAGCTCATGCGGCTGTTTGCAGTCGCGGCAGAGCAGCCGCACCAGGCGCTGTGCCATTACGCCAATCAGGCTGGAGGACAACAGAAATGGCTCAATGCCCATATCCTGCAGGCGTGTGACTGCACCAATGGCGGTATTAGTGTGCAGTGTCGACAGCACCAGGTGACCGGTGAGTGACGCCTGTACCGCAATCTCTGCCGTCTCCAGATCACGAATCTCACCCACCATCACCACATCGGGATCCTGACGCAAAATCGCCCGCAGGCCCCGCGCAAAGGTCATCTCCACCTTGGAATTAACCTGCGTTTGGCCAACACCGGGCAGCATATATTCTATGGGGTCTTCAATGGTCAGAATGTTTCGCGTCGCCTGGTTGATATGAGACAGGCCCGCATACAACGTGGTGGTCTTGCCCGAGCCTGTGGGGCCGGTGACCAGAATAATGCCGTGCGGGCTACGCAGCGCCTTCTGGTAACTACCCAGCACCTGCTCATTCATATTCAGTTGTAACAGTTCAAGCTGGCCGGCCTGCTTGTCGAGCAGACGCAGAACGACCCTTTCACCATGCGCGGAAGGCATGGTGGACATACGAATATCAATGGCATGGCCGGCAATGCGCACCGAAATGCGGCCATCCTGAGGCACACGTTTTTCCGCGATATCCAACTTGGCCATCACTTTCAGGCGCGACACCAGCAACGGTGCCAGCATACGCTTGGGAGAAAGCACCTCCGCCAACACCCCGTCTACCCGGTAGCGCACGCTCAGCCGGTCCTCAAAGGTTTCAATATGGATGTCTGAGGCCTGCTCGCGCACCGCTTGGGAGAGAATGGCATTAATCAAGCGAATAATGGGCGCGTCGTCCTCAGCATCCATCAAGTCTGCAGAGTCGGGAATCTCATCAGCCAGGCGGCTTAAGTCAACGTCCGCGCTGATATCCTGGGCCATTTGTACGGCAGCGTTGTTGTCTCTTTGATAGGCACGGGACAGCCGACGCTGGAATTCAGCTTCAGACACCGGCTCGACCTTGAACGGCACACCGAGCCAACGGCGCAGTTCGAGCAGCAACTGCGGCGCCAGGGGATCGCGATGAACCACCACAGCACCCATTGAGGTTGCGTCAACCAACACACCAAATTGCTTGGCAAAACCAAAGGGCAAGTTGGGCATCCGCGCAGCGGGCGCTGTTACGTCCGCAGCGAGCATCAGTTGCTCTCCACCGCCACCGGTGCGTTGCCTGCCTCATCGCGAATTTCTTTCAGTTGGCGAATCTGCTCCTCCCACTCAGGTAAAACCGGCACATTATCGGCATCGAGGAACATTAGCCCACGCTCACGACGCAGTACCTGCTGATCGCGGATGTAGCGGTATTTATCGGCGGTCGCCCCAGCCAGCTGTTCATCATCACGAATAATCGTTGGGCGGATAAAAATCAGCAAATTGGTTTTAACTACTTGCACCGCATCGTTGCGGAACAGGCGGCCAAAAAAGGGAATGTCGCCCAGCAGCGGCACTTTCTGACTGCCGTCCTGCACGTCATCCTTGATCAGGCCACCGAGCACGACCATGCGGCCATCCGAAGCCAGCACCTTGGTTTGCAGCACCCGCTCGTTAGTGATGAGGTCGGAGGCCTGCAGCACCACTGAGGTATTGCTGAGGCTGGAGACTTCCTGGGAAATGTCCAGCACCACCGAATCGCCCTCGTTGATATGCGGTGTCACCTTGAGGGTGATGCCAACGTTTTGCCGTTCAATGGTCTGGAACGGGTTTTGCGCACCATCACCCGTGCCCGTACTGGTAAAAGACCCGGTCACAAACGGCACATTCTGGCCCACCGTGATATAGGCCTCTTGATTGTCGAGGGTGAGCAAGCTGGGCGTCGACAGAATGTTCGCATTGGATTTTTCCTTCAAGGCGTTGAGGATCACCGTCATCGACAGGTTGTCGTCAATCACGCCCCAGCCCAGCGACACACCGGGTGACTGCGCCAGTGCGCCGGCCAGTGCACCGACGTTAAAGTCTCCCGTCGTGGTGCCGGTGCCATCGCCACCGTCTTCCGGCAAAATCGCGCCGGCGATGTTCCGCGCACGTACGTCATCCGCGCTGATGCTGCTGCCGAAAAAGCCATTGTCGTTGGCAAAAAGCCACTGCAGCCCGAGGTCCTGCCCATCGCGCACCTCCATTTCAACAATAATCGCCTCAACCAATACCTGTGCTCGACGGATATCCAGCCG
Source organism: Haliea sp. (assembly GCA_030730585.1). Lineage (GTDB taxonomy): Bacteria > Pseudomonadota > Gammaproteobacteria > Pseudomonadales > Halieaceae > Haliea. Next base: position 72,935 of record JANQUV010000009.1, read on the forward strand.
CGCAACAACGGCTTCCAAGGCTGCCATTTTATCGGTGGGCGCGGTAATAATCAGGGCGTTGGTGTTCTTGTCTGCCTCTATGGTCGCGCTGGTCTCGCTACTCCGCTGGGGCCGGCCGGCCTCACCCGCGTCGACGCGGCCAATGTTTTGCATTACCCGCGTCAACACCTCGGCAATTTCCTCGGCGTTGGCGTATTCAAGATAAAGCACTTTCACATTCCCGCTTTGCTCCAGCGGCGTATCAAGGTAACGAATCAATCGCGCCATGCGCGCGCGCTCCAGCTCATCACCGCTTATCAGCACGCTGTTGGTGCGCGCGTCGGCCACCAGCAAGATCTCGACCTCGCTGCCGCCACCCTGCTCAGCCTCGGATTTGTTGAGCTGTTCGAGCATACGCACAACATCCTCAGCCACACCGTGCTTGAGCTTGATAATGTCGGTTTCCTGCACAGCAGTACTGTCCATGCGTTCGATAATCGATGCAATCCGGTCAATGTTGGAGGCGACGTCGGAAATAATAATGGCGTTACTGGGCGCATAGGCCGCCATGTGAGCCTGTTGCGGCACCAGGGGACGCAGCACCGGTATCAGCTTCGCCGCAGAAATATTTTTGAGGCGCAGCACCTGCGTTACGTATTCGTCGTTGGCGCGCTGGCCTTCATTGTCCCGCACGGTAACCGGCGCAGAGCGCGCGTCCTTGCTCTGTATCACGCGCACAACACCCCCGGAACGGACGGCGGTGTAACCATGCACCTCTAGAATGGACAGGAACAAATCGTAGAGCTCGGTGCGCGACACTGGCTTTGACGACACCACCTTGACCTTACCCTTAACCGCCGGGTCCACCACAATAGTGGTATCGGTAGCCTCAGCCACAAACTTGATCAACTCCTGAATATCCGTGTCCTTCAGGTTGACGGTAAATTCCTGAGCAACCGCACTGGCTACGCCTAGCGCAGCCACGACACAAAATAGCGGTACTCGCAGTACCCGCAACACGGTTCTCACTGATGGCACGTCCTTATCTCAATAGTCCTGACTCTATCACTGATCTGCCGGCGCAGCATCCAAGCTGACACTGAGCGCCACCGATTCACCCCCTCGGAGAAGGTCAAAAGACGCTTCAGTGGCGGAGCGCATAGCCTGATACAGGCGCATGGTATTCGCCGGATCCGACAGAGAAAGGCCATTCACCGCCAGCACCAAATCACCGGCACGAAAGCCCAATTGCTCGAACTGCACCCTGTTCTGCCCCGGTGTCACACGATAACCCCGTAGCGCTCCATCAGCGCGGACCGCCGCAATGCGCACCAAGTCTGCCAGTGACTGCGGGTCTGCATACAATTGGTCGCGGTAGCCCGCCGCCAAGGCGGCCGCTTCGGCATCGGCTCGTTTATCAACAACTGTGGCCGCAGCCGCCGGCTGCGATCGCGTGACGGGCACGGCTTGTGGCGCGCCGACCGCTTGCGTATCGAGCGCACTGGGTGGGTAAAGGCGCAGCAGCTCGTAAGTACCACCATTATCCAGCACCACTTGGTCGGGCATCACTTTCGCCAGCACGACGGTTCCAGACACCGGCAACTCGTCGTCTACCGAATAAATCGCCTGCCGGCTGCGATGCTCTATAATCGCGCTGCCCTCGCCGGCGTCATTAAAGGCGATTATGCCGCGCAGTGTCAGCTCTAAACGAGTTTCCCGCGCGCCGCGCTCAATACCTTCACGAACGCTGCGCGCCTCGCTAACAGCAGGTTCCGGCTCTGCGAGCACCGCCCCTCCCGGCTCGCCAAATAACGCCCAAGCGCGCAAAACCTCAATATCAACCTGCGTTCGCGCAACACCCAACGCGGCGAACTCCGCGGGCGGGTTGATAACCGGCCCCTCCAAGGCACGAGTCTGCCCCACGGGTACCAGCGCCCAAATCAACTGCGCCATGGCCGTCAATACCCACAGCAGGGCAAGCAGCATCACACCGCGCCGCAGCCACAAGGCTCTGCGCGGCTCCATCAGGGCAGCCACGGTGCGCTGAGCAAATGCCAAAACCTTCCCTGCAATGATGCTGTCGCCAAGCGAAGCTGCGGCCAACGTTATCTCCCAAAGTGTCATGGGGCGCCGGTGGCGGCCCAGATCACATGACGCCCCGATTATAGGGTGCACCATTGAAAGATAAAACCGTGAAGGTTATATGACAGTCCTGTACCGCAGCGGGCACCAATACCTACCCCAAGGCAGATAGACAGGGCCCAGCCAGTTGTCTACCCTTGTACGATGCCAATCCTTTTTCAGGAGCACCAACCATGGGGCGCATTTTCAAAGACAACTCCGAAACCATTGGCGGGACGCCACTGGTGCGCATCAACCACATCAGCACCGGCAATGTTTACGCCAAGCTCGAGAACCGTAACCCCGCGATGTCGGTAAAGTGCCGAATTGGCACCAGCATGGTGCTTGCGGCGGAGCGTGACGGCAGCCTGCGGCCCGGCATGACCATCGTGGAACCCACCAGCGGTAACACCGGCATCGCCCTGGCCTTTGTGGCAGCCGCGCGGGGCTATGGCTGCATACTCACTATGCCCAACACAATGAGCCTGGAACGGCGCAAACTGATGAAGGCACTGGGCGCCGACATCGTACTCACCGATGGCAGCAAAGGCATGCCCGCGGCCATCGCCAAGGCCGAGGAGATTATAGCCGCCGAGCCCAGCCAGTATTGGGGCGCCCGGCAGTTTGAGAACCCGGCCAATCCGGCGATTCATGAAAGCACGACGGGGCCTGAAATTTGGCAGGATACCGATGGCGAAATCGACATTCTGGTCGCTGGTGTGGGCACCGGCGGCACACTGACCGGCATTTCCCGCTATATCAAGCGCACACAAGGCAAAGCCATTCAGACCATTGCCGTTGAGCCCGCAAGCACCACAGTGATCACCGCTGCCAAGGCGGGCGCACAAGCCACTCACGCACCGCACAAAATACAAGGCATTGGCGCCGGGTTTCTACCCGGCAACCTGGACCTGTCAATGGTCGACCGGGTGGAGCAGGTGAGTAACGAAGACGCTATTGGCTGGGCGCACAAGCTCATGCAAGAAGAAGGCATTCTGGCGGGCGTATCCTGCGGCGCGGCCATGGCCGTTGCCGACAGAGTGTCACGCGAACCCGCGAACGCCGGCAAGATGGTTATTGTCGTGCTGCCAGACTCAGGCGAACGCTACCTCAGCGCAGCTCTATTCGAAGGGCGTTTCAGCGACAACGAAATGGTGCAGTAAGCCACAAGCCGTTCATCGCCCCTCGCTCAACTGTGCGAGGCGGCGTTTGACCGCAAGCCACTCAGTATCAATAACACTGAAATACACCGAGTCCCGGGAAACGTCATTCTGCACAATGCGGTGCTTGCGCAGCACGCCCTCGCGTATGGCCCCAATCCGCTCCAACGCACGCTGTGATCGCAAGTTGCGTGCGTCAGCCTTGAACTCAACCCGCAAGCAACGCAAGCGCTCAAACGCATGTGCCAGCAACAGCGCCTTGGCCTCTGTGTTGACACCCGTGCGCTGCCACTCCTGACCCAGCCAGGTCCAGCCGATCTCCAGGCTGCGGTGTTCCGGTAACATATTCAAGTAGCGGGTACTGCCCACAATCTTACCCTTGGCGTTCTCGACAATTGCCCACGGTTGCTCTCCCGGCGCGGACATAGCTTCATCAACCCACTGACGGGCATCAGCCAGATCAATAAAGCAACCCCGAGGCATAAACGCCCAGTCGGGGGCATGGCCGCCGCGCAGGAACAAGCCTTGCGCATGCGCTTGAGACAGCGGTTCGAGACGCACCCGTTCACCGCGCAGGACAGTACTGCCGCTGCCAAGCCCAGGCACCATATTCATAGCGAAATAACCGTCGAGCCCGTGGTCATACGTGATTCAAGATCTGCATGCGCCCGGGCAACCTCAGCCAGCGGATAGCGCTGGCCGATATTCACCCGTAACACGCCCGATAAAACGCGCTCGAACACCGCGGCGGACGAAGCGCGCAGCTCATCCGTCGTCGCGGTATAAGTCAGCAGAGTTGGCCGCGTCACGTACAGTGAACCCAAGCTTGCGAGCGTCTGCAAGTCCAAGGGCGCCGGCTTGCCCGAGGCATTGCCGAAGCTGACCAGCATACCGCGCGCCTGCAGGCTGGCGAGCGAGGCATCAAAGGTATCCCGGCCAACACCGTCATATACAATCGGCACGCCACGCCCACCGGTCACTTCCCGCACGCGAGCTGCAACGTCTTCCTGACGGTAATCTATGACATGGTCGTAACCGTGCGCACGCGCCAACGCCGCCTTTTCAGGCGACCCCACTGTGCCAATAACGACTGCACCGAGGCTCTTTGCCCACTGCCCAAAGAGCAAACCCACGCCCCCGGCAGCGGCATGAAAAACACATGTTTGGCCAGGCTGTAGCGAGAATACGCGCTGCAACAAAAACTCCGTCGTTTGCCCCTTTAACAGCACCGCAGCGGCGATATCAAAATCAATGCCGTCCGGAACAGGCACCAAGCGGGAGGCCGGGAGATTCACCGCTTCGGCATAGGCACCAAACAATGCCGAGCAATAGGCGACACGATCACCCACCGAGAACTCCACACCTTCACCCACAGCGCTAACGACGCCGGCCGCCTCCATGCCCAGGCCACTGGGGAGGGGAATCGGGTAGAGGCCGCTGCGATGATAGGTATCGATAAAGTTGAGCCCGATGGCGCGGTGTTCAACCGTCACCATACCTGCACCAGGCGGCGGCAGCTCAACATCCATCAGCTGCATGACCTCAGGGCCGCCCGTGGCAGCAATGCGTACTGCCTTCACCATTTTTGTATTCATGCGATTGCCTGTTCAGGCTGTGGCTCAGAACCCCGTCGGAGTAGCAGCATCAGTACAACAAATACCAAAAAACCCGCTGCCGGCATTATATGCAGGCCAACTCTGTTCAGGGAGGTAAAATATACGGCACCCGTCGCATTGCTGGTAAACAGATAGAGTGCCAGATACAGCAGCAAGGCTGACATCACCACAACAGCAAGCGGCAATGCCTCGCGGGCAAACAACGGCACTGCTGCCATAGCCAGCAAGACCAGATACGCCAGAAAATGCCTGTTGCCGTGTACAAAAAAAGCTGAGGTACAAGGGGAACCATGACTCCGGACGATAACGAATATCGAGCCCTGCCAGAGAATGGCCTGCAACTACTGTCTCTACCGGCATCAATGCCACAAAAAGCAACAGCAGCAGTAGCATTGATGCTAAGACGAGCAGCCCCCGTCTGACGCCCAAAAGCACCAGCAAAATCCCAGGTATCAACGACATGAACCAGTAAAATCCTTCATTTTTAAACAGCATGCAGCTGGCGCCAGTGATAAGCCCAAGGTAGAGCAGCCAGGATGCTCGAGTGCGGCTCCAGTTGTACAGGGACGCCACAGCGCCCAAATAAGAGGCCGCCATGAACAGATCAGCGTAACCCGCCAGAGCAACGTGGATGTTCATGTAAGGCATGGATAAGACCATGTAGGTCGCGCCGATCGCCAGCCCAATACTTCCCCCCGCAATACGTGCCTGACTATAAAACACCATTCCCATGGCCACCCACACCGCAAGCCACGGCAGATTAACAAGGCTCTCGTGCCAGGCACCTATCGCGACCGCTATCCACGCTTGAAGCAATGGCGCCGTGATCGGATATCCGGGATGCATGTTCGTGTAAACGCCGCGACCACCGAGGTCAAGCCAGTCCTGCAAAGAGACATAAGGCACCACACGTAAATGCTCATAGAAAACTCGGGCCTGCTTAGTCCAGTGTTGCTTAGCATCCCAAGACGTCACTGGGCGAGTCGCCACTTCCAACCCCAGGCTCATCAACCGGGCTGCAAGCAAAAGCAAGCACAGCACGACAAATAGCCGCTGCAAATTGGACAAGCCGCTTTCAGCCTGCGGAAAAGGACACCGATTCTCATTCCGCCAGCCCGCGGGAAGCAATGCACCCGCGGCAGACAGACACAGGGATGCGGCGCCAACACTGAACACCGAAAAGGGAACACTGAGACCACTCAGGCAGCGCATAATCAAGCCAATGACTACGGCACCCAGAATAACGCTGTAGCCAGACACAAGTATGCCGCGTGCCGGCAGTCCTGCCGGCACCAGTCTTTGCAACCACACCCAGGCAGGAGCAACTACAATCAGCAACGCGAGCAGCAACTGGACAGTCATCATTTTACCACCTCCAGCAACACGCCACGGTCGCTGGACAAACGCTCGATAACCGCAAGTTCGTCTCCGCGAGAGAAACGTATACGCCCGGCTTCGCGCTGGTATTCGATTACCGAAGGTGCAAGCACCAAAATATAATCCCCGCTGCGCAGGTATTTTGCATCAGGTAACTCCGGCCCATGCCGGTGCCAGAACACGTTGACCGGTGACAGATAATAAGCCGCACGCATGCCATTGCCGTCCGATTGGCTGGCAACGAAGATGCGTGCATTTGGAGCTTGAACAACCTCCTGTGCTTGATAGGCTAGGCGGGCTACCCCAGCATCTTCGGAAGCCACTACCTTACTCAGGCTATCAAGGCCGGCGAACCGCTCACGAGTGATACTCACCTGCTGCCAAAGACGCCACTGCCAAAACCCATCGAGGATCACCCAGAGCATAAAAACAATCAACATGAGGCTGCCCAAGCGGAATGTTGCAGGACGCGCCGCGAAATAAACCAAAATCGCAATCAGGGCGAATATACCGGTGACTTGCGCTGGATGCGGGCCCACGTTTTTGGCAGTACCGATGTAGATGTTAATGTCCGCGGGGACCCAAGCACGAAACGTTGTCCAGTCGTGTAGTACGCTTTTGAAGCGCTCGGCCATACTCGGGCGCGCTATGTGCAACGAAGTCAAAGTCACCTGTGTGTCTGGCGGAACCAAAAAACCAAACTCCAGCGACTGCAGTTCGCCACGCCACTCGGCAATGCTGTTCAGATCGAAGTAGCTGTCTGCGAGGCCGCCGGTAGCAAACCCATGCTGAAACAGTTCTCCTGAGTCGTTGCGACGCCAAATAAGATAAATTACGGGGGGAGTAGTGCCCGTAAAACTGAAGCTCGCACGTTGGCCCGACTTGGGGAGGATGCCATGATCAAGGACGCTGAGCAGAATTTGACCGTTCGCATTCGGAACCAGTGCGAGCCCATCCTCTGCAACCGTGCCCGAGCCAATTTCAACCACAAGCTGGGATAGCGGCCAAGAATGCACTCGCCCCGCTAGCGCAAAGCAAAAAATAGCTGAGAGCAAAAGAGCTGCTTTCTTGTCGAACAAATCATTCCCCCTGCAGGCGCCATCGCGCATGCGAGGCTACGTCGGCGAGACCCTTTCTCCTAGAAGAATGCCGGAAGATGTCGGGTATCGCTACTGCAAGCCTTTTTCTACGAGAAATTCTGGCTATCAAACGGGCTTGGGCAAAGCACGGCTCAGATTTAAAACGAAATTGGATGTGGCAAATTGCGTCTGCCAATGTGGGGGCCAGCAAATAGTCACTGTAAAAGCGGAAGCCGCCAATCCGACAAACATAAACGACGAAACATCGCACCCGATGCCTCTATCTGGTGGCAGTGCGGAATGTATCGAGCAGAGGCGTGCTACAATTCACTGCTTTACTATAGCGGGCCAAACGCCAGCGCCACCAGACTGAGATAACCCATGTGTTAGAAGACCTCGACCTCGACCGCAGCCTGCAATTGGCGCTTGATGACCTTGCCTTTGGCACCCCGACTGACGTGCAGCTGCAAGTCATACCGCTGGCTTTGGCGGGCGCGGACCTGCGCGTCAGCGCACCTACCGGCAGCGGCAAAACGCTGGCGTACCTGCTCCCCGCGCTGCAAAGCCTGCTGCGGGAGCCGCTGGCGCCCAATGGCGGCACGCTGATGCTGGTTCTGGTGCCCACGCGTGAACTAGCAAGGCAGGTACTAAAGAGCTGTCGGCAACTGCTGGCCAAAAGTACCCTGCGAGCCGATGCGCTCACCGGCGGCGCTGATTTCAAGTACCAAAAATCGATGCTACGCAAGAACCCAGAGGTGGTTATTGCCACGCCGGGCCGCCTGCTGGAACACTGTGAACACGGCAGTGCGGATCTTCGCCACCTTAAAGTTCTGGTCATTGACGAAGCCGACCGCATGCTCGACTTGGGCTTTCGCGAAGACGTGCAAAAAATTGCGGCCTTTTCCCCGCCCACGCGCCAAACCCTGCTGCTCTCTGCCACTTTGCACGCACGTGGCCTTGGCGATATGAGCGCAGCGCTACAAAAGGAACCGGTCGCTATCAGTTGCGGTGACATTCGGGCCGCTCACGAGAGCATTCATCACCAACGAATTTTGGTCGACGGCCAGGAACACAAAGATAAGCTACTGATTGCGCTGCTGCAGGATACAGGCCGCAAGCAGCTGGTGTTTGCCAACAAGCGCAGCACCGCATCACGGCTAGCGGACCTGCTGCGCCATCACGGCTTGCGCGCGGCCTGCCTGCACGGCGAAATGACCACAGAAGAACGCAAGCTGGTGGTCACGCGCTTTGAGCAAGGCAGCATTACCACGGTCACCGCCAGTGACGTTGCCGCTCGCGGCCTGGACATTCAGGGCATCGATACCGTGATCAATTACGACCTGCCGCGCAACGGTGACGACTACCTGCACCGCACCGGGCGCACTGGCCGGGCCGGCAGCTCGGGAACCGCCATTTCACTGGTCGGCACCGCTGACTGGAACCTGATGATCAGCATTCAACGCTACCTCAACATTGGCATGGAGGCACGCGCCCTTCCCGGCCTGAAAGCCCGTTACGCAGGCCCGAAGAAAACCAAGTCGTCGGGTAAAGCAGCAGGCGTGAAGAAAAAAGCCCCCGTAGCGAAGAAGAAAGTGCGCGCCAAGGATCGCAAGGCCAAAGGCAAGCGGCGGGAACCCGTGAGTGCAGCGCCGCCCAACGATGGTTTTGCCCCGCTAATGAAAAAGCGCAAAGAACCCAGCGAAGACTGAGCGGACAAGCACCATATAACCGGCTGCCGCAAACAACTGCAGCTCGGCGGCAAAGCGTGAGCCGTCACCGCTGTCTACTGTGAATTCAACTGGTCCCCGCCAATTTCCGTTAAACTTATCGCCACTATTTTTATAAAGGCCGCGAGTATGACCAACCCCCTGCTGGAAAAGAACCTGTTGCCTCCCTTTTCTGCGATTCAGGCCGAACACGTAGAACCGGCGGTACGCCAACTCATCGAGCGGCACAAAGCACAGCTAGAAGCACTACTCAAGCAGCCGGGGCCGCGCAGCTGGGAATCGCTCATCCAACCCATTGAGGACATGGACGACGAACTCGCCCACTGCTGGTCACCCGTTTCGCACCTTAACGGTGTACTCAACAGTGACGATCTAAGGGCTGCCTACAACGCTTGCCTGCCGTTGCTCTCGGAATACCGAACCTGGCTGGGGCAACACACCGCCTTATACGAGGCCTACGTCGAACTAACAGATAGCAAAGGCTTCAGCAGCCTCACTCAGGCTCAGCAGCGAGCGATTGACAACGCTCTGCGGGACTTCCGGCTGGCGGGGGTTGCGTTGCCCGAGGACGGCAAAATACGTTACGGAGAGCTGCAGCAGCGGCTATCTGATCTTAGCAGCCGGTTTAGCGACAACGTACTGGATGCAACCAATGCCTGGAGCCGGCAGGTTACCGACGCACAACTGGCTGGCTTGCCGGCCTCCGCGATTGCCAGTGCTCGGCAGGCGGCACAGCAACGGGACCTCAGCGATTGTTTGCTCACGCTGGACTTCCCCTCCGTTTTCCCCGTGCTCACCTACTGTGACGACCGCGACTTACGCCGCGATGTGTACCTGGCCAACGTTACACGGGCATCCGATATTGGGCCTGACGCAGGCCGTTTTGACAACAGCGCGCTGATCGATGAGATACTCGACTTGCGTCTGGAGCTGGCAAAGCTGTTGGGCTTCAACAACTATGCCGAGTGCTCCCTGGCCACAAAGATGGCCGAGTCACCGCAACACGTTGTAGATTTTCTCACTCAGCTGGCGGAAAAGTCGAGCGCGCAAGCCCGTAGAGAATGGCAGGAGCTTTGCGACTTTGCCGCCCATGAGCAGGGCGTAGCGGAACTGAAGCCCTGGGACGTGGCGTACTACAGCGAGAAACTGCGCCAACGCACATTCAGCATCGCGCAAGAAGAAGTACGCCCTTACTTGCCGGTGAATCGCGTGCTCAACGGCCTGTTTGAGGTTGTACAGCGCCTGTATGGGGTCAGCGTGAGCGAGGTCGATGATTTCGACAGCTATCACCCGCAAGCGCGCCTGTTCGAAATCCGTCAGGAAGGCGAGCCCCTTGCACGCTTCTATCTCGACCTCTATGCACGCAGCCACAAGCGAGGCGGCGCCTGGATGGACGACTGTCGCGTACGCCGCCTAACAGAGTCTGGCCTACAGTTGCCTGTCGCTTATCTGGTTTGCAACTTCACCGCGCCGGTAGGCGAAGAGCCCGCATTGCTCACCGAAAACGAAATGACCACTCTGTTTCATGAGTTTGGCCACGGCCTGCACCATATGCTCACGCAGCAGCATGTCGCCGCCGTCTCGGGCATCAACGGCGTAGCGTGGGATGCAGTGGAACTGCCCAGCCAGTTCCTCGAAAACTGGTGCCATCAACCCGAAGCGCTGGCTTTTGTCTCCGGTCACGTGGAAACCGGGGAGCCTCTACCGCAAGCGCTGCTGGAAAAAATGTTGGCCGCGCGTAATTTCCAGGCCGGCATGCAAATGATGCGTCAACTGGAGTTCTCCTTATTCGACTTTCAGCTACACCAGAAGTGGGGGCAGCCCGGCGTTACCGCTCAGGGCATCATCGACGCAGTGCGTGCTGCAGTTGCGGTAGTCCCCGCTGTGCCGGAAAACCGCTTCCAGCATGCTTTCAGCCATATTTTCGCTGGCGGCTATGCGGCAGGCTACTACAGCTACAAGTGGGCAGAAGTGCTTTCAGCAGATGCCTTCGCTCGCTTCGAAGAGGAAGGCATTTTCAACGCTCACACCGGCATGGAGTTTCGACGCCACATTCTGGAAGCGGGTGGTTCACAGGACGCAATGTCTCTTTTCATCGGATTCCGCGGCCGTGAGCCCGAGATTGAGCCACTGCTAAGGCATAACGGTATTGCGGCCTGACACGCTGCTGCGCAGACCCAAGGTGAGCCGCACGGGGAAATAAGCGCCTTTTATGCCTTATGCCAACTCGTGCAGCCCTTTTGCCCCGGGCCTGATGCAACGCACAGCTGAATTTCTCGCAAGTCGTCGCCCTCAGAGGCCAGCAGAAGTTGTTGTAAAAGGTAGCCGGAAAACTCTTCCACTGTGGCATTGCGCAGAGGCAACACGCGGGTATCGGATTTCAGAAACAACATTTCTTCCTGCGCGAAGAACACCCGGTAGTAATCTCCCTCGTCCTCAATACGTTGAAACGGCGAGTCGCCAGCTAACACAAGGTACTCATCCAATACATCACAGAGTGACTTCAAACGGCGCTTATACACGTTGTAATCCGCTGCAAAGCCATTATCCCCCATCGGCGCAACGATTTTTGCCGAAACAGAGTAATTGTGGCCGTGCAAACGCTCACGCTCAGTAGCAGAGAATATAGTGAAATGCGCCGCAGAAAATTTGTGACTTTCCTTGTCGATGTACAGCGTGGTCAAACGCTCCATAAACTCTTTCCCACCCATTGCTGTTGCATCATTGTTACGACTCTACGCACAATAGGCAAGGCTGGACCGCTAGCACAAAAAATCGCTGGCGCTGGTTACAATATTCTCCCTTGTTTTTTTCCAGCGCAAACTGATTCAAACCGGTATGCGTAAAGCCCATAGCGATACACCACGCCGAAGCTGCTATCCATGCCTGCTCGGACCAGACCACCACCTTTAGAGGACATTCCATGTTGACTGCAATTATCACCGGCGCCAGTGTCGGCATCGGCCAAGCCACAGCACAACGTTTCCTCGGCATGGGCTATCGGGTTTACAACTTGTCTCGGCGCCCGTGCCCAGAGCCAGGCGTGGAGAATATTATTTGCGACCTGGCATCCGACGCATCCATCAATTCAGCCTGCAGAAGGCTGCTACCCGTCATTGCCGACAGCGCCAAGGTCTGCCTGTTGCACAACGCCAGCCAGATGCGCAAAGACACTGCGGACCATTGCAACAGTGACAGTTTGCGAGCTGTATTGGAGACCAATGTGGTTGCGGTAAACAGCATCAACCAGCAATTGCTTCCCGCACTGCCCAAAGGGTCGAGCCTGCTGTACGTCGGATCAACCTTATCCGAAAAGGCCGTAGCCGGCTCCTTTAGCTATGTTCTGAGTAAGCACGCACAGTTGGGTATGATGCGAGCGACCTGCCAGGACCTGATGGGTAAAGGAATTCACACTGCGCTCATTTGCCCCGGCTTCACCGACACTGAAATGCTGCGCACCCACATTGGCAATAATCCCGAGGTGGTAGCTGCCATCGGCAGCATGAACGCTTATGGCAGGCTTATTGAGCCAGGGGAAATTGCAGGGCTCATCGTATGGGCTCACGGCAATCCGGTGATCAACGGCGCGGTCCTGCACGCTAACTTGGGACAAAAGGAAGCCTGAAATGACACACGCTGTTATTTTATGGGAACGACGCGAACGAGTCTTTTTGGTGCTTGCGGGTACCTTTCTTTGCGCCATGACCTTACTGAATGTCATCGGCATCACGCGCTTCATTCAACTTGGGCCCATGGCATTAGCGGTGGGGGTTTTACCCTACCCGCTGACCTTCCTTTGCACCGATCTGGTCTGCGAACTGTATGGTCGGGCACGCGCCAACTTTCTCGTCAGTGTCGGCCTGGGCCTCAATTTCTTTATCCTTGCCGTGCTGTTTCTGGGCGATGCGATGCCATCCGTCGGGCCAGAGTCCATGCCGCCCTGGCAAGTATTGCAGCTCGCTGAGCCGGTAGTGCTGCCCAATGGCGAGGTTGTCAGTAATAGCATTGGCCTCTATCAACTTATTTACGCTACCACCTCGGGCGCAGTCTTTGCCTCCATGCTGGCGTACATTGCCGCACAATACTGCGACGTTCAATTGTTCCACTTCTGGAAGCGCCTGACCCGTGGAAAATACCTCTGGGTACGCAACAATTTCAGCACGCTAATGAGCCAAATGGTCGATTCTGTCATGGTGATCACCGTCACCTTCGGTGCCGCCTATCTGCGCGGTGATATCGCTTTTCAGGCGCTACTGGTATTAATAGGCAGCAACTATTTATTCAAGGCCACTGTCGCCCTACTCGACACCGGCCCTTTTTACCTGTTGGTGCACTACCTGCGGCGCTACCTCGAACTGGGGCCCGAGGAGTACGCCGTGCCGGGCGGTAAATCAGATGGTGTTGGCAGCGGGTAACTCTATCGGCAGTGGCTGTCGGCCTAAGCGTTGGCCAGCGGAGAGTTACAAAGCGTTACAAACTGCCGCATGTCATTTTGTGTAACACTATGTATCATGTTGCCTACCGTCCTGAGCCACACTGGAGACAGCGTGATCGCTGAACATATCCTTATCGTTGACGACGACGTATTTCTTTGCAAAGTCCTCTGCTACCAGCTTAGCGTACGGAAGTACCACTGCGAGTTTGTCGAAACTTCCACTGCGGCACTGTCCCGGCTACAGCAAAAACCTTTGCCCGACCTGATATTGCTGGACTATTCACTCAGGCCGCAGGACCTGAACGGCTTGCAACTGTGTAGCAAGATCAAAGCCGTCTGCGACCGCCCGGTGGTGATGCTAACCGCCAATGATGAATTGCGTACCATAGTTTCCTGCCTCGATGCAGGCGCAGATCAATACATCGTAAAACCCTACGACATTGAGGAACTCAGCGCCCGGGTACGCGCCGTACTCCGCCAGCGAGAGAGCCGCAGCACCAAAGTCGACGCGGCCGGGGCTATAGGGCTTCTGGAATGGGAAGCCTTGCAACTCGACCCCCTGCAACGAACGCTGAGTGCTGACGGCCACGAAGTGGCACTGTCTGAAAAAGAGTTAGCCGTTTTGTCACTTCTCATGCGCAGCCCCGGCACAGCAGTGAAGCGCAGTGACCTCTATAGCATCGTGTATGGCAGGGACTTTGACTCCATGAACAGAGCTATGGACGTGCTGGTTGGACGAGCGCGCAAAAAACTGAAAGCACTGACCGAGAACTACAAAATACGCTCCATACGAGGCTCCGGTTATGTGTTACAACCAGTAAGAGCGCGTAAAACCACCACAGAAGGCACGTCGTCATGACCACACATGCGCAGGCGTTTTTCGACAGTGCTCATCTGCCGCGGTCATTGGAGCTTGATGACTGGGAAATACTTGAAGACTTTTACCTTACGTTCTTACATCAGATACACGATTTCTTGTCACTCATTGAGGGAGCGACTTCTCACTTAAGCATTGAAGAACAGCGCCATCACGCCCACAAACTGGGATCGTCCTGCCGGACGGTAGGCGCGCCCACGCTGGCGGGCATGTTTGAGACGTTGGAAAACCTGTGCCGGAATGAAAATACGGATCAGCAGCGCGCAGCGCTGCTTGCAACCATAGCGAACATTGGGGAAGCGACTCGGGATCAGGTCGCATTGCATCTCGCTCACGCCGGCCGGACCTGAGGCCATGCCCACTGCAACCGCACTCTTCTAGGCGCTATACAAGTACGCGCTCGAAGAGCTCATCATCTCTATTGCCATCAAATTACTGGAGGCGCCAGCTGATCAGATCGACGCCACCATCACCGAAGCCTTGGGTGATACCGCTCGCTATGTCGGCGCCGACAGAGGATACCGGTTTACCTACAATTGGGAGCTTGAATCTTGCTCCAATACGCACGAGTGGTGTGCAGATGGCATCGAGCCACACATCGACAATTTGCAAGATATATCGACTCATGGCCTGCAACTCTGGAGTAGCAATCACAAAAACCGGCTGCCTTTTATCGCATCTTCGGTGCAAAGCCGCGACCCAGATGACTCACTGGAATCCGCTGGGCACAGTGGATCCCTGAGATTGCTGCCTGAATTTTCTCCTCGTTAACCTCGGCACCAACGACTAGCGCACCATCGGATAACAGGCGCGGAGAGAATGCTTATGAAAAATCCGTTTTTATTGTCAGCGGTCAGCTCAGTTTCAAGGCGCTGTCGGTGGCAGGGCTAGCGGCATTATTGAGCATCGTGACCGCAGCCAGTGCCTCGCCACGGAAGCGGCGCAACAACGCGGCACGCTGCTCTGCCAGCGTCACCCGGTTAGCGTCCTTGACGTGGCCATAGCCGCGCAAGAACCCAGATAACGCCGCAAGCTCCAGTGCAATATCGTAGTTTTCATCGCCAAGGCCGGCCAACAGCTCGTCCAGTAACTGCAGATACTCATCGATATCGGCTCGCTCCTGACGGCGCTCAGCGGTATAGCCGAAGAGATCAAAACGGCTTCCGCGCAGCCTGCGCAGCTTCGCCAGCCACCCAAATGCCGTCAGTATCCAGGGGCCGAACTCTTGCTTGATCAGGTGGCCAGTTGCCGTGTCTCGCTTGCTGAACAAGGGTGGCGCGAGGTTGAAGCGCAGCTCGTAGTCACCGTCAAACTGCTGCCGCACTTTGTTGAGAAAAGCGCCATCGCTGTACAACCTTGCCACTTCGTATTCATCTTTGTAGGCCATCAGCTTGTGCAGCACCCGGGCTACAACAACGCTCAAGCTGCCAGTCTGCTCAGCCTTGGGGTCCGCTGCACGCACGCGATTCACCTGCTGCAGATAGTGCTCAGAGTAGGCCGCATCCTGGTAATCCGTTAAACGCGCGGCCCGATCAGCCGCAATCGCTTGCACCGTTTGCAGGCGCTCTACTACGGGGGGTGCAAGCTCATCAACCAAGGCCAGCACGCGCTGCGGCTGGTCGGCACAGCGCCTGCCCCAGAGGAACGCCTGCTTATTGAAATTCACCGCCACGGCATTTAACTCGATCGCCTGCTCCAGGGCTGCCGCGGAAACGGGCACCAAACCCTGCTGCCAGGCGTAGCCCAGCAAGAACAGGTTGGCCGCAATCGAGTCGCCGAGCAATTGTGTTGCAATTCGTGTGGCATCAATAAAAAACGCCGCGGGTTCACCCACTTCGTCGCTCACTTTCGCTTTCATCGAAGCGGCGGGGAACCGCGCATCGGGATCGAGAATAAAAGCCGAGGTGGGAACTTCCGCGTCATTAACCACCGCATGCGTGCGCCCATGGGCCACTTTGCCCAGAGCCTCGTAGGTTGCGGTGACCACAAGGTCACAGCCCAGAAGCAAATCTGCCTCACCTGCTGGAATCCGCACCGCCTTGATGTCCTCTTGGCGCGCACTCACCCGAACATGGCTAACCACAGCCCCAAACTTTTGCGCAAGGCCCGTTTGATTCAGGGTTGCGCAGCCTTTACCTTCGATGTGTGCAGCCATCGCCACCAGGGCGGTGATGGTCAATACGCCAGTGCCCCCAACGCCGGTAACAACGGTATTCCACGGTTTGTCGAGAGCTGGCAACACGGGCTCTGGCAGCGGGTCGAATACCGCTTCAACACCGTCCGAGGCGCCCTCTGGCTTACGCAGTTTGCCCCCAATGACGGAGACAAAGCTGGGACAGAAACCGTTGGCGCAGCTGTAATCTTTGTTGCAGGAGCTCTGGTCAATTTGCCGTTTGCGGCCCAGTTCCGTCTCTTTGGGCAGCACTGACAAACAGTTGGACTTGATGCTGCAGTCTCCGCAGCCCTCGCAGACTGCATCATTGATGAACAGGCGCTTCGCAGGGTCCACGAGGGTGCCTTTCTTGCGCCGGCGGCGCTTTTCCGCTGCACAGGTCTGCACATAGACAATCACCGAGGTGCCGCGGTATTCACGCAGTTGACGCTGTAGCACGTCCATTTCGCTGCGATTGTGCAAGCTATAACCACTCACACTGTGAAACTGCCCTGACCATACCTCCGGGTGATCGCTGACCAATGCAATGCGATGAACCCCCTCTGCGGACACTTGCCGCACGAGGTCTCCCACCGATAAATTGCCGTCCAGCGGCTGGCCGCCGGTCATTGCCACTGCATCGTTATACAAAATCTTGTAGGTGATGCTCACTTTTGCGGCCACCGCAGCCCGGATGGCCAATATGCCCGAATGAAAGTAGGTACCGTCTCCCAGATTCTGGAACACGTGTGGGGTTTCGGTGAACGGCGCCTGGCCAATCCAGGCGGCACCCTCCCCGCCCATTTGAGAAAACGTGTGGGTCTGCCGATCCGGCATCCAGGTCGCCATGTAGTGGCAGCCGATGCCACCCAGGGCGTGGCTACCCTCCGGCACCTTGGTGGACGTGTTGTGTGGGCAACCGGAGCAAAAATGCGGCACACGCTCAATGGTTTCCCTGGGCTGCGCCAGAGACCGCTCCTTCTCCTCAATCCAGCGAATGCGCCGATCCATGCTTTCAGACTGGTAGAAGCGCCGAATGCGGCCGGCAATCGCCAGCGCGACCATCGCGGGAGTCAGTTCTGCAAGGTTCGGTAACAGGTCCCTGCCCGCTTCATCGAATTCACCAATGACGCGAGGCCGCGCCGCCACAGGGTAGTTGTAAAGCTGCCCGGTGAGCTGGTCTTCTATAATAGAGCGCTTTTCTTCAACAACCAGAATTTCTGCCAGGCCTTCTGCGAAGTCATGCGTCATACGCGGTTCAAGCGGCCAGGGCATGCCCACTTTGTAAACCCGCAGGCCGATCTCCGCCGCCACGGCATCCTCAATGCCCATATCCTCCAGGGCCTGCATCACATCGAGGTAAGCCTTGCCGGTAGTGACAATGCCGAGGCGAGGATTGGGGCAATCGACTACGATTCGGTTGATTCCATTGACCCGGGCAAACTCGCGAGCAGCGTAAATCTTGAACTTGTTTAGCCGCAGTTCCTGTTCCAAAGGCTTATCGGGCCAGCGTGCGTGCACGCCGTCTGCGGGTAAACGGAAATCCTCAGGAATGACGATGTTGATGCGATTGGGGGCGATGTCAGCCGAAATGGCCGAATCCATATTTTCCGTAATCGCTTTCAATGCCACCCAGCAACCGCTGTAACGCGACAGCTCCCAACCGAGGATGCCAAGGTCCAGCACCTCCTGCACATTCGCCGGGCTCAATACGGGTACCGAGGCGCCAATAAACATGTGTTCCGACTGATGAGGCAAGGTGGACGACTTACAGGCGTGATCGTCCCCAGCCACCGCCAACACCCCGCCAAAACGCGAGGTACCGAAGGCGTTGGCATGCTTGATGACGTCCATGCTGCGGTCAACGCCGGGACCCTTGCCATACCACATGCCGAACACACCATCGTACTTGGCGCCGGCAAAGAGCGTGGTCTGCTGGCTGCCCCAGACGGACGTCGCCGCCAGGTCTTCGTTTAAGCCGGGTTGAAAGTGAATATTGTGGCGTTTGAGCCAAGGCTCGGCTTTCCACATGGCCTGATCGACGCCACCAAGAGGCGACCCTCGGTAGCCCGAAACAAAGCCCGCAGTATTAAGGCCGGCCGCGCGGTCGCGCTCTTGTTGCAGCATGGGCAGCCGCACCAGCGCCTCAATGCCCGTCATGTAAGCGCGCGCAATATCCAGCGCGTATTTGTCATCCAGAGAGACTTTCTGAATGGCGTTACGGTTCTTGCTCACCATGGTTAAGGCTCCTGCACAGATGTAAGATTTTGCGCCAGACTGACAGGAATTGTTATTTGATTTGGAGGCCATTTACCCCATAAGATGATTAAATTATCCAATTTAGTGCGAATTAAAGGCTAATATACGCGTGAAACTTGCTCATCAGGACGTTGCGATACTGAAACTGCTGCAGCGGGATGCAACCATCAGTACCGCCAGCGTGGCGGAAAAGATTAACCTGTCCCAGTCGCCATGCTGGCGGCGCATTAACCGCCTTGAGGAAGAGGGCATCATCCAGCGACGGGTGGCGTTGCTGGACAGAGCGCAGCTGGGCATGGAAGTGGTGGTTTTTGCCACCATCAACCTGACCTCGACCGGCCGCCAGAACCTGATAAGCTTTGAGCAGGAAATTGTCGCCTACCCGGAAGTGGTGGAGTGCTACACCATGACCGGTATCTGGGACTACATGCTAAAGATTGTGACTCGCGATATTCGCCACTATGAAGATTTCGTGCGCAACACACTCACCACCAGCCCGGGAATACGTGAACTGCATTCACACATGGCGGTCACTGAAATCAAGAACACCACCGAACTGCCCTTGGACACTCAGCTTTAGGATCGCTACATGTTGCCGAGCAAATTGCCCGAGGTTGGCACCACCATTTTTTCCCAGATGTCCGCCTTGGCCGCAACACACCAGGCACTGAACCTGTCACAGGGCTTCCCGGACTTCCCGGCACCCGAAGCGCTCCGTCAAGCGCTGGCGAAGCACGCCTTGGAAGGGCACAACCAATATGCCCCCATGGCCGGCTTGCCAGAGCTGCGCGATGCGATCGCGAGGCAGCTGGCACGCCACCGCAACATCAGCTGTAACCCCGACACTGAAATCACTGTACTGCCCGGCGCCACGGAAGCAATCTACTGTGCAATCACTGCCTGCGTCATGCCGGGGGATGAGGTTATCCTGCTAGACCCCTGCTACGACAGCTACCGCCCTGCGGTGTTGTTGGCGGGCGGCCATCCGGTACACGTTCCTCTCTCAGCCGGCGACTTCACCCCTGACTGGGGCCGCATCGAGGCCGCGATTAGCGCGCGGACCACGTTGCTGGTGATCAACTCACCGCACAACCCTACCGGTGCCGTGCTTACCCATGAAGACCTGACCATCCTCTCGGCACTGGTGGTAAAACACGGCCTGCTGGTGGTGAGTGATGAAGTTTACGAGTACCTCGTTTACGACAATCACAGGCACCACAGTGCACTGCAGTTTGAAGCACTGCGCGCCGCTACCTTTGCGGTGTTCTCGTTTGGCAAAACCTACGGCGTGACCGGCTGGAAAACAGGCTACTGTGTAGCGCCCCCCGCGCTCACCGCGGAGCTGCGCAAAATTCACCAGTATGTTTGCTTTGTAGCGGTAACGCCGGTGCAGCAGGCTCTCACCGACTTTATGGCCGCCGAACCCGACTATCCGTTGACCCTGGCGGCGTTATATCAACACAAGCGTGACCTGTTCAACTCTGCTCTCGCCCACTCGCGCTTCCAACTACGCCCGAGTGCAGGCAGCTATTTTCAACTGCTCGATTACTCGGATATCTCAACAGCCGCGGACACGCAGCTGTGCACGCAATGGACACGGGAATTTGGCGTTGCCTCCATCCCCGTGTCCGTATTTCATCAACAACCCCCTACACAAAACCTGCTGCGCTTTTGCTTCGCCAAGCGCGACAACGTTTTAGAACAAGCCGCGGAGCAACTATGCAGAATCTGACCGTCACCTTGGTGCAATGTGAACTGGCTTGGGAAGCACCGGCTGACAATCGGCAGCACCTCGAGTCTCTGCTCGCAGAGGCCGCCAAGAACACGGACCTCGTAGTACTGCCAGAGATGTTCACTACCGGTTTTTCGATGAACGCGCTGGCCAATGCCGAAGAACCCGGCGGCAGCACCGAAGATTGGATGCGCGCTATGGCGAGCCACTATGACTGCGCCATGACTGGAAGCCTCGCCGTACGCGCGCAGGGCGCCGTCTACAATCGCATGCTGTTTGTCACGCCTGAGGGTGACGTTGTGCACTACGACAAGAGGCACCTGTTTCGCATGGCCGGTGAACATGAGCGCTACGCGAGCGGCAGTGACCGCGTTATTGTCAACTGGCGTGGCTGGAGGGTTCTGCTGCAGGTGTGCTACGACTTGCGGTTTCCAGTATTCAGCCGCAATCGGGCAGACTATGACCTGGCGCTCTATGTAGCCAACTGGCCGGCGGCAAGGCGTCTGCACTGGAGAGCCTTGCTGGCAGCAAGAGCAATAGAAAATGCCGCCTGTGTAGTGGGAGTGAACCGTGTCGGCGCAGACGCCAAAGGCATCGACTATTCAGGAGATAGCCTGGCCATCGCCGCAGACGGCGTACTAATGGCAGACCTTAAAAACACAAAAGGCACCGACAGTGTGCAACTGTGCGGTGCCGATGTTCTTGCTTACCGGGAACGCTTTCCCTGCCACCTCGACGCGGATGACTTTCAGCTACGCTGAACAGCCATCCATGCCCAAACAGCCGAGCTGCCGGTTTAGTCTTTGTATTCAACTTCCAGTGTGGCCATCACGCGACGGTTTTCTGCGCGACCTGAGCTGGTGTCGTTGCTAGCAACCGGACGTGACTCACCGTAGCCCACTGCCTGCAGACGGCTAGCGTTGATACCGTGCTGGTTGACCAGCAGATCCACCACAGCCTGTGCGCGGCGCTGAGACAGCTGCTGGTTGTAGTTTTCCGGACCGACGTTGTCAGTATGGCCTTCAACATTTACTTGCAGATCGCTAAAACGCTTCAAGAACACCGCCAGTTCATTGACGTCGTTGAAGTACACTTCTTTTACCTTGGTTGCATCAAAGTCGAAGTTAACCTTCAGCTTGATTGAGGCGACCTGAGTCACCGGCAGCGGGCAACCCGTTGCATCGACGCGAGTGCCAGCGGCAGTACCTGGGCACTGGTCACGATCGTCATTTACGCCGTCACCATCGGAATCAACCGGAGCGGCTGCTACGGCAACTGCAGGTGCGGCGTCCTCAGACACTTTACCGAAGTAGTAATTCAGGCCAGCTGTGAGCAGGAAGTCGTTATCGCTCTCGTCCAGGCTGTGCAGCATGCGCGCATCCACGCGAGCACCGAAACGGGGCGTCAGCATCCAGCGCAAACCACCACCGGCGTTAGCCGTAGTTTCTACGGTATCAAACGCGCCAGCATCAATGTCGATTTCGCCCATACCAAACGCCAGATAAGGACGCACACGATTGCCACCACCAATGTAGCTGCCGGTGTAATACATCATGCCAACCTGCCACGCTGCGACATCGGTTTCAGTGCCGTCGTTGTAGCGGGTGCTGTCTTCTGCGTACATGACTTCCGCAGCCCAGTTATCCGTAAAGGCATACTCAAGGCCAACCACCGGAGTTTCAGTGTCTTTCAGGCGACGGTCGCCGTCAAAGACGAACTGGCCGACACCCGCATTGATGGTCAGCGGCACTTCAGCCGAAACCGGCGCTGAAAGCATAGAAGCGGTGGCTGCCATGGCAGCAACACCTGCAAGGATTTTTTGTTTCATTACGGACTCTCCTGATTATCGGACAAGGCCCCCTAAACTACTGGCCGTAACAATATGATACAGAGTTACCGCCCGAGCTCCAGCCGAAAGCGACCAAACAATTCACAGTCTTACTGGGAATAAATTCGCTACTACAAGCCCAGAACCTGCTTGACGAAGGGCACAGTCAGCGCCCGCTGGTCGGCCAGGGAACGCGCGTCCAGCTGATCCAGCAGAATGATCAGCGCGTCAAGGCCGCGTGGCGCGCGGCCGACCAGGAACCTGGCCACATCAACCGACATCTCAAACCCTCGACACCGCGCGCGGAAGCGCAGGATGGCCTGCTTGTCGGCATCGTCAGGCGACGATAGCTGAAAAACAGGCCCCCAACCCAAACGCGAACGCAAATCAGGCAGCGTCAAAGGCAGCTGCCGGGGGCTGGCTCCCGCGCCGAACAGCAATCTACAACCGCTGTCACGTGCTCGATTATAAAGATGAAACAGCGCTTCTTCCCAAACCGGGTCGCCCGCCACATGGTCAAGGTCGTCAATACACACGAGGCCCTGCGCCTCCAGTCCGCTGAGCAAGTCCGCTGCGGGCAAAGTGCGTAATTCAGCGAGGGGCAAATAGGAACTGTTGGCAGGCGCCAAATGGCAAGTTGCTTGCAACAAGTGAGACTTGCCACTGCCCTCAGCCCCAAACAGATACACAGCCGGTTCGCCCGTACCCTCAGCCTGAGCGCGCAAGGCTGCCAACAGCGCCTCATGCTCGGGTGCTACAAGGAAACTGGCCAAGGTGGCATCGTCACGCAACTGCATATTGAGAGCCAGCTGGCTGGCCGGCGCACTACCCACCGCGCTAGTCCCCACCGAAGAGCTGGCTGGCACGGTAGTGAGCCAGCGCATGACGCACAAAAACCATAATCACTGCCGACACCGGCAGCGCCAGCAACACGCCCACGAACCCAGCCAACTGGCCGCCGGCCATGAGAGCAAAGATGACCGCCACTGGGTGCAGCCCGATACGGTCACCCACCAGCACGGGAGTCAGCAGCACACTTTCCAACACCTGACCGACGCCAAACACCAATGCGACCCAGAGCAGAATCGTGAATTCCTGATACTGAACGTAGGCGAGAACGCAGGAGGCAAGAATACCCACCACGAAGCCCAGATAAGGCACAATACTGGCAAGGCCGGCAATAACGCCAAGCACCAAGGCAAACTGCACGCCGACCAGCCACAGCCCTGTGCTGTAAATGACGCCCAGCGAACACATGACCAAAAACTGGCCGCGGATAAAGGCGCTCAACACCTCGTCGGCCTCAAGCACCAGGTTCACCACGTTTTGCCGCCAGGCAACCGGCACAATTCCCAACGCTTTCTGCATCAGAATGTCCCAATCGCGCATCAGATAAAAAGCGACCACGGGCACTAGCGCAAGGTTAAACAGCCCGAGCAGGAACCCGGCTCCCGAGCCGGTAATACTCTTCAGCGTGGAAGCCGTGACCCGGCCCAGCGACTGCCAGTGCTCCGCGAGCTGGCCGGACCAGTCTATCTCCGGGAGCTGAGCTGCTGGCACGCTCAGACGGTCACGCAGCCATGGCACCAAGACATCAGTAAGCCATTGATAAAAAACGGGAATTTTTTGTATCAGGGCGTCCAATTGCTGTAAAACCAGCGGGAAGGCAAATAACACACCCACCACCACCAGCGTCGTAAACAGGACAAATACCACCAGCACACCCGCTGTGCGCCCAAGCCCGCGACGCTCCAGCGCGTCCACCAGGGGATCTCCCAGGTAACCCAGCAAGCCGCCAAGCACAAAGGGCAGCAAAATTGGCTGCAACACGTAG
The DNA here is from genome assembly GCA_030730585.1 of Haliea sp. Lineage (GTDB taxonomy): Bacteria > Pseudomonadota > Gammaproteobacteria > Pseudomonadales > Halieaceae > Haliea. The sequence goes on from JANQUV010000009.1 coordinate 97,111, forward strand.
AACATCACTGACAATAATGCGAGCACCACCAGCGCCAGCGGCCAACGCTGCACGGGTAAGGACGCTCCAGGCTCTAATTCTGCCACTGGTAATTTAACCCCCCGCCAACGCTGGACACCACGGGCTGCATGCGCGTGTTCAATTCAATAATGGAGGCCAGCTGACCGGCATCAGCCACCGCCGTCACCGACAGTGTGAGTGTTTCATTCTGTAGCGAAGTCACCTGCGTCTGACGGATAGGCTCGAGACCCTTCAGCCAACTTACAACCGCCGCATAGTCGGCATAGCTGCCAATCCCGCCAACCCGCAGTAGCAGCGCATCGTTCACCTCCGCGCCCCCGCCAATGGCGTAGCGCAGCGCCATATCCCCGACCACCTGGTTGACGCCAGCCTGCAGAAACTGCGCAGCCTCGGTGCGCGGCACGCTGAGATCCCGCCGGCTCTGTACTGAAAAGTAGGCCCAGTCACCGGCGCTGTCACCTGCCGCGAACACCGCCATACGCCCCGCCAACACTTCAGATGTGCGGTACCGAGAGGATGCCGACTCTATCGCAGACGTTGACAATTGCCAGGCGTCAGTCGCGTCCAGCGCGGCCGCATCGGCAATATCGAACAGAGGAAAACGCAAGGGCACTCCTCGGCGACGGAAACCCTCCGCCAGTTCCGCGGCAAGCTGCGGGTGTGAACTCGGGCTGACAAAACGCCGCTCTCCGGCCTCCTCGACGACCAACCAAACCAAGACGGCCGGGCGCGTAGCCGTCCAGATCGGGGCCCCTGCACTGAGCAACAGCTCGCGCACCTGTGCTGGATCAAATTCCACACGCGCAGACAATGCGGCATCACCCGCGTCAATTCTGTGGTACGAGTACTGCAACACCTTCGCACGTGCATCCTTGAGCGCCGCTGACAATGCCGGCAGCTGCAACACCTCTGCCGTGCCCGAGACCTTGACCAACACTTCAGCAAGCCCGGCGCCTGCGGCACGAGCCAATTCAACTTCCGTGCGGTCTGCTACCGACATCTCGGCAACGTAAAGGTCACGCACCAGCTCTGCCGAGTGGGCGTTGTATACGACAAGCAGCAGCATCGCCGCCACCCACTTCAAGGACACACCCAAACTGGCCTCCAGATCACCGACAAAGCGTGCATTGTAACAGCAGCAGAGCCCGGCGAAATGTGTCAGCGTGAAAATTGCCGCGCGCGTGAATCAGCGTGCGTTTAGCGCTAGAATACGCGCCCCTGCTCAAGCAGGTGCCCACAACTGAACTGGACCCGCACACCATGAGCACAGACAACAAGGGTAAGCCCCTAAGTTACAAAGATGCCGGCGTTAATATTGACGCGGGCAACGCACTGGTAGAGCGCATCAAAGCGGTTTCACGGCGTACCACTCGCCCTGAAGTGCTCGGAGGCCTGGGGGGGTTCGGTGCGCTGTGCGAAATCCCTGAGGGCTACAAGCAGCCCGTACTGGTTTCGGGCACGGACGGAGTCGGCACCAAACTACGTCTGGCAATGGATATGGGCATTCACGACACCATCGGCATCGACCTCGTGGCCATGTGTGTGAACGACCTCGTAGTGGCCGGCGCAGAACCCCTGTTCTTCCTTGATTATTACGCTACGGGCGCCTTGAACGTCGACACCGCGGCCGATGTGGTCAGCGGCATCGGCCATGGCTGCGAGTTAGCGGGTTGCGCACTGGTCGGCGGCGAAACCGCGGAAATGCCGGGCATGTATGAGGGCGAAGATTACGATTTGGCAGGTTTCTGTGTCGGCGTGGTTGAAAAATCAGCAATCATAGATGGCAGCAAGGTTGCCGCCGGCGACACTTTGATTGCCATCGGCAGCAGCGGACCACACTCCAACGGTTATTCGCTCGTGCGCAAAATCCTCGAAGTCAGCGGCGCGTCACTGGAGCAACCGTTCGGCGACAGCACTCTCGGCCAGACCCTGCTCACCCCTACTTTGATTTATGTGAAGGCACTACTGGAACTGTTTCGTCAAGTAGACGTGAAAGCTCTCAGCCATATTACCGGGGGCGGCCTGCCGGAGAACCTGCCCCGCGTGCTGCCAACCGACTGCAGGGCGGTGGTAAACACCTCGAGCTGGCAGTGGCCAGCGATTTTTAGCTGGCTGCAGGAACAGGGCAATGTGGCGACACCCGAAATGTACCGCACCTTCAACTGTGGCGTGGGCATGGTACTGTGCGTCGCGAGCGCTTCAGTCGAAACTGCGCTCACCCTGCTGAGTCAGCATGGCCTGAAGGCATGGGAGCTCGGCACCGTCATCAACGGCGAACGCGGTGTGGACCTGGCCTGATGCCTGAGCAACCCTCAGGCCGCATTGCGGTGCTGATTTCCGGCCGCGGCTCCAACCTGCAAGCCTTCATTGAGGCCTGCAAAACGGGCCAGCTACCCGCGCAAATCTGTTTGGTCGTGAGTAATCGCGCTGATGCTGCGGGGCTGCAGTGCGCGCGCGACGCGGGGATCGAGGTGGCCTGTATTGCGCACACGGACTACGCAGACCGGGAAGGGTTTGATGCTGCACTGGTGGCACGACTGCAACAAGCACAACCCGACCTGGTTGTGTTAGCTGGCTTTATGCGCATCCTCACGCCGGTATTTATCACACCTTTTGCGGGTAGATTATTGAACATTCATCCGTCATTGTTGCCCAAGTACCCGGGGCTACACACGCACCAACGCGCTATTGACGCCGGCGACAGTGAAGCAGGCAGCACCGTGCACTTCGTGACACCGGAATTGGATGGGGGCCCACCCGTGCTGCAAGCACGAGTCGCAGTCGGGGCCAACGACACCGCATATAGCTTGGCGCAGCGCGTTCTGAGCGTAGAGCATGCCATTTACCCGCTGGCCGCCCTCTGGTTCCTGCAAGGCAGGCTCACACTGGATCAACAAGGAGCACATTTCGATGGCCAGAAAATTCCAGCCTGTGGGCTGCAGTACCCGCCACCGCTGGCTGCTGACAGCGCTGCTGGGCATTAGCGCCAGCTTAATACTCAGCACTGGCCAGGTAGTTGCCAGTGAGCCCGGCGATGCGCCCTCACTGCAACCTTACCTGGCTGAGTACTCGACCTCGGCGCGTGGCATGACGGTCACCCTGGAGCGTGAACTCAAAGACGAGGGGGATGGGCGCTACACATTGACTAATGGGGGGAAGCTTCTAGTAGTAGGTTTCCATGAAGTTGCCGTGTTTGACGTCGTCGGCGCGCAGATCCAGCCGAAATCCTATATCTATCAGGGCACGGGCCTGATCAATCGTCGTCGGGAAGTGCACTTCACGCCTGGCTCCGAGACCGTGCGCAGCTTTTACAAAGATGAGTGGTATGACCTCCCCTACACCGCGGGCACCTTAGACCGCATGAGCCAGCAGGAACAACTGCGCCTGCAACTCCTGTCCAAGGAAAACCCGCGTGAAAACCTGCAGGTGCGCATCGCTGACGGCAAACGCATACGCGACTATGAACTGGTCTATATGGGCGAAGAAATCCTCGACACCCCGATGGGCCCCGTGAACACCTTCCGCTTTGAGCGTTTACATGAGGATCCGGACCGCGCCTCCAATATGTGGCTGGCGCCAGATTGGGAATACCTTATGGTTAAGACGGTCCATGTTGAGGACGACCAACCCATTGAGGTGATGCTCAAAGAAGGCAGCATGGGTGGTGAGCCCTTGGCCACCCTCCTAAAGGCCGCAGCCCCCTGAAGCATTACTTACTCCGGCATTAAGCGCCAGAATCAGTCACGTCAGGCACGCGGCAGGGTCACGCCGCGTTGCCCTTGGTACTTGCCGCCACGATCACGATAGCTCGTCTCGCACACTTCGTCTGACTCAAAAAACAGCATCTGTGCAACGCCTTCATTGGCGTAGATCTTTGCCGGCAGTGTGGTGGTATTGGAGAACTCCAAGGTTACATGACCTTCCCACTCCGGCTCTAGCGGCGTGACGTTCACGATAATGCCGCAACGGGCATAGGTCGATTTACCCAGGCAAATCGTCAGCACATTACGCGGTATACGGAAGTATTCGACGGTCACAGCCAACGCAAAAGAGTTCGGCGGAATGACGCAGACGTCGCCCCGCACGTCCACGAAGCTGTTTTCGTCAAAGGCCTTCGGGTCCACGGTCGCCGAGTTGATGTTGGTAAACACTTTGAAATGGTTAGAGCAGCGCACATCGTAGCCGTAGCTGGAGGTACCGTATGAGATCAGGCGACGGTCGCCATCGCTACGCACTTGGCCAGGTTCAAAGGGCTCGATCATTGCGTGTTGCTCCGCCATCCGGCGGATCCATTTATCGGCTTTAATACTCACGCTATACCTTACTCCGGTCAGTCGTCGGTCATTCGAATTGTTGGCACCAAGGCGTCACTGCCGGCAGAAGGATCCACGAGCGTCGCTTGAATTGCCCGGGCAGCGCCAAGGTAGAGCTGCGCTTCTGCAGAATCTGGCGCCGCAATCACCGTGGGTGTGCCGCTGTCAGTCTGCTCGCGAATCAACAAAGCCAGCGGCAAACTCGCCAATAGAGGAACGGAATAGTCCTGAGATACGCGCTCGCCGCCGTCCCGGCCGAAAATGTGCTCTGCATGCCCGCATTGGCTGCAGATATGCACGGCCATATTCTCGATGATACCGAGAATCGGCACGTCCACCTTGCGGAACATTTCAATGCCCTTACGGGCGTCCAGCAAGGCGATATCCTGAGGTGTGGTGACAATTACGGCGCCGGCCACGGTGGCTTTTTGCGACAAGGTGAGCTGGATATCACCCGTACCCGGGGGCATATCAATCACCAGATAATCCAGTTCGCCCCACAGGGTTTGGTCCAGCATTTGCACCAGAGCACCGCCGGCCATCGGGCCGCGCCACACCATCGGCGTGCGCTCACTGGCCAGAAACCCCATGGACATAGTCTTGAGGCCGTGGGCCATCACTGGCAGCAGCCACTTACCGTCTTTTTGCTCGGGTTTCGTGCCTTCGGGCAGGCCCAACATGCGCTGTTGGCTAGGCCCGTAAATATCGGCATCCAGCAAACCTACGCTGCCACCTAAAGCCTGCAGCGCGAGCGCCAGGTTAACGGCGGTTGTGGATTTACCCACGCCACCTTTGCCCGAGGCGACGGCGATAATGTGTTTGATCGTATTCATGGCTGGCAGCTGTCCGTATCATTCTTCCACCCAAACCAGCATGGCCCGGGCGAATTTGGCCGCCAGTATAGGCAGTTGTCAGAGCCCCGACAATGACTGGAGCCTGCAAAGCCGCTATAGTACGCCCCCTTTTCTCACCTGCATGGAACTGAACAGCCGATGCCCAAAAGCAGCGTGCGCAAGATCCTCGTCACCAGCGCCCTACCCTATGCCAATGGGCCTCTGCACCTGGGGCACATGCTGGAGATGGTGCAAACCGATATCTGGGTGCGCTTTCAGAAGTCGCGCGGCCACGATTGCCTGTATGTGTGTGCCGATGATGCCCACGGCACCGCCATCATGCTGACCGCGGAAAAACTCGGTATTACTCCCGAAGAACAAATCGCCAAAATCAAGGCGGAGCATGAGCAGGACGCCGCAGGCTTTAGCATCGGCTTCGACAATTACTACAGCACGCATTCAGAAGAGAACCGCTACTGGAGCGAAGAGATCTACGCCCGCTTAAAGGCGAACGGACACATTGCCAGCCGCGAAATCGTGCAAGCCTTTGACCCCGAGAAACAACTCTTTCTGGCAGACCGCTTTATCAAGGGGAGCTGCCCACGCTGTAAAACACCGGGCCAATACGGCGATAACTGCGAAGCCTGTGGGGCCACCTACTCGCCCGCCGAACTCATCGACCCCGTATCTGCAATTTCGGGCGCGCGCCCTATCGACAAGGAATCCACTCATTTCTTTTTTACGCTGCCAGCGCTGGCAGACATGCTGGCCACCTGGATTGACTCCGGCACGTTGCAGCCGCAGATCGCCAATAAACTGCGTGAATGGACCGAAAGCGGCCTGCAGGAATGGGATATCAGCCGCGATGCGCCGTACTTCGGCTTCGAAATCCCCGGCGAGCCCGGCAAGTATTTCTACGTCTGGCTCGACGCCCCAATCGGCTATATCGCCAGCTTTCAAAACTACTGCGAGCGCACTGGCTGCGATTTTGACCGCTACTGGCATACCGACGCTGATGCCGAACTCTTGCATTTTATCGGCAAGGACATCATCAACTTCCACGGCTTGTTTTGGCCCGCTATGCTCCACTCGGCAGGCCTGCGCACCCCGACGGCTGTTTATGTCCACGGCTTCCTGACCGTCAACGGCACAAAAATGTCCAAGAGTCGCGGCACGTTCATCAACGCGGGCACTTACCTACAACATCTTGATGCTGAGTACTTACGCTATTACTTTGCCGCCAAACTCAGCGCTGGCGTCGATGACATTGACTTAAACCTCGAAGATTTCGTGCAGCGGGTGAACTCGGATGTAGTGGGCAAGATCGTCAATATAGCCAGCCGCTGCGCGGGCTTCCTGCGCAAGGGTTTCGACAACACCACTACTGCCAAATGCGCTGAACCCGCGCTGTTGCAGTCATTTTTAGAGCACAGCGATACGATTGCAGAAGCCTACGAACAGCGCGAGTACAGCAAAGCGATACGCGCCATCGTTGCGCTGGCTGACCGGGCCAACCAATACATAGATGAGCGCAAACCCTGGGTGCTGGCAAAAGAAGCTGGGCGAGAAGCCGATGTGCATGCTGTCTGCAGCATGGGGGTCAATCTCTTCCGAGTTATCATGATCTACTTGAAACCCGTGCTGCCTACTATGGCAGAAAAATCAGAGCAGTTCCTGAACTGTTCTCTGGACTGGACTGCGCTGACCCAAGGGCCTTTGCTGAACCATGGCCTATCAACGTTTCAACCACTGTTAACCCGGGTGGACCCGGCAGGTGTGGACGCTCTGCTGGCAGCCAGCGCAGATGAAGCACAAGCCAGCCAAAGCTGAACCAACGGCTGGTTTATGCCTCCCAGGCGATTGTTTCTACGAGGATAACTACTTACCATTAGGCAACTTTTACGGACTCCGACGACAACATTGTGCTGGCCGACTATTCCATACTTTTGATCGGAGCGATTCTGGTCAACAATTTCGTTCTTGTGCAGTTTCTTGGGCTGTGCCCCTTCATGGGCGTGTCCAACAAACTGGAAACCGCCATGGGCATGTCCATGGCAACCACCTTTGTACTCACCCTCGCTTCAGCCTGCAGCCACCTGACCTATCACCTGTTGCTGCAACCCCTTGGGCTGGAATACCTGCGCACTATTTCGTTTATCCTGGTGATTGCCGTGGTCGTGCAATTCACTGAGATGGTCGTGCGTAAAAGCAGCCCTTTGCTGCATCGGGTGCTGGGCGTGTATTTGCCACTCATCACCACCAACTGTGCCGTATTGGGTGTCGCATTGCTCAATATCAACAAAGATCACAGCTTTATGCAGGCGTTATTCTACGGTTTTGGCGCGGCGCTGGGCTTCGCGTTGGTGCTGATACTATTTGCAGCCATGCGCGAGAGGCTCGCCGTAGCCGATGTGCCGGAACCCTTCCGCGGTCCTGCCATCGGCATGGTCACCGCCGGGCTGATGTCCCTGGCCTTTATGGGATTTGCGGGGTTGGTATAGCGCGATGATGGCATGGGTCACTGACTATCCCCTGCTGGCGGCGCTGCTGGCGCTAGTGGGCCTGGGTGCGCCTTTCGGTGCACTGCTGGGCTTTGCGGCTGTGCGCTTTCGCGCAGAAGGCAACCCGATTGCGGATGAAATCAATGCGATCCTGCCGCAAACCCAATGCGGGCAGTGTGGCTTCCCCGGCTGTCGCCCCTATGCGGAGGCCATCGCCGGCGGGGAAGCCATTAATAAATGCCCCCCGGGCGGTGAAGCCACTATCCAGGCATTGGCCGACCTGCTCGACGTAGAAGCGCCTCCGCTAGACGCGGAGCATGGCGAAGAAAAAGTGAAAACTGTCGCCTATATTCGCGAAGACGAATGTATCGGTTGCACCAAGTGCATTCAGGCCTGCCCGGTCGACGCCATACTCGGCGCAGCGAAACAAATGCACACCGTCATCGCCAGTGAATGCACCGGTTGTGACCTCTGTGTTGAGCCCTGCCCCGTCGACTGTATCGATATGCTGCCGCTGGAAGAAAGCCTGCAGACCTGGCATTGGCAACTGCCTGCGCCGCGCAGTAATAACCTTGAGATCATCGCCACCGATTCGGCAACAGCAGAGCGTGCCGCATGAGACGGGTATACGACTTTCACGGCGGCATTCACCCCGCCGAGAACAAGCACCAGTCAGTGCGCAGTGGCATCCGCTCAGCCGGCGTGCCCGCACAACTGATTTTACCCCTGTCACAGCACATTGGGGCAGCCGCGCGGCCCGTCGTTACAGTGGGCGACTACGTCCTCAAAGGGCAAGTTATCGCGGAGGCCGCGGGGCATGTCAGCGCGACACTGCATGCGCCCAGCTCGGGGCGCATCAGCGGCATTGAAGATCGGCCAATCCCTCACCCCTCCGGCCTCCCGGCACCTTGTATTGTCATCGACTGTGACCAACAAGACCTCTGGACGCCGCACCAAGGTGTGGCCGACTACCGTGACTGTGACGCCAGCGAACTGCTGGAATTGATCAGCAGCGCGGGCATTGCGGGCATGGGTGGGGCAGGTTTCCCCACCGCGGTGAAACTCATGGGCAAACCAGGTCGCAGCGTCAAGACCCTGATCATAAACGGTACCGAATGCGAACCTTACATCACCGCCGACGATATACTGATGCGCGAGCGCGCGGCGGACATCCTGGAAGGGGTGGCCATCCTGCAGCATATTCTGCAGCCCGAAGAAACTCTGCTGGGGCTGGAAGATAACAAGCCTGAAGCCATCGCCGCGCTGCGCGAAGCGGCGGCTTCAGCAAGCCACGTTGAAATCGTCACCTTCCCCACCAAGTATCCTTCTGGCGGGGAAAAGCAGCTCATTGAAATACTCACCGGAAAGCAGGTACCGGCAGGGGGCTTGCCTGGCGATATCGGCATTGTCTGCCAAAACGTGGGCACCGCCGTTGCCGTGCGCGATGCCGTTATTTATGGCAGGCCGTTAATCTCGCGTATTACCACGGTGACCGGGGATGCCGTTGCAACACCGCAGAACTTCGAAGTGCTGCTGGGCACGCCCATGCAACATCTGCTGGATCTCGCCGGGCTGCAACCGGAACGCTGCGAACGGCTGGTAATGGGCGGGCCAATGATGGGCTTCACTGTCACCAACCCGCAGGCACCGATCGTCAAAACAACCAATTGCATTCTCGCGCCGACCACGGCAGAGCTGCCGCCACCGCCACCGGCGCAACCCTGCATTCGCTGCGGCCTGTGCGCCGAAGCCTGCCCCGCCAGCCTGTTGCCACAGCAATTATTCTGGTTTGCACAGGGCAAGGAATTTGAGAAGCTCGAACAGCACAACTTGTTTGACTGCATTGAGTGCGGCGCCTGCTCCTGGGTTTGCCCCAGCCACATCCCGCTGGTGCAGTACTACCGTGCCTCCAAGGCCGACATCCTCCAGCAACGCCGCGACCACGCCAAGTCAGAGCAGGCTCGCGAGCGCTTTGAAGCTCGTCAGACCCGGCTTGCACAGGAAGACGAAGAGCGCGAGGCGAAGCGCGCGGCACGCAAGGCCGCCGCCGAAAAGCGCACCCAGCTGGCAACCCAAGAAGGCGGTGAAGACCCTATTCAGGCAGCCATAGACCGCGCAAAAGCCAAAAAGGCGGCGCAGCAGGCCGGTACAGGCACTGAACCTGCCGCAGCTGCATCCGCACTGGACACCCTGCGCCAAAAGCTGGAGAAAGCCGAACAGCGCCTTGCCCAGAGCCACGCATCCGGTGAGGACGCCAAAATCGTCGCCGCATTGGAAGCATCGGCAGAACGCCTTCGAGGCAAACTGACCGAAGCTGAATCAGCCGCTAGCGAAGCCGGGGCGAGCTGATGTCCTTAATGCGCATCAGTTCGCCCCACGCACACGGTACTTTCAGCACCGGCATGGTTATGCGCCAAGTGCTGTTGGCGACCGTGCCCGGGCTATTTTTGCTCACGCTGTTTTTTGGTTTCGGCACCCTGGTGAATGTGGCTTGGGCGTGCATCGTCGGCCTGGCCTGCGAGGCACTTGCGCTGTCACTGCGCGGCCGCTCGCTGGCATTCTATTTAAAGGACGGCAGCGCCTTGGTGACCTGCGTGCTGCTGGGCATTGCTCTGCCACCTTATTCACCCTGGTGGCTGATTGCCGTTGGGGTTGCGTCCTCCATTCTCATGGCCAAGCAGCTTTACGGTGGTTTGGGTTATAACCCTTTCAATCCCGCCATGGTCGGCTACGTTGTGCTGCTAATCTCCTTCCCGCTGCAGATGAGCTCATGGGCGCCGCCGAGGGGATTGGGGGATGTACCCGGCCTCTGGGAAGCGCTGCAAGCCTGCTTTCTTCCCGCACAGTACGATGGGCTCACGATGGCGACCCCCCTCGACATACTTCGGCAAAATCAGGGGCTGCTGATGGAAGACCTCTGGGCGCAGTCGCCTCAGCTCGGGCGCTGGGCCGGCGTGGGCTGGGAGTGGGTGAACCTGGCCTTTTTGGCGGGCGGCCTTTGGCTGCTGTATCGACGTATCTTTACCTGGCACGCACCCGTCGCCATGTTGGCCAGCCTTTCCCTGATGGCGGCGCTTTTCTACGATGGGGGCAGCTCATCTAGCGGTGGCTCACCGGTATTCCACCTGCTCAGCGGCGCAACGATGTTCGGCGCATTTTTTATCATCACCGACCCCGTCTCCTCAGCGGTTTCAGTGCGCGGCCGTCTGGTCTTTGGCGCACTGATCGGGGTACTGGTGTACTTGATCCGTGTCTGGGGTAACTATCCAGACGCCATTGCTTTTGCCGTGTTAATCGCAAACTTTGCGGCCCCCTTTATTGACCACTACACACAGCCCCGCGTGTATGGCCATAAACAACCCAAGAGTCCGGAATAATGCAACTACTCGGGCAGTCCATCACCCGCAATAGTGCCCTGCTCGCGCTGTTCGCACTGTTCACAGCCTTGCTGATCGCCGGCACGTGGCTGGCCACGCGCGACAGCATAGCCTTGGAGCAGCGCCATGCAGAAGAGAAAGCGCTGCTCGAAGTAATTCCACGGGGGCGCCACGATAACAGCATGCTCGACGACACGCGCCTGCTAACGCCGGAGGCCACGCAACTCGGTTTGCGTGAGCCGCGGCCTATGTACATTGCGCGCAACGCCGGTGAAGTTGTTGCGGTGATTGTTCCGGTGGTTGCGCGAGATGGCTACAGCGGCGACATCGAACTCATCGTGGGCGTCAATGCCGACGGCAGCATTGCCGGCGTGCGTACCGTCAAGCACCGTGAAACGCCGGGCTTGGGCGACAAAGTTGACCTGCGCAAATCTTCCTGGATTCTCTCTTTCAGCGGCCGCTCACTCGCCAACCCGGAGCCGGCAAAGTGGGGGGTACTTAAGGACGGAGGGGCATTTGACCAGTTTACCGGCGCTACCATCACGCCGCGGGCGGTAGTTGCGGCCGTACAACGTGCGCTGGTCTTTGTGCAGAGCGAGCGTGATACGCTGTTTGGCACAGCACCTGCGACACCCGCAGCACCCGCAGAGGGAAAAGCCGCATGAACACGCCAGCGTACAGTGAACTGACTCTAAACGGCCTGTGGAAAAACAACCCGGCCATCGTCCAGCTGCTTGGGCTCTGCCCCCTGCTCGCGGTCACCGGCAATGTGGTCAATGCGCTCGGCTTGGCGGTTGCCACCACTCTGGTGCTAGTGTGCTCCAATACCGCAGTGTCTATTATCCGCAACGTCGTATCGGATGCAGTGCGGCTGCCCGTGTTTGTAATGATTATTGCTTCAGCGGTCACCTGTACTGAGTTGTTGATGCAGGCGTTTGCCTTTGAGCTCTACCAGATTCTGGGAATTTTTCTGCCCCTGATCACCACCAACTGTGTGATCCTGGGCCGCGCTGATGCCTTCGCCAGCAAACATGCCATCGCTCCCGCCCTGTATGACGGGCTTATTATGGGGCTGGGGTTTGGCGTTGTACTGGTGCTACTGGGCGCCGTGCGTGAGGTGCTCGGCACCGGGGCGCTGTTTGCGGACATGCAGTTGCTGTTTGGCGCCTCCGCTGCAAGCTGGAAACTCGTGCTGGTTGAAGACTACCAACCTTTCCTGCTGGCCATTCTGCCACCTGGCGCCTTCATTTTCACTGGCTTGATAATTGCGGGTAAAAACCTTATCGATAGCCACATCAAACGCCGTCAGGATGCTGTGAAAGCAGCCCCCGTGAAAGGCGCAAAGCGTGTCAGGGTCACTGGAACAATAAGCTAGCGGCTGCTATCGCACAACGCTGTCGCGCAACAGGCGGTCACGCAGCCGCCGGCTCAGTCCGCGCCAGAGTATCAAGCAGCGCGTCTACGGCGGAGTCGTCCATCCCCTTGTTATCGTGGTTGCAGCTGTAGCTGACAAACACGAGCACACCGCCAGAGGCGAGGTACCATTCGCGCACCGCCGCTTCCCCCTCTGCAAACCGGGTTTCCCAGCCACCGAAGTCGCCGCAGGTTACCGCCACCCAGGCCGCTGCACCGGGCGACTCCGTCTCAGCGATATACTTCAACTCCGCCTGCTCCAGCGCCCCATCCTGCTTGTGCAGCGTGGTGATTTCAAGGCAGCCAACATCGTCTTCGTCCGCCACCAGCACGGTGCCGTCTTCCTCAACATCAGCCCACCACTCGGGCGCCAAAGCCATGGACCACCACTCAGTTTCCACTACGTTCATTGTTGTCTCACAAGTCCAGTGACATGAGTATTGCGTCTTCACGGCCCTCGGGCGTCGGGTAGTAATTACGCCGCATGCCGTCCACGTGAAACCCCAACTGTTCATACAGATTGCGTGCAGGCTTGTTGGATTTACGCACCTCCAAAACACAACGACGGGCACCAGTATCCACCAGAGCCTCGACGGCAGCGGTCAGCAGGCGCAGCCCAAAACCCTGACGGCGACCCTCCACGCCAACCACAATATTATAAATGCTGCCATCATCAAATTCGCGAGCGAACACCACAAACCCCTGCAAATGACCGTCTAGCTCTAACAACAAAGCTCGCTCTCGCTGATCGTCTCCCCCGGCGCAGCAGTGAACAAACTGGGATTCACGCCACGGCCACGCAGAGGACGCTGCATCCAGCATACACATGGCGCCGGCATCGCCGGGCAATGACGGCCGAATCAGCGATTCCACTATTGCTCCAGTGCCATCAGCGCAACCCATGCCTCGCGCTTTTGTGCGGGCTCGGCCATCATCTCCGCCGTATCCGGCAGGCGAACTGTCGCCACCTCATCGAGCTCTGGCTGTAACAGATAATGCCCAGCGCGCTCACCGAGCAATACCAGGCCCCCGCAGCCTTGGTCACGCAGCTGACGGAGCACGAAACCGGTGAGGGCGGCGGCGGCGGCTTCAGCACTAAGGTCCAACTGACGATTGCGGTGCAATGGCCAATCAAAACGGGTGACCTGCGCGGTATCCACCCGCCCCGGGCCGGCACGAGAACAGCGCGCAAAGGCCATCGCGCGAATCAACTGCAGCTGCTCAGGCGGCAGTTCTGGCGCCTGCGTCGCCTGCAGCCAAAGGCAACCACCACTGACAATCGCCACCACGCTGAAGCTCAGCGCTTGCGCAGCCGGTGGTGTGGGTGCAATGGCTTGCACCGGGGAAGCTTGTGGCTTTGGGGATACGGTTGACGGCGGAGGCATCACCGCTGGCGGTGCAGTCGGCGGGCTCACCGGGACCCCCTCTGGCGACGGGACTACTTGCCCCAATGACGATGGATGGACGCGCGCCGCCGCCTCCGTGCCATCCTGCACGGCCCGCCGTTCAAAGCGCATCACGGGCGCACTCGGCGCAGCACCCGGCAATACTTCACGGGCAACCAACAGCTGTAAGCCCAAAGCATCCAGATAGGCCAATTTGTGCAGATCTCGGGGCGTTGGCATAAGCCGATTCACATAACGAGGAACGGATAGCTTAGCAGCTTTGGGCAGTCGCTACAGCCAACGCCAGCCGTACTGACGGAAGAAGCGCAGCCCCGAGCGCAAGAAGTACCACCGGTGACGCCAGCCTTTACCCGCACTGTGGCCTCCGTAGTGACGTACTTGCATCGTCGGCAGATAAACAAGAGCCCCCAATGTCGCCAACCGGAGAGACAGGTCATAGTCTTCGAAGTACAAAAAATACCCTTCGTCAAAGCCCCCCAACTCACGCATAGCGGCGCCGCGTATCAACATAAAGCAGCCGCTGGCAAGCGGCACCGCCGCTGGGCCATCAGCTCGCTCTAGGTCATGCATCGCGTAGTGCGCGAGCCGCTGCGCAAAGCGCGCCTGCAGCCACTCGGGGCCAAAGGCCCTGAGTGCAAGAACCAGCACGGTTGGCATACGCTTGCCAAGATGTGCAGGGCTGCCGTCTGCCAAGGCGCCACGCGGGCACACCAGGGCGACTTCAGCCTGCTCATGCAGATACGCCAAGCCAACCCTCAGTGCGGCGCGATCGAGCGTAATGTCGGGATTCAAGACCAGATGATAGTCGGCTGTACTCCGGCCCAGCGCCACATTATGGCCACCTCCGTAGCCGGCATTGCCGGCCAGCGCTTCGATACTGCACACTATGCCTGCATCATCCCAGCCTGTAGTCGCCAACGCGTCACGCAAGCTCTGGTGATAGCCTGCACACAGCGAGTTATCCACCACCACTACATCGACAGTGCTCAGTACTCCCGCGTCACGCGCGTCCTGCACGGCCACCAGCAGCGTGGCCAAGGTTTCCCCAAGGTGCTGCAGATCACTGTGGTACACAACCACAGAAACACACAAAGAATACAATGGGCGCGAACTGATCATGCACGGCATGGTATCAGCAGCCCACCCCGACATCCTAGCGCCAGCCTGCTACTATATCCAAGCTGACAAGTTTCGGGGCATCCACTACTGATGACGACCACACGCGGCTTCCGCTTCGGCCCCGGGCTATTGGTTACCGCGGCGTTTATTGGCCCTGGTACGATCACCACGGCCAGCTCTGCGGGCGCCCACTTTGGCTTTGCCTTACTCTGGGCGCTGCTATTTTCAGTCTTCGCCACCTACATCCTGCAGGAAATGAGTGCACGCCTGGGGCTGGCAACGCGCGCCGGCCTCGCCGAGGCCATGCGGGCTCACTTCAGCAGCCCTGTGCTGGGAAAGCTGGCGGTCGTGCTGGTGGTGCTGGCTATCGGCGTCGGCAATGCCGCCTACGAGGCAGGCAATATTGCCGGCGCAGCACTGGCCCTGAGTACCGTCTCCGGGATCGGCAGCGGGTTCTGGTCGGTCATGATCGGGCTGGCAGCCGCAGTTCTGCTGGCCAGCGGTCGCTACGCAGTTTTAGAAGCCGTGCTCATCGTGCTCGTGCTGGTAATGAGCGTGGTGTTCTTGCTCGCGGCCATCGTCATCAGCCCGTCCCTGACGAACCTGCTTCGTGGCCTGCTGCAACCCACGCTACCCGAGGGTTCGGTGATGGTTGCCATCGCATTGATTGGCACAACTGTCGTCCCCTACAACCTCTTCCTGCATGCCAATGCCGTACGTGAGAAGTGGCCCGCAAACCTGCCTCTGGAACGGGCGATTCGCGAGTCACGCCTCGACAGCGGGCTGTCGATTGGCCTGGGCGGGTTAATAACGCTCGCTATCATGAGCACCGCGGCCACGGCATTCTTCGGTACGGGTATCGCATTCGATGGCGGCTCGCTGGCGTTGCAGCTTGAGCCGTTGCTGGGGCAGGCCGCACATACCATTTTCGCTGCCGGCCTGTTTGCGGGAGGGCTAAACAGCGCGATTACAGCACCACTGGCCGCCTCTTATGCCGTCTGTGGCGCGTTGGGTTGGCCATCCCGAATGACCGGCACCGGCTTTCGCCTGGTGTGGCTGGGCGTTCTGGTCACTGGCACGCTGTTTGCGTCACTGGGGACCCGGCCGCTCAGCGCGATCCTCATGGCGCAGATGGCCAATGGACTGCTGCTGCCGGTGGTGGCGGTCTTTCTGCTGATGGTAATGAATAGCCGCACGCTGCTGGGCGCGCAAGTGAACCGATGGCCGGCAAACCTGCTCGGAGGCGCGGTGGTTGCGGTTGCGGTCGGCCTGGGGGGCCTGAAAATTCTCGATGTTGCCGGCTGGCTATAAGGGCCTGCAAGGTGTTTGAGACGCAGCGCCAAGCGTCAGCGATCCGGGGGAACGGACCGTCGCGTGGGTTCAGCGGCGATCGACTGCGGGCTACTGATTGCCACACCGGCAGCGACGTAGCCCGCAATCATCCTGACTTATGGAACCGGCCCAGTACCCGTAACGGTGAACACGCACTCGAAATCGAACGTAACGTCGCCGCTACCCGTCTCAAATGTGGCCGTATAGGTGACCGCCTGGTCGTTCTCCTGGGCAGGGGGCAGCAAGATCGAGTAACGCACCGCTACCGCCCCACTTGCGTCGGTGACGCCCGCACTTGACCCGGAATCCGAAGCCGGGGTGAAGATAAAGTTCGGGCTACCGACCGGCCAGCTAAAATCCGTAGCAGAAATCAGCGCGTCAGGGATAGGTTCACCGGCATCCGTCAAATAAAGAAGACCCAGTGTGCTTGACGAACAGTTCAGGTTACCGATCAGGTTGCCTTCACCCGATGCAAGAATAGTCACCTCGACCTCGCTCGGCGCACCGAGTGATTGCACGGCGAACAGCAGTGCGATTTCGCCGCTGCCCGGGAGCTGACTCTGCACATTCACAACCGCTGTAGTACAACCGCCAGCGCCTGTGACCAGCGTACCCGAAGAGCCCAGGCCATTGACATCGACGCTGGCTCCAAACGTGTCCCCGGTGCTGAACTGGATTGACTGCGACGACAGCGGCGCCTGGTTTCCATCACGAACACAGAGTGACACTACACCGTCGGAAACGTTACTCGGCAGGATGCTGGTCGAAGCAGTCAGGCTCACGCCGACCTCTTCCAATGAGCCCAGATAGACCGGACCACCGGAGTTGAACACGCGGCTGACCGAGAAGTCCTCAGTTTGTGCCACAAGGATTGCGGTGCGCCCAAGATTGCTGAATGGGTACGTTAACAGCGTGCTTGCGGTTCCGTTGGCATCAGTAAAGGCACGCGCCTGGATATTTCCCACGCGCGCACGTCCGATCACATAGGGGACGCTCGCACCCTGATCCTCGCCCACACGAAAGGACTCTTCATCCGTGCGGATCAACAGAGAGTCAGGTTGGCCTGCGGGGAATTCGGAGATAGTACGAATACCTGCATGATAAAATGAACGACCGTCCGGGTCAGGCGCCAGCACCAGACGATCACCCACCCGTGCGCCCTGGGCAGAGAAACTTCCACCTGCCGCATTGAGGGTAAAATTACCCTCGAGCGGATTGCCGTTGAAACCGGTGATTGCGAAACTTCCGGCTCCCGACTCCGGGTAGCCGTCAAGCGGCGCATCGATCAAACGGAACAAAATGGGAGTATTCGTCGCCACGGGGTTACCATTGGCATCATTCGCCGTCACCGATATCACACGGCTGTAGGTCCCGTTCTGCAAATCGGTAGTTTCGCCGGCGGCCAAGTCAAATTCTACCCGATTGGTGCGAATGGCCTCAATGAACGGCCCGGTAAACTCCAGCGCCGCCACAGGCCCTGCTGAGCTGAGAACGGCGATGGACACCACCGTTTCTGCGCCGCTTCCCTCCGTCGAGCGCTCTGCACGCACCCGAATATTGGCCTCACCACTGACGGTTCCTGCCACGAAGTAAAAACTTGCTTCACCGTTTGCTCCGGTTTGAACACTCACACTGGATAAGGGCTCACCCGTTCCACCGACAAGATCGTCTTCACTGAGCAAGCCGCCAATCCGAGCACCGGAAAACGACACTGTCACCGCTGCATCCGCGACAGGACGCCCGGTCCCACTATCTGTTACTTCGACAGCCATCTGGGAAACGTGTGGACTGCTCGGTTGCGCCAAAGCCTGCGCCGTATTGACTGGCACAGATTCCTTCTCCAACGTCACAGTGATGGCAAGCCTGCTGGGAGCCTCGGGCAGAAAGCCGGAGCCGGCATCGCCTCCCCCTCCTCCACAGGCGGTAATGACCATCGCCGCGGCAATTATTGCAGCTGCACGGCAGTATAGAGTAGTGCCTTTAATGATCATTATTGCCCCCTATTGACCACTCTAAAGCAGATTTTGGTGATTTTCTCACCATCACCTGCCCTTGCGATGTCTGCCAGCAGACTTACCCACAAGAATGTTATCCGGCGTAAGCCTAGCACGGGAGTTTAAAAAATCTCTATGCATTACATGCCGATACACGCTTTTTTCCACTTGTTACATAACATTGCAACAGCCTTGTGAGCCGCCTCGAGGCGGGATTTTCCGCTTTAAGCGCGGCCAATCAATCGCGAGTGGTATCCCAGCCCTCGCCACTCAGCATGGAAGTCACCCAATCACCCACGGACACTCCGCCAGCGGTCTTGCCCAAATCACCTATCAGGAACGTATGCTCCGTACCTGTCGCAACAAACGACTTAACTCGGCCAGGGTACGCAGCTTCAAGGTCATCCAACTCGCCAATCAAGGCTTCCTCGAAGGCCTCGCCACCCACCTGCACAAAGGTCAATGAGATGACGGTGTCACGCGTATAGCTCATCATGCCGAGCTGAAAATTGTCGTCCTCACTGAGCTGGTACTTGTGGTAATCGGTAATGTGGCCGTCATCACCAATACAGGTTTCGCAGCTTTCAGGAAAGAACGCCGTTGCATTCCATTCAGTGAGCAGTTGCTCAATAAAGGCAGGCTCATCAATGCGGCCCAAACCCAAGCCAGAATCGTTGATCAGCTCAATGGGCACATCTGGATACAACTGGCGCACCAGTGGCAGCGCGTAGGTTGTGCCAAAGCCACCGGCGCTAACCCCCGTCAACAAAATGCGGCGCGGCGCAGGGAATGTATTCACCGCTACATCGAGCGAGGCAGACAAATTATGCAGGCCTCGATGGAAGCGGTCGGTGGTGCCATCATCATCCGTGTCCACATCCTGGTCACCCGCATGCAACGAGCCATCGCAGTAGGGTAGGTACACCGTGTTCCAGCCCGCCACCGGGTTGTCGGCTCGCGCAGGATCGAGCACGCCCAACGGCGGGATACCGGGCGCTGCCTGCTCCGTCGCCAAACACAGGTCGGACCAACAGGCGCCACCGCCTTGCAGGAAAATCACCAGGTCTTCAGAGCCGGTGTCCCGCGTTGCCATCGTGTATTCGCCCCCTGTCAGGCACAAAGGACCCTCACCTGCACCGAAACTGTGGTTCACGATGTCACCATCCTGCTCCGACAACATCGGGGTGTATTCACCCAAATAACGCGCAATCCCCTGATCAAGCAGTTCCTGAAAAGGGACCGCGACGGGTTCTACGGGTGGCTCTACCAGGGGTACAACAACGCCATCGCTGGAATCGCTGCAACCCGCCAAAATAGGCAGCGCAGCACACATTGCGAAAGACAACAGACGAAGGTTCGATCGATGGGATATTTCCTTTATTGTCATTATGACTCTCCGAAGGGTGAAGTGCCGACACAAGCGCCGGTAGCTTGAGTGGTAAGATGCCCAGTAAACGCAAATGTTTCAAGCCTGTGACACGATCGATTTCGACTTACGCAGTGTATATACCATTATATGGAA